>NZ_CEYADA010000002.1:0-395432 GCF_982780845.1 Thalassococcus sp.
TCTCGTCGCGCTGACGACCAAGCTCACCCGTGATCGACGCAAATAGCTCGGGGTCGCTCTCGGATAGCGGGGTGGTGAAGAAATCTGTCGTATCGATTGGTGCTTCGATGTTCATGTCGTGGTCCTTTTCGTAGCGTTTTCGGTTGTGTCAGCCTGTCCATCCAAGCCCGCCAGAAATGACGTGAATGGACATCAACAATGCGTCGACGTCTTCTTTTGCTGCTTGGTCGGCCCCACCCGCGGCGCGAACCTTTGCCAACAGATCGACTTGCAACTGGTGCAGTCCGACCATCTGCGGACGCGCGGCCATCAGTTTGTCGCGGAAGGTGGGAAACCGTTCAGCCAAAGACGTTTCTTCGGTGATCGAGGTGATCATGGCTTGCGTCAGTTTGTGTTCGATCTGAATTTTTTCGAACACGGCGTCGCGCGTGTGGGTATCAGAGACCAAACCGGCATAAAGCGCCGCAATTTCCATGTCAGACTGCAGCAAAAGCTTTTCGCTTTCATCCATGATCAGGCGGAACAGGTTTGATCGTTCATACATCTTGCGAAGCGTGGCCAGACCATGGCGTCCGCGCACATCGATGAAGGCTTCAAGCGCAGACCCGATGCCATACCAACCGGTGATCATGTGGCGGTTCTGGCTCCATGCGAAGACCCACGGGATGGCCCGCAGATCGCCTAGATCGCGCGCCCCTTTTGAAAAGCGTTTGGCTGGACGAGAGCCGATTTTCAGCAGGGCCAGTTCCTCGACCGGACTGGATTCGTAGAAATAATCGAGGAACCCATCGCTGTGGATCAGATCAACGTATTTAAGCTGGGCCAGACCTGACAGCGCCTCGAGCGCCTCTCGGAACTCGGGCGCGTCTGCAGACAGGCGTTTCTGGTTTTCGTGCAGCGTGTGATCAAGCACAGCAGCCGTCAGATATTCCAGATTGGCAAGAGCAGTGCCACGGTTGGCGAATTTGGCCGAAACGATTTCACCCTGTTCCGTGACCCGAAGTTTGCCGTTGACCGTGTCATGGGGTTGGGCGGCAATGGCCCTGCCGGTGGGCGCACCGCCGCGGCTCACTGATCCACCGCGACCGTGGAAAAAGGATAGCTGCACACGATGCCGGTTGGCGACACGGCTTAGCGCGGTCTGGGCCTTGGACAGCTCCCAGTTCGAGGTGAAGAAACCGCCATCTTTGTTGCTGTCGGAATAGCCCAGCATCACCTCTTGGCGATCACCGTTTTCACGGATCGCGCGACGGACGGTACGGTTGCTGAACAGCTGATCCAGAATGTCTGTTGCGGCGCGAAGATCGTCGATTGTTTCAAGCAGGGGCACCACCGCCAAGGCGCTGGTCAATTGCCCCTGCCCCATCCATTTCTCCAGCAGATATACGGCAAGGATATCTTCTGCACTGGTGGTCATGGACAGAATAAAGGTGCCGATCCGGCGTTTGTCGGCGGCGCGTTCTTTCGAGATCAGCGCAAACAGATCAAGCGTTTCGTTCGCCTCATCATCCAAGCCGGTCAGCGCAGAACGGTCAAATTCGGCGGTGTCCGCAAGGGCGGTTTGCAACAGGGTCGACCACTCGGCAGTGCCCGGATCAGGGCATGGGGCGACGTGGCGGGCTTCGAAAACCTGCTTCAGGGTCCGGTTGATCACTGTGGCGTTCTGGCGGATGTCCATGGTGACGCCATGAAAGCCGAACGTCCGAACACGTTGAAGCAAAGGCGTTGTTTTCCGACGGGCATTAGCCTTGGCCCCGCACGTGCGAAGCGCCTGATCCATAACGCTTAGCCAGTCTTCGAATTCACGGGCGGTTTTAAAGGGTTTGACTGCGCTGAAGTCCCCATTATCAGCCGCGATTGTGGCGTCGAGGCGCATCAGCAATGCGGTCGCAAACTGACGGAAGGGTTCTTCGCTATTGCGGTTGCGCGCGGCGTCGGCGGCCGGACCGCAGGTATCCAGCAAGGCGCCAACTTGGGTCAGAAAGGCCTGAGGGACCTGCGACACGTTCAGGCTGATTGACAGGTCACGGCACAGGCTGACCAGGTCAGGCCGGTAGGATTTCAATGCCGTTTCGCGGTAGCGGGACAGGGTCTGTTTGGTGACGACCGGCGTGACGTGGGGGTTGCCATCGCGGTCGCCACCAATCCAGGATGAAAAATGAAGGAACGGGCTGGGCGTCACATCGGGATATTGATGCGCAAGCGCGTTGTTCAATGTGTCGCTGAGTTCAGGGACGCAGTTAAAAAGGACTTCGCGGAAAAAATAGAGACCCCATTCGACCTCTTGTTCGACGGTCGGCTTTTCCAGACGCAGTTCGCCTGTCAGCCACAACAATTCGACTTCGGCCTTAAGGGCATTAAGATAGGACAGCTTTTCGCGCGGCGCCCATGAGCGGCCCAATAGATCGGTCAAACGGCGATAGATGCGGCGGTGGATTTCCAGAACCGTCACACGCTTGGTTTCGGTCGGATGGGCCGTCATTGTGGGGCACACGTCCAGCGCGCCCAGCGCATCGATCAATGTCTTGCGCGGCAATCCATTGGTTTCAGCGCGCGAAATGACCTGTGCGAAAGACCCCGGAATAGTGCGGGACCCGCCGGTTTGTTCAAGGCTGCGCCGAACGCGAACGGTTTCGAATTCGCGGGCAATCGCCAAAAGCTGATGCCACGTGCCCAGCGCTTGAAGGGCCGAAAAGCGTTCGTTCAGCGGTACATCACAGATGCTGCGTTCGCCGGAAAGAACCAAGGACAAATCAGACACGGCGTCCCCCGCGACCTCGGACAGGATGGCCTGCAAAATGTCCCGCGTGCTCTGATCGCTGGCAAGGTCCACTACAAGAGTGTCCTCTGGCGCTTTGCTTTCAGTGATTTGAGCAGAAATCGTGAGGTTCATTTTGCGCGTCCGGAAATCGAATAGTCAGACGTTCATCATTGATAAGAAGTGATTTCGCGCCAGAACCGTCTGTGTAGAAAGCAAGGCCCGAAGGCGGACAATCGCGTTACCCTTTCGGGCAGGTCGCCCTACCCGAGTGGTTTTAAAGCTGTCGGAGGCAGGCGCGTTTCGGGCGAAGCGCATATTGGGGCTTTATCTGATTTATTCGCCAAACGTACCAAAGGGTATTGTTTTGCGCCCCCACCTTCGCTTAGCTTTGAGCCGCGGCGGAGGAGGCTTGCATGACATCGACTGAGTTCTTGGACTGGCGGTCCGTCGAGACCGCTGAAAACCTTGTTGCGCTATTTGAAAAGCGTGCCGAGCAGCACCATGACCGCCTGCTGATCGCAGACGCGTCGATCCGCATGACGTGGGGCGACATGGCATCGGCGTTACGCGGGTTTTCTGCCAAATATGCAGACCGCATTCAGGACAGGGATGTCGCGATATTCATGCGCAACAGTGCATCCTGCCTTGCCGCTTACCTGGGCGTTCTGTTCTCGGGTGGTCGGGCCGCGCTGTTTAATGCAGCCATGCCGAAGGAATCCGGCGCAAGGTTGATGGCCGACTTGAAACCAGCACTGATCATCGCGGATCACGTGCTGGAATTTGCCCCCGATGCTGCCATCATTGATGCGGGCGACGTCAAAACCTGGATGGATGCCAAGGCCACCGCACAGAACCAATGCGGGTCGGGGGATGGACCGTCCACATATTTCTTTTCCGGCGGCACAACCGGCATCCCAAAGCGGATCCTGTATTCGCATCAGCAAATCCTTGCAGCTGGCGCGCGTATGCAGTGCGGCTGGCCGCTTCATGACGGCGAAATCTTTCTGCCGATCGCCCCTTTCAGCCATATCTACGGCTATCTGGCGGGTGTGTGTCTGCCCCTTCAGTGCGGCGGCGGGTCGATTGTGCCCGAAGGGTTCCATCCGGCTGCAGTGCTTGATCAGATCGAGGGCGAGAAGGTCACTGTTCTGGGCGGTGGCCCCCCTGCGATTTACCAAGCACTTATGGCCGATCCCAAACTGGATCAGCGCGATATCAGTTCGCTTCGGGTCTGTCCCGGTGGGGGCGCGTCATTCCCCTTAGAGGTGCATCGACGCTGGAAAGAGCTGACTGGCCTGACGATCTATGAAGGGTACGGAATGACGGAAATGGCTCCGATTTCCGTCAACACCGCCATCAGCGGAAACCGCCCCGGTACTGTGGGGAAACCCATGCCCGATACCTTTGTTGAAATTGTTGATCTGGAAGGCGGCCATCGCGTTTTGCCAACTGGTGAGACCGGCGAAATTCGCATCAAAGGCCCGCATATGATGCGCGGCTATTGTAACAACGAATCCGAAACCGCTCTCGTTCTGCGGGATGGGTGGGTTTACACGGGGGATATTGGGGTGCTTGACGAAGACGGCTTCCTGACGATCACCGACCGCAAGAAAGACATGATCCTGCACAAAGGGTTCAATGTCTTCCCCCGCGAGGTTGAAGAGGCCGTCTTTTCCCACCCTGCCGTCACGGGTGTGAGCGTTGTAGGCGCACCTGACGAACGGGCTGGCGAAGTGGTCGTGGCTTACGTCACCGTCGCGGACGGCAACGAGTTGACAGAAGGCGCGCTGCGCGACGCCTGCAGCCAGTATCTTGTCGGGTACAAAATGCCCGGGCGGATTGAGTTTCTAGATAAATTGCCGCTGACGCCCGCCGGTAAGGTGGACCGCATGGCTTTGCGCCAACGTGCACGGGAAAGCGCCACTTAGGTTCGGCGCGCGAAAATGGATAAGACTATGACTGCAAAAGCCAAAATCGCGGCGCTGAAGGCCCGCCTGCGCGTGCCGTTGATTGCTGCGCCAATGTTTCTGGTGTCGGGCCCCGATCTGGTGATCGCCGCAGCCAAGGCAGGTGTGATTGGTGCGTTTCCGGGCCCCAATGGCCGAACCATCGACGATTTGCGAGCTTGGTTCGAACGCATTCGTGCCGAACTCGGTCCGGGCAAATTGCCTTTTGCCTTCAACATGATCACGCACAACAGCTATGGTCGCTTTGAAGAAGAGTTAGCGCTGGTGAAAGAGTTCCAGCCCGAGATCGTGATCACCGCACTTGGTGGCCCCCATCGTGTGACTGAGGCCGTTCATTCGTATGGCGGCTTGGTCTTTGCCGATGTGAATAGTCCGACCTATGCACGTAAAGCCTTGGACAAAGGCGCCGACGGTCTGGTCTTGGTTTGTGCCGGAGCAGGTGGGCACACTGGTCAATACGCGATGGCGCCGTTTCTGGACGAGGTCCGGCAGTTTTTCGATGGGCCGATTGCCGTCGGCGGCGGGATTTCATCGGGCGCGGCTGTTCTGGCCGTTGAAACGCTGGGCGCTGATTTCGCCTATGTCGGTACGCGGTTTTTGACGGCTGAAGAAAACCTGATTGGCAATGATTATCGCCAGATGGTGATCGATAGCGGGATCGAGGATCTGGTCGCGTCCAAAGCCATCACAGGCGTGCTTGGCGTTTGGATGAAAGCGTCGATTGCGGCGGCTGGCATGGATCTGGATGATATGAAAGCCGAAGCAAAGCTTGATTTTTCAGGCGATATGCACGCGGGCACAAAGGCATGGAAAACCGTGTGGAGCGCGGGGCAAGGGTGCGGTGCAATTGATCGTGTTGAACCCATAGCGGACATCGTGGATCGGTTTGTGCGCGAGTATGAAGAAGCGGGTCGGAGAATGGTGGCTCGGTTCCCAGACAAAGAGTAACGCATTCGTTAGGCGGCGTCCGTTAGCCGTCTATCTTTTCCAGCGTTGTCGTGATCATCAAAGCTTGGGCCGCGAATTCATCGGCGTCCATTTCTGAAAGCGTACCACTCAGGATCGAGTCGCCCATCAGGATGCAATACGCAAGGTAGGCGCGCTTACGCGCTTCGGTGTCGTCAAAGCCCATGTCGGTGAAAAGTCCGGTGATGTAGTCAAAGCGGATTTCATCGACTTCCTTCACAGCTTTGCGGGGCAAATCCGCCCGACGCGACCAATCGCGAATAGACGCTTCGACCTGTGCGGATGCCGGTGAATTGCTGCGGCGGGGCAGTGCAAACAAAAGCTTCATCCTGCTTTTTGGATCGACGCCAGCGCCTGATACTGACCGGATGACATTCAGCGTTGTGCGGCGGCGCCAGTGATCCAGCATCGCCACAAGCAGGTCGCTTCGCGTCGAAAAGTGCCAGTAAAAGCTGCCCTTCGTGACACCCAGCATCTTGCACAAGGCATCAATCTTGATCCCGCGAACGTTGTCGTCTTTTAGAATTTTGATTGCGGCATCCACCCAATCCTCTTCGGACAGCGGGCTTTCTTTGCGTCGCTGTGTCGGCCGCCTGCGGACAATCGTTTTGGTGGGCTCGGTCATTGTTAATCCAGTTCAAACGTCGCGGGACCCTACTGTTTTTCAGACCCAACGTGAAGTCCACGGATGGAGTAGACATGATCAAACAACAAAGAATCCCGATTGAACAGTACCTTTTGGTATTGTAGCAATAATGGGCGGCGCAACGGTATTGTCCAACGCCAGCCGCTGAGGAGGAGACGTCATGACCATCACAACCGAAGAACGCCAGATCATCCGTGAAGTCTTTGACATGGTCGAAAAGAAGACGACCCATATGCTTGAAGATGTGATGCTGAACCCCATCGAGCGGTACAATTCCGCTGACAGGGTTCAAAGCGAGATCGACACACTGTTCCGCAAATTTCCCTTGGTTTTGGGTCATGTGTCCGATTTGGCCGAAGCGGGTGATTTCTTTACCCACGATGCGACGGGTGTTCCGATTCTGGTAACGCGAACGCAGGACGGCGAGGTGAAGGCATTTCTGAATGTCTGCCGCCACCGCGGCGCGCGCGTCGAAAAGGAACCTTGCGGCAAGGCGCGGACGTTCTCGTGCCCCTACCATTCCTGGACGTATGGACTGGACGGCAAACTGCGCGGCATCCCCCAACCCGCCGGTTTTGAAGGCGTAGACCGCTCGGACCTCGGGCTTGTTGAACTACCCGCTTGGGAACGCTTTGGTTTGATCTGGGTGATGCCGTCGGTTCCGGAACACGAGGTCGACATCGATGCGTGGCTTGCACCTATGAAAGAGCAATTGAATGGTCTGGACCTAGGCAACCACTTTGTGTTCCGCAAATGGGAACTGAAGAAGAATATGAACTGGCGCCTGCTGCTTGAGGGGTTTCAGGAAAGCTATCATTTCTGCCATGCGCACCGCGATACGGCCTGTTCTGGCTATCTGGACAATCAAAGCGTCCATCTGAATTTCGGCCCACATGTCCGCCACGCGCTGCCGCAGCCGAACATCGAAGAACTACGTGATAAGCCTGAAGCCGAGTGGGAATACCGCAAGTATTTCATGACGCAGAACTATCTGTTCCCTGCCAATTTTGTGCAGGTTCAGAACGATCACGTCTATATCCACTTTGTGATCCCGACAGGCCCCGATACCTGCATTTTCCAGTGCATGATGCTGATCCCGGAAGAGCCCAAGACAGAAAAAGCCGAGCGCTATTACACCAAGAACTACGATCTAATCCGGATCGTGTTCGAAGAAGATTTTGTGATCGGTGAAGGGATTCAGAAGGGTCTGAAATCCGGAGCAAACACACAGTTCATTTTCGGCAAATATGAATGTGGACTGCACTTTGGCCAGCACGCAATTGATGCTGCGCTGGACGGTAAAATCGCTGTGTGAAGAAGTGGTGTAAGGCAGAGGTCACACCGAACCTCCGCCTTTTCTATCTGCCTTAGAAGTCGAGGTTTTCGACGTTCAGGGCGTTTTGCTGGATGAATTCTCGGCGCGGTTCGACGACGTCGCCCATCAGCTTGGTAAACAGGTCATCCGCTTCGGCCATGTCATCGACACGAACCTGCAGCAGCGTCCGCGCATCGGGGTCCAGCGTGGTTTCCCAAAGCTGATCGGGGTTCATTTCGCCCAGACCTTTGTATCGCTGAAGCTGGTTGCCCTTTTCGCCTTCCTGAAGGATGGCGCGCAGCAGATCGAGCGGACCATTGATAACCTCGCGGCGGTCTTTGCGTTCTAGGACTGCGGGCAGGTTGTAAACCGCCTGCAGGGATTCTGTGAAGCTGCCTGTCTTACGCGCTTCGCCGGAACGCAGCATCGGGCCGTCCAGCGTCCGGACCTCTTCCACACCGCGCAGGATACGCGCCAAACGCATACCTTTGTCCTGTGTGATGCGGCCCATCCAGCCGCGTTCGTATTCCAGCGCGACCAAGTCCAGACGTTTTGCAACCTTGTCAGCAACACCCTGAAGATCGGCATCCACAGCACCCGGAATAAAGGCACCCGCGATGGCGGCCTGTTCCAGAATGTTGCGCGGATAGTGCGTTGGGAAGGCATCGAGAACGCGCTTCAACTGACGCGCCTCTTCAACCACGCGGATCAGATCCTGACCGGTGATTTCTTCACCGTTGCCCTGACGAAGCAGCGCGCCGTCGGTGCCCTGCTGGATCAGATAGTCGTCCATCGCCGCCTGATCCTTGAGGTACACCTCGGACTTGCCGCGGGTCACTTTGTAAAGCGGCGGCTGCGCGATGTAGAGATAGCCGCCCTCAATCAGCTCGGGCATCTGGCGATAGAAGAACGTCAGCAGCAGCGTACGGATGTGCGCACCGTCGACGTCCGCGTCGGTCATGATGACGATCTTGTGGTACCGCAGCTTGTCGATGTTGAATTCGTCACGGCCAATGCCCGTACCCAGCGCCATCACAAGGTTGCCGATTTCCTGAGACCCCAGCATCCGGTCAAACCGCGCGCGTTCGACGTTCAGGATCTTACCTTTCAACGGCAGGATCGCCTGCGTACCACGGTCACGGCCCGTCTGAGCAGAACCACCGGCCGAGTCACCCTCGACCAGAAAGATTTCTGTTTTGGCCGGGTCTTTTTCGGAACAGTCCTTAAGCTTGCCAGCCAAGAAGTTCACGTCCATCGCGGTTTTGCGGCGGGTCAGTTCGCGGGCCTTACGGGCCGCTTCACGCGCCAGTGCGGCTTCGACGATTTTACCGACGATGATCTTGGCTTGGTTCGGGTTTTCTTCGAACCACTCGGCCAGTTTTTCGTTCATCAGGCTTTCGACTGCGGGGCGTACCTCGGAGGATACCAGCTTGTCTTTTGTCTGGCTGCTGAACTTGGGGTCAGGAACCTTCACGGACAGTACGCATGTCAGACCTTCACGGGCGTCGTCGCCTGTGAAGTTGACCTTTTCCTTCTTCGCGATGCCCGAAGACTGCGCGTAATTGTTGATCGTCCGCGTCAGCGCGCCACGGAAACCAGCGATATGGGTACCACCGTCACGCTGCGGGATGTTGTTGGTAAAGGGCAGCACGTTTTCATGGTAGCTGTCGTTCCACCACATCGCGATTTCAACACCGATACCGTCTTTTTCGCCGGTCATGTAAACCGGTTCGGTCATGACAGACTGTTTGGAGCGGTCGAGATACTTCACAAACTCTTTCACGCCGCCTTCGTAGAACAGTTCTGTTTTCAGCGGTTCGGCGGGGCGTTCGTCTTCTAGGATGATGCGCACGCCCGAGTTCAGGAAGGCCAGTTCGCGCAGGCGCTTTTCAAGCGTATGGAAATCGTAATCTACGTTCGAGAACGTGTCGGTCGATGCAAGGAAGCGGACCTCGGTTCCCTTTCGGCCATTGGCGTCGCCGACGACCTCAAGGTGCTTGGCTGTATCGCCACGTTCAAAGCGGGCGTGGTGTTCTTTGCCATTTCGCCAGATGCGCAGATCCAACCAATCGGACAACGCGTTCACAACCGAAACACCCACGCCGTGCAGACCACCCGAAACCTTGTAAGAGTTCGAGTCGAACTTACCGCCGGCGTGCAGCTGGGTCATGATAACCTCGGCGGCGGAAACGCCCTCTTCCGGGTGAATATCGACAGGAATGCCGCGACCGTTGTCGCTGACCGAAACCGAGTTGTCGGCGTGGATTTTGACGGTCACAGCATCGGCGTGACCGGCCAGCGCCTCGTCAATTCCGTTATCGACGACTTCGTAGACCATGTGGTGCAAGCCCGAGCCATCGTCGGTGTCACCGATGTACATACCGGGACGCTTGCGAACAGCTTCTAAGCCCTTGAGAACTTTAATGGAATCTGCGCCATATTCTTCGGGGTTCTGCGCGCTCTCAGCCATATGGTTTTTCCTTGTTTTTCTCGGGCAATTTATAGCGATCCGAAACCGGAATGTCACGCAGATGACACTATATTCTGTGGGTTAGAATCAGTTTCCGCCAAATCCTGTCCCGCTGCCCGTGCGGGGCTTACGTGAAGGGAATGAATAGCCCGACGGCGATCATCAAACTACCAGCTGTCAGGTTTGTGCGCCGCAATGCTTTTGGTGATGTCATCAAGCGTTTCACGCGGTCCACAAACAGCGCAAGGATCAGGTTTCCGACCAAGGGAACAGCGGCGGACAGGGCGGCAATGGCAACCATATCCGGCCATTGCAGACTGGGCAGATCGAAGAACCCCGGGAGCATGCCCATGTAGAACAGGATCGCCTTGGGATTGCCGATGATCACAGCCAACCCCGCCAAAAACCCCGCCCACATGCCGGGTCGTGTCAGACGGCTATCGCTTGATATCTGTTTGTCGGCGTTTTTGATGATCAGATAGCCCATCAACAGGAATGTCAGGCAGGCAACCCACTTCATGAACAGCAGAAAGCCGGAAAAGACCGAGACAATCCATGTCACGCCAAGGATGGCCAGGAACGGCCAAAGCACGTCACCTACAACAACACCCAAGGCCAACGGCCACGCCGCATGAAACCCGCCGGACATTGACCGCGCCAGCAGGGCAACCCAGACAGGTCCGGGGGTCAGGAACAGGATGAACAATGCGCCCGCATAAAGCGCGAGTTCTGTTGCGGTGATGGTCATGTCGGATGGCCTACGATGAAAGCGCGATTTGCTTGGTGCAGCTTTGCCCGTCTTGTTCGGTGACTTCAATATACTGCGCGCGCTGGCCCAGTTCCTCGAACAATTCGACACCCGTACCTGTCATCCACGCCTGCGCTCCTAGCGCAGTTATTTCGTCGTAAAGCGCTGCACGTCTTCCGCCATCAAGATGGGCCGCAACCTCATCCAACAACAGGATGGGCGCTGCGCCGAAATCTTTGGCAATCGCGCGGGCGTTGGCAAGGATCAGGGAAATCAACAACGCCTTCTGTTCGCCAGTCGAACAGTCAGAGGCCGGCACGCCCTTGGCCTGAAAAACGCCGTACAGATCGGCGCGATGCGGCCCGATCAGCGTTCGTCCCGCCATGACGTCGCGCGGACGGCCATCGGCCAAGGCCTGCGCCAAGGTCTCTTCTGTTTCAGGCATGTCGCCATCGGCTTGGGTCAGGGTCAGATCCGCGCTTGGGAAGCTGGTTTCAGCGTTTTCTTGCGACTCTGCCAGAGCCTTCAGCGCAGCAATCCGGTTGGCGTGGATGACAGCACCCGTGCGCGCCATCTGCGCCTCGAGCGCGCGATACCAGACGGGATCACGCACCTGATCCTTCAACAGCCTGTTCCGGTCGCGCATGGCCTTTTCGTAGTTCAGCGTCGCTTCGGCGTGCTCAGGAAAGAAACTAAGCGTCATGCGGTCCAGAAACCGCCTGCGTCCCTCGGCCCCTTCGATCCACAAGCGGTCCATGCTGGGGACAAGCCACAAAACCCGCGCGATGCGGCCCAGTGCGACCTGTGAGGCTGGTTTATCATTCACCCGAACCGTGCGCGGATTGCCGTTTTCAGACTGAAACGCGATTTCGTTGACACCATCGGGCGCGGTCAGAATGCCTGACACCTTCCAGCCCAGTGCCTCGGGCCGTCGTGTCATGGTCTCTGCCGACGCGCGACGCATCCCGCGACCGGGGGAAAACAGCGACACCGCCTCAAGCAAGTTGGTTTTGCCCGCGCCATTCGGTCCGAAGATCGCGATAGGGCGGCTATCAACGTCAATTTCCGCCCGCTTATGCGAACGGAAATGAGACAGATTTAACGATTGTAGGTGAAGGCCTGACAGGGTCACACACGCATCGGCATGACGACGTAAACCGCCGATGTGTCATTGCCTTCGCGCATCAGGGTCGGATCGCCGGACGAGTTGAACAGGAAAACGGCGTTTTCGCGATCAACCTGACTTGCGATTTCCAAGAGGTATTTGGCGTTGAAACCAATCTCGAGGCGCTCATCGCCATAGGCTACAGCCAGCTCTTCTTCCGCAGCGCCGCTATCGGGGGCATTCACCGACAGAACCAGGCGGTCTTCGTCCAACTGCAGCTTAACAGCGCGCGAACGCTCCGAGCTGACGGTCGCCACACGGTCAACCGCCTTGGCAAAGTCCGCTGCGTCCACTTCCAGACGGCGTGTGTTGCTGGTCGGAATAACGCGTGTGTAATCGGGGAACGTGCCGTCGATCACTTTGGACGTCAGGGTGATGTCCGGTGTTGCAAAGCGAACTTTGGTCTCGGACACCGAAACCGCGATGTCCATATCGTCGTCATCCAGCAGCTTGCGCAGTTCGCCCACGGTTTTACGGGGCACGATGACGCCCGGCATATCTTCGGCGCCGGCAGGCACAGTCGCGTCGATGCGGGCCAGACGGTGACCATCGGTTGCCACGCAACGCAGCATGCGGCCGTCTTCTGCCTCGGCGACGTGCATGTAGACACCGTTCAGATAGTAACGTGTTTCTTCGGTCGAAATCGCAAACTTTGCCTTATCGAACAGCCGGCGCAGGACGGATGCCTTGGCGCTGAAGTTCGCCGAGTATTCCGACGACGCCATGACAGGGAAGTCTTCCTTGGGCAGCGTCGCGAGCGAGAAGTTGGAACGGCCCGCTTCGACTGTCAGGCGGCCGGATGCGCCATCTTCTGTCAGCGTAACCAGCGCACCATCGGGCAGCTTGCGCACGATTTCATGCAGCATGACGGCAGACACGGTCGTTGCGCCGGCCTTTTCGACCTGCGCGGGCGCCTTATCAACAACTTCGATATCCAGATCGGTGGCACGGAACATAACCGTGTCGCCTTCGGCTTCGATCAGCACGTTAGCGAGGATCGGAATGGTGTTTCTCCGCTCGACGACGGACTGCGCCTGACTCACGGCCTTAAGCAGTGTCGCGCGTTCCATGCTGAATTTCATCGCTTATCCCTCCGAAGGGCTGGATGGCGCAGGATTCAACAGTCGGATGGCGCGCCCCAGCTAAGTTGTTTCTGTTTTGTCCAATGGAATGACGGAGGCGTCAAGGCCAGCGGGCCGCTAAGAAGCAGCCCGAGACAAGATTGTGGTGGTTGGGAATCACTCTTCGAGCGTTCTGCGCAGAATTTCGAGGTCTTCTGCGATTTGTCCGTCCTGTATTTTCAGCTCTTCGATGCGGCGCACACCGTGCATGACGGTCGTGTGGTCGCGCCCACCGAATTTGCGGCCGATTTCCGGAAGCGAACGGCTGGTCAGCTGTTTGCACAAATACATGGCAACCTGACGCGGGCGCGCAAAGGTACGAACCCGTTTGGGGCCAACCATTTCGCTCAGGCGGATATTGTAGTGTTCGGCAACGCGACGCTGGATTTCCTCGATCGAGACCTTGCGCTCGGACGCGCGAAGAACGTCGGCCAGACATTCCTGCGTCAGGTCGATGTTGATTTCACGCCCAACAAGCGACGCGAAAGCGAACAGACGGGTCAGGGCACCTTCCAGAACGCGCACGTTGGTCGAAATGCGGTGCGCAAGGAATTCAAGAACACGGGGATCGATTTCAAGGTTCGGATAGATCGCGCGCTGGGCTTCGACCTTGGACTGCAGAATGCCAAGACGCAGTTCGTAATCGGTCGGGTGCAGGTCAACGACCAGACCGGACTGCAGACGCGAGCGGATGCGGTTTTCCAGATCCTTGATTTCATCCGGCGCGCGGTCGGCAGAAATGATGATCTGTTTGTTCTGATCCACAAGTGCGTTGAACGTGTGGAAGAATTCTTCTTGTGTGCTGTCCTTACCGGCGATGAACTGCACGTCATCGACCATAAGAACGTCGACCGAACGGAAGATGGATTTAAAATCCATCATACGGCGGTCGCGCAGCGCCTGAACAAAGCGGTACATGAACTGTTCGGCAGACAGATAAAGGACATTCAGGTTAGGCTGGCGTGTGCGCAGTTCCCACGCAATCGCGTGCATCAGGTGCGTTTTACCAAGACCAACGCCACCATACAGGAACAGCGGGTTGAAAGTGACGGGGCCACCTTCGGCCACACGGCGGGCAGCGGCGTGCGCCAGTTCGTTCGGTTTGCCGACAACGAAGGTGTCAAAGGTAAAGCGTTTATCAAGCGGCGCACCGGGCAGCAGATCGGATGCAGAAGATTGCTGTTGGACGGGTTCAGGAACCTCGGCCGCCATTTGGGGCGTACGAGGTGCTTTAACGGCTTCGCGCGCATCGACATCGGTCTTGAAGTGAATGCGACGCACGGACGGATTTACCGAAGCGATCTGCGACAGCAGCATATCGCCGTAGTTCTGGGACACATACGTGCCGAAGAAATTCGTGGGTGCTTGGAAAATTGCTACGCCGGATTCCGCGCCTTCGTAGTTCAGGGGTTCGATCCAAACCTTGTAGTTGTTTTGCCCGATCGTCTTGCAAATATCATTTTGGAGAGCACCCCATTGATCCCGTGTCATAAATTTCCCGCTTCGCTTTCCCGTCGTCAGTTAACCAGCCACGCGCAGAACGCGACCAGCGCGGTCACCCTTCATTCGGGAACAAAAAGCCTCGCGCGTCCCGGATGGGACACGTGACATATGATGACGCACAACAATAAGGCGTCCGGTTCCCGATTCCGGACAAATTTTACTGTCTGCGCCATGCGCTTCTTTTGGACCGGCGGAGGCAAGCTCCTGATTTCATGCACTAATTTGCACATGAACAGCGTTAACAAAGATCAAAAACGGATCCCTGCGCTCCCTGTCCCCCCAGCGAAAAGTGACTCGCTGACGGCAAGTTAGCAACCTGCTGCGAGGCGCTTCAACAGAAACTACTTGTTGACTCGCAGTTTCTGGAAAAAGAATCTCTTGGTCAAAAAATTCGTGGCAAAAAAACAAAAAAGCGCCGCTCGAAAGCGACGCTTTTTAATCTTTCGTTAAACTTGGTTTACGCCAGAGCTTTAACGCGAGCGGCCAGACGCGACAGTTTGCGGGACGCTGTGTTTTTGTGGAAAACGCCTTTGGTGACGCCGCGCATCAGTTCGGGCTGAGCTGCCTTCAGAGCGGCTGCTGCTGCGTCTTTGTCGCCGGATGCGATTGCTTCTTCAACCTTGCGGATGAATGTACGGATGCGCGAACGGCGCGCCGTGTTGATGTCATTACGCTTTTCGTTCTGACGTGCGCGTTTCTTGGACTGTACCGAGTTTGCCATGTGATCGTTTCCTAGGTTCGTATTCTATTCTGTCTAAGCGCAACTGACGCCGACGCCGGATATGAACCACCGGATCGATTCTTGCCTAAGCGGGCATCACGCGCATGTATTGAGCGGCGTATAGGCGAAAACACCTATCCTGCCAACCCGATTCTTTTCTTAGCTTTGGCCTTATTTGTCGCGGAACTGCGGCGTGCGCTTTTCCAGGAAAGCAGCCATGCCTTCTTTCTGGTCTTCTGTCGCGAAAAGCGAATGGAACATGCGCCGTTCGATCAGCAGACCCTCAGCCAGTGTGGTTTCATAAGCGCGGTTAACCGCCTCTTTTACCACCATCGAAGCCATCATGGATTTCTCGGCAATTTTCGCCGCAGCACCTTGGGCCTCTTCCATCAGGGATTTGGCCGGAACAACGCGGCTGACAAGACCCGAGCGCTCGGCTTCTTCCGCGTCCATGAAGCGACCGGTCAGGTGCATATCCATGGATTTGGATTTGCCCACAAAGCGGGTCAGGCGCTGTGTGCCACCGATACCGGCAACGACACCAAGGTTGATTTCCGGCTGACCGAATTTCGCGTTATCCGCAGCAATGATGAAGTCGCACATCATCGCCAGTTCGCAACCACCGCCCAGCGCGTAACCCGCGACAGCAGCAATGATCGGCTTGCGCACCTTGGTCACCGCTTCAGATTCGGCACCAAAGAAATCGGACATGAACATTTCAACGAAAGTCTTTTCCGACATTTCCTTGATGTCCGCGCCTGCAGCAAAAGCCTTGGCCGAACCGGTCAGAATAATGCAGCGGACCTTTTCGTTCTGATCGGCATCTTTCAACGCCTCTGCCAATTCACCAAGAAGTTGCGAATTCAATGCGTTCAGCGCTTCGGGGCGATTCAGCTTGATCGTAGCAACGTGGTCTTCGACTTCGACGATGATCGTTTCAAAGGCCATGTAAGAACTCGTTTTTTGTTTCGGTCAGGTTCCGAGTCATTATCACGCCGGTCACTTGGATCAAGTTATCTTTGACATTGCGGACAGTAGAAACTGGACCGACCAGATTGAACGATCCGCGCGATCGTTCCATCGCATCCAGCGCGGCGGCACGGGTCGCCTTCGCGGCCATAAACATCAAAACTGTGCTGAAAATATCCAAGCTCTCCATCGGCTTGGCGGAAATCTTTCAAACTGGATCCGCCCGCGGCAATCGCATCCGTCAGCACATCGCGAATGACCGGCACCAGTCCGTTTATCCGCGCCTTGGACAGATTCGCCGCCTTTCGCGCTGGGTGAATTCTGCAACGGTAAAGCGCTTCGCACACATAGATGTTGCCTAATCCCGCGACGTTTTTCTGATCCAGAAGCGCAGACTTGATCGGCGTTTTCCGATCCTTCAGGCGCTCGTACAAATACGATTCGTCAAATGTGTTCCCTAGCGGTTCGGGGCCCAGAACGGTCAGAAGCGGATGTTCAGCCTGTTTTGCGGTTTCCATCAGATCCATCGCACCAAACCGGCGTGGATCGTTGAATGTGATCCGCGCGCCATTTTCCATGTCAAAAACCACATGATCGTGCTTTTGCGCAGGCTGATGATCGTGGACGAATTGCCCCAACGGATCGCCCGTCACCAACATCCGCCCTGACATGCCCAGATGAATAAGCAGCGTTTCGCCCGTGCTTAGGTCCGCAAGAATATATTTGGACCTGCGCCGAAGCTGCAAAACCGAGGCTCCGGTCAGTCGCTCTGCCATCCTTTCGGGAAAGGGCCAGCGTAAATCCGGACGGTTCACAGAAGCTTTGGCGATCACGGCGCCCTCCATTGCGGGCGCCAATCCACGTCGGACGGTCTCAACTTCGGGTAACTCAGGCATGATGTCGCGGTCCTTGGGTAGCGGGGCGCATTGTATCGGCGCTCTGGCGCTCTATAAGAAGGGGCAAGCCAAGGAAACGACAAGTGCCATGACCGAAAACTCTGGAAAAACGACGCATTTCGGATTCAGCGAAATTCAGGAATCTGAAAAGGCAGGCAAGGTTCAGGGTGTCTTCAACTCTGTCGCCAACAAGTACGACGTGATGAACGACGCCATGAGCATGGGCATCCACCGTATCTGGAAAGATGCGATGATGGATTGGCTTGCGCCGCGCCCTGGTCAGAAACTGCTGGATGTTGCCGGCGGGACTGGCGACATTTCCTTTCGCTTTTTGAAACGCGCGGGCCGCGGCCATGCCACCGTTCTGGACCTGACAGAGCCGATGCTGACCGAAGGCCGCAAACGGGCCGAGGCCGCGTCGATGGCCGATAGTCTGGATTGGGTCGTGGGCGACGCGATGGCCCTGCCCTTTGAAGACAACACCTTCGACGTTTACACGATTTCCTTTGGCATCCGGAACGTGACCGTACCGCAGCAGGCACTGAACGAAGCATATCGTGTGTTGCGTCCGGGTGGCCGGCTGATGGTGCTGGAATTCAACCAGATTCCCAATGAGATGATGCAGAAGGTGTACGATTTGTATTCCTTCAACATCATTCCCCGCATGGGCCAACTGATCGCTGGGGACAAAGACAGTTATCAGTACTTGGTGGAATCGATCCGTCAGTTCCCCGATCAGGAAACCTTCCTTGGCATGGTCAAGGCCGCCGGTTTTGAAAACGCTAAGTATCGCAACCTGAGCATGGGAATTGCCTGCCTGCATTCGGGGTGGAAAATCTGACATGCGCGGACCCCACAATATCTGGCGTTTGATCCGTACCGGTGCAACGTTTGAACGTACCGGCGCGATGCGCGTTGTTCTTGACGCGTTCGAGGCGCCTAAGCCTTTGCGTATCGCGGCACGCGTGCTGGGGTGGCCATTCAAATGGCTTGGGTATGAAGGCGATCCCGAGATGCCGCCGCTGACACGCGCGCTGACGGCTCTCGGCCCCGCCTACATCAAGTTCGGTCAGGTTCTGTCGACCCGCCCTGACGTTGTAGGCGAAGATCTGGCTGTTCAGCTGCGCATTCTGCAGGATAAACTGCCGCCGTTTTCGACCGAGATGGCCAAAAAGGCGATCGAGGAAGAACTGGAGGTTCCGGCCGACAGCCTGTTTTCGACGTTCAGCGAACCCGTCGCTGCAGCATCTATCGCGCAGGTTCACAAGGCCACTTTGGCGGACAACGGCGAAACCGTAGCTGTCAAGGTGCTGCGCCCCGGAATCGAGAAAGCGTTCCGCAAAGATCTGGACGCCTTCTTTTTTGCCGCTCGATTTATTGAATTCCTGTCACCCGCGTCGCGCCGATTGCGCCCGATGGATGTGATCACCCACTTTGAGGGTGTGGTCATGGGTGAGCTGGACCTGCGGCTCGAGGCGGCTTCGGCATCCGAATACGCCGCCAACACCGAACAGGATGCCGGTTTTCAGGTGCCGCCGGTCAAGTGGTTCCTGTCGGGTCGTCGCGTGATGACATTGGGTTGGGCCGAAGGGCTGCCGATGGGCGACAATACCGCGATTGATGCGGCTGGCATTGATCGCTCTGAGCTCAGTGAGCGTGTGCTACAACTGTTCCTGAACCATGCTCTGCGTGATGGTTTTTTCCATGCGGACATGCATCAGGGGAACCTGAAAATCGCTGAAAATGGCGACATCATCGCGCTTGATTTCGGGATCATGGGGCACATCGACGAATACACACGTCGGGTCTACGCCGAGATTCTGTTCGGTTTTATTCGCCGTGATTACAAACGTGTCGCCGAGGTGCATTTCGAGGCCGGTTATGTGCCCGCGGATCGTGACGTCGATGAATTCGCCCGGGCTCTACGTGCTGTGGGTGAGCCGATCTTCGGGATGGATGCCACCCGCATCTCCATGGCCCGCCTACTTGCCTACCTGTTCGAGGTAACAGAACGGTTTGGCATGGAAACACGCACCGAGCTGATCCTTCTGCAGCGCACAATGGTTGTGGTCGAAGGCGTCGCGCGGTCGCTTGATCCGCATATGAATATCTGGAAGGCTGCTCAGCCGATTGTCGAAGATTACATCAAGCAATCGATTGGCCCCCGCGCCGTTCTGAAGGATCTTGCGCAAACGGCCCGCGTGCTTGCGCGATTTGGCCCGCGCCTACCGGAAATGGTCGAGGATGTGCTGACCCAAAACAGCCGCTCGCACGATCACCATCACCCCAAAAGCAGCGGTGGGCGATTTGTTTGGGGTATCTTGGGTTTGGTTATCGGCGGCGCGCTGGGCGGGCTGTTGGTTGGCGGTTTTTGATTAATCCGTCACCCGAATACCATCGACACCTGACGCATTGACCTCGGCCCCGCCCAACAGGGTCAGAACGATCTCGCCATCCGAGCCGCTGCGCGCCTCGGTCACGCGTTGGTATGTGGTTGCTTGACCCGAATTGATCAGCTCTCCACTTGCGTACGCGTCGATGCGGAACGTGTAAAAGGCGCTGGATTGTGTTTCGCTGTTGTTGCCGAGGCCGTCCCATTCATAAAAACTGTCACCCAGAGAAAGCTGTCGATGCGCGACTTCGTTGCCGTTTGCATCAGAGATGACAAGCGTTGCGCTGTCCGCATTCGGCTGCGACGGGACCTGAAGCGCGATTGGGCGGCCATCAAAGTAAGCACTACCACTTTGCAACACTTCAGAATCCACCCAATCCACCAATTGCCCCAAACCAGATGATTGGAACTGCGCGTTCAATGCGGTCAAAAGGTCATTTGTCATAACCTGCTGCTCGACCGACGAGAACGACGCAAGTTGAGAGGCATATTCAGTCGAATCCAGCGGATTCAATGGATCCTGATTTTGCGCCTGTGTGGTCAGCATTTTCAGGAACGTCTCAAAATCCGAGTTCAAAACTCCAGATTGAGAAGAGGAGGACTGACTGACCGTTTGATTGGACGTCGCTGATGTGGGAACGTTTGTGATCATTTTTTTAAACCCGAATATCCAGACCGTCGTTGATGACAAGTGTTGTCATATTTTGGCTTTGCCCTTCATCCAGAGCGATGGAGGGCCCTTCAGCACACTTCAGATGTTCTTGGGCTGAAGCACCCCCATTTTGACCACCGCCAAGCTGCAGATTCAGCGACTCGTAGCCAACGGAAACAAGGTCTTTCTGAAGCGTTTCGATATGCCGGCGCATGAAATCCAGCGTCTCTGGCCGTTCAATATTGACGTGCAAAGTCCAGCCAGTTTCCGACCGCGTGATCTGCATTCGCAATTTCCCGAGCTCTTCCGGATCCAGAACAATCTCAACCGGCCCTTCCGTGGCCGCGGGGACGGCTTCGACGACTCTTGCAGAAATTTGTGGTGCCACACTCGGGGATGGCTTGAAAATAGTTCCCGATGTCCGTTCCGCGCCCAACTGTGGATCAATTGATATCGCCGGTGGCACGAAATCTTGCTTTAGGGAGCCAGGCTGAATTTCTACAGCTCGTGCCTCGGCCGGAAGGTGCGCACTGGAGGAATGCTGTTTGGGAAGCATGCTATAATGATCCTCCCGTTCGACGGTCTCGGGTGTGGAAGCAGTCGCTTTTTCGATGTCTTCTGCAGGCTTCACACCAAAATTCTGCATCTCGTTCCCACTAGTCACGACAGACGATACTGCTGGGTTTTCACTCTTGCTTATTGAAGTGGGGATGTTTTGTTTTCTATCTGCAGCTTCAAGTTTTTCAAAATTTGTGTCGATTTGTCCTTTATTTATTTCGTTCTCAGAAAATTGGACCGTTCCTTTAGGAAATACTGACGCCGCATTTTGGAGATTATTGCGTTCACCAATGGCTACAGTCTTAACTAAATCGTCATATCCAATCGATTCGCTCTCTAGCCTGTTCGGGAAATGAGAAATATTATCCCCAATCCCATGCTGACCTGTATTTACCGGATTAAATCCCACCGATATTCGTTCTATTTCTGTATCAGAGTGTTTGGGAAAACTTTTAAAATTAAAAATCGATAAATCACTTTCCTTCGCTTTATCAAATTCGAAAAATTGATCTGTCCCTTTTTGTATTTGGCCATAATGGACCCTACCATCATTGAGAGCATCCTCAAAACTTTGAAATTCGGAATCCACGACCAGGTCAGAAACGTTCTGATCCGTTTCAATAACAAATTCAGGAATCACTTCATCCTGCCCCGGTTCAGCAGGCACGGAGCCATCTTCCGGCATTACCGCCATCAACTCGTTCAACACAAATAGGAAATCTTCCCCTTGGTTTTCCAAGCCTTCATCCACCGGACAACCAGTTCTGCCAACCGCACCGAGCGTTGCCATAATTGAGTTTACGATAAACATGTTAGCCTCCTGATTATGTCTACAGAAGACATGAATTTGTTACCAAATTATTCACCTCCTACAGATTACTTCGTTACAGGAGGTAAGTATGGACACAACAAACTATGGACTTTTGGCGGATCGTAGCGCGCCGCAAAAGGTTGCCTCGAAATGCGACTTATTGGAGCAAGCCTTTTTGGAAAACTATCTAAAAACAACCAAAGCGTTTCAGAATTCTGAGAGCGAGTTCTCTTTCGTTTTTTATCAGGAGGTTTCCAAAAAGCTATCAGAAAAAATTGATTTAAATATTGGATGCATTGACGAAAGCAAAACTCGAAAAGCCAGTCCTCGTTAACCCAAAGTTAGTCTGTAGCCAACAATTTTGGCGATGCGACCAAAAGTCGGCACGGTACGACCGTTCATGTCAGAAGGCATTGATATCAAGGAAAATCGAAAATGGCGCTAAAGGCGCTTATGAAAGGACATGTCAATGTCGAGTATTCTTACAAATAATGGCGCGATGGTTGCGCTGCAAACACTGAAGTCGATCAACGGAAATCTGGCAGACACACAAAACCAGATTGCGACGGGCAAAACGGTTGCAAATGCAAAAGACAACTCTGCCGTCTGGGCGATTTCCAAGGTGATGGAATCTGACGTACAGGGATTTCAGGGTATTTCTGACAGCCTCAACCTTGGTGAATCCACGGTTGCTGTGGCCCGCCAGGCGTCGGAAACTGTCACAGATCTTCTGACCGAGATGAAGGGCAAGATCGTCTCTGCACAGGAAGAAAACGTCGATCGTGCGAAAATCCAAACGGATATCGATGCGCTGAAAGACCAGATTTCGTCGGTCGTGAACGCGGCTCAGTTCAACGGTCTGAATCTGCTGTCCAACGGCAGCACCGACGAGGGTTCTGGCACGGTCAACGTTCTTTCATCTCTGGATCGCTCCGCCTCCGGTGTCGAGGCCAGTGATATTTCGATCGCGAAACAGGATCTACGTCAGGACCAGCAGGACTTTACCGGCGGTACAGTGGCCGTTTCCACAGCTGATCAAACACTGAACGCAACACAGACGCGCACGCTGTCTGTCGCGGCACCGACGGCAGGTCAGGTCTTTAGCATCGAAATCACCGGAACGGATGCCGACAACAGCACGTTCACAGCGGCCGATTACACGTCAGGCGCAACAACCGCCGATGCCAAAAAGATGTTCTACGTTGCCAAGGATGGTGACTCTGCCGCAGACGTGGCCGCCGGTCTGGCGTCGGCATTTGCGAGCTATGCTGAGGAGCAGGGCCTTGATACCAACGTTCTGAACATCACGGCAGATGGCGATAGCCTGACCGCGACATCGGGTGTTACTGACGCAAACGATACAATTGCCGTTGGTATCAACACGATCACAGCGCCGACCAGCGTTACCATTGGTGGCGGGTTGTCTCAACTTTCTGATATCGACGTCACAACCAATGAAGGCGCGGATGCCGCTCTGACGGCGATCGAATCCATGATTGATACGGCAATCGACGCATCTGCCTCTTTCGGTTCGGTCGAGGGACGCATCGAGACACAAGAGAAGTTCATCTCGTCTCTCACAGATGCCCTGAAGTCCGGTATCGGGACACTTGTTGATGCGGATATGGAAGAAGCGTCCGCGCGTCTTCAGGCACTTCAAGTTCAGCAGCAGCTGGGTGTTCAGGCTCTCTCGATTGCCAACCAGGCACCGCAGAGCTTGTTGTCCCTGTTCCGCTAAAGGGACATCGGGCAGGCTTTTATTGAGCCTGCCCATTCAGAACTTCAAAATCGAGGATTATTTCAGTGAACGCAGTCGCAAATGCGAAGTATGGCTATTCGTCTTTCTCCAACGCCACCAGATCTGAACAATCCATTGAGTACGAGATTATTGCACGGGTTACCGCCGAATTGGATGCCGCAAGCAAAATACAAGGCAATGACTTCAGCGCGTTTGTGAAAGCGCTTTCGAACAACAGACGACTATGGGTCCTTTTGGCATCTGACGTGGCTCACCCTTCCAACCGTCTGCCGAAGCCGCTTAAAGCACAGATTTTCTACCTGTCCCAATTTGTCGAACAAAAATCACGCGAGGTCCTACGTGACCGCGGAGACGTGGCGCCACTGATCGAAGTCAATCGAAGCCTTCTTAACGGTCTCGGGCAGCAAGGAGCAAAAAGATGAGCGGACTGGTCCTAAAACTGGCACCAAAAGAGCGCCTGTTGATCAACGGCGCTGTGATTGAAAATGGTGATCGTCGAAGCCGGTTGTCGATTCTGACGTCCGACGTGAACATACTGCGCCTGAAAGATGCGATCCATCCGACCCAAGCCAAAACCCCGGTGAAACGGGTGTGCTATGCCGCGCAACTTGTCCTGATTGGCGAGCTTTCCGCAGCCGAAGGAAAAGCTGCACTGCTAAAAGGGTTGGAAGAGTTGAGTCATGTTCTTTTAGACAACGACAGTCGCCACCATCTGAGCCTTGCGACAGACGCTGTTTTGGATGGAAATTTTTACCTGTGCCTCAAGACATTGCGAAATCTGATTCCGCGTGAAAACCGTCTGCTTGGAGTGTGTCAGGAATGAGCTTTCAGCCGGTCATCGTCGGATCCGGTCTTGTTGGCTGGAACTTTTTGCAATCGACATTCGATCGGCAAAACGAGCTATTTCAAAATAGCCCGTTAATCTTGCGGGATACTGAATACTTCGCCGAAAACATCGCCAACGTTCAAAGTGCCGAAGACCTGGTGAATGACCGACGTTTGCTTCGTGTCGCTTTGAAAGCATTCGGCTTACAGGACGACATCAATTCCAAAGCGCTGATTTCCAAAGTCCTGTCAGAGGGAACAGAAAGTTCGAGTTCTCTGGCGAACAAACTGTCTGACTCCAGATATGCTGAATTTTCGAAGGCCTTCGGTCTTGGCAACGCAGACGGGGCACAAACTTTGGCTGATGGCTTCGCCGAAGACATCATAGCCCGCTACAATGCGCAATCATTCGAAATCGCGGTTGGCGACCAGAACGAAACGCTACGCTTGGCTTTGAATGCGGAACGGAAACTGCCGGAACTTGCCGAGCAGTCCAGTTCCAACGACTCGCTTTGGTATCAAATCATGGGAACACCGCCGCTGCGCGAGGTATTCGAATCTGCGCTGGGATTGCCGAGTTCGTTTGGCCAAATTGATATCGACCAGCAGCTTGAAGTTTTCCAAGACAAGGCCAACCAACGTTGGGGCACAAACGATGTCCGCGAACTAGCTACAACTGAGATGCTGGAAGAGATTACAAAAACCTATCTTTTACGGGAACAGGCGCAAGAGATCGGCTCTTCGAGTTCCGGCAGCATTGCCTTGACCCTACTTCAATCTATTTCCTTTGGCTGAATTTTTAGGACGCGGCTTTGATAGTGCCTGCGGCCGCCCTACGCAGGATCAGGTTCAATTTGGCAAAGCTCTGCTCGTGACCTGAAACGCTTTTATCTGAGACAAATGAATCCAGCTCTGGCCATGCCGCCAAAGCTTCGTCAATTCTCGGGTCTGCGCCCTCACGATAAAGACCTGCGCGCATCATCGGCTCGATCTTTTCATACTTGCCCAACAAGCGACGCGCATGTGTTAGCAGCTCATTCTCGGGCTCAGATGCAGCTTCTGGCAGGCTTCTGGACACCGAACGCAAGATATCAATCGCGGGGAATCTGCCGCGCTCTGCGATTTCCCGGTCCAAAATAACATGTCCGTCCAAAGTACCTCTAAGAACATCCGCGACCGGTTCTTCCATGTCAGAGCCAGCGACGAGCACGGTAAAGACAGCAGTGATATCGCCCTGCCCTTCACCACCTGGCCCTGCGCGTTCGCATAGGCCCATAAGTTCGGCGGGCATCGAGGGGGGAAACCCCTGCAGGACAGGCAGTTCACCGGCTGAAAAGGCGATGTCGCGGTGGGCTTCGGCCATGCGCGTCAGTGAGTCTGCCAGATAAAGAACCTGTTTGCCCTGGTCGCGGAAATATTCTGCGATTTCCATGGCTGAGCGGGCGCAACGCCGTCTTTCCAATGCCGGTCGTTCGGAGCTTGCCGCAACCACGACGCTTTTTGCCATGCCTTCCGGCCCCAGAACGTTCTGCACAAAATCGCGGATTTCGCGGCTGCGTTCACCGACCAGCGCCACCACAACAACATCGACGTTTATTCCGCGGGTCAACTGCGCCAGCAGCCGGGATTTACCGACACCGGAGCCCGCAAAAACACCGATTCTTTGACCCTGTGCCAGCGGCAAAAACGTATCAAAGACCGCCAGTCCGGTTTTAAGCCTTTCCCCCAGACCGCGGCGGGACATCGGAGAAATCGTTCTTGTGGAAGTCTCATCTTCGGAAACGGGAACAGGACGACCGTCCAGTGGCTGTCCGTCCGGATCAATTACACGGCCAATCCACCTCATATTCGGGCGCAGGCTGACATTGCTCCACTGCGTTACGCGATCACCGATCGAGATACCGGACAAAGGCCCCTCGACCATCACTCCGGCGCCTTGATCGGACAGGCGCAAAACCTCGGCAAATAGCTTTTTGCCGCTGTTCTGCGTGATCTGCACCCGATCAGAGACAGACAGAAGATTGGTTAAACCGGACACCCAGACGATATTGCTGTCGACTGCGTGAACGCGGCCCGCAACGCGAGACATCCGCAATTTGCCAATTTCCGATGCCAGTCCTGCCAATTCGAATCGATCCATCGTGCGCTCCGTTCAACTCTCGCAAACGGTTTCTAAAGGAATCGCGGTTAAGGCTTGATTGAAGCCACCGAGGGAGAAGCCCCGATGTTCCAAAATATACAGGTCTTAGACGCCTCTATCGCACTTGCGAAAAATGCTGGGCGCCGTCAGGCCGCCAGCGCCCAAAACCTCGCGAACGCAGATACGCCGGGATACAAAGCTCTGCGCGTATCCACGTTTCAGGCCAGCTTTGACTCGGCCAGCGGTCAGCAGATCAAGACCACGCGCAGTCAGCATACAGGCAGCGCCGCGCCCTTTGCTTTTCAAGATCAGATGACCAATCGCACGAGCGCGGACCCGAATGGCAATGCCGTGAATCTGGAAGAAGAAATGATGGAGGCCGCTCAGGCCAAAAGCGATCACACAAAAGCGCTGTCTATCATTCAATCCAGCCTAAAAATCCTGCGCCTTAGCCTTGGGAAATCATGAGGTCCTAACTGATGAATGATTTTTCCAATGCCATTAAGGTCACCGCAAGCGGGCTGCACGCACAAGCGACGCGCCTGCGCCACCTGTCCGAAAATATCGCAAATGCAGACACGCCCGGCTACCAGCGGAAAACCGTAGCTTTCGAAGCCGTGCGCGCAAGCGCAGGCGAGCCCACCACTGTTTCAACCGGTCCGGTGCTATTGGACCCGACGGATGGCGAACGGATTTTTGAGCCAGGTCATCCGCTGGCCGACGAGAGCGGTTTTTACGAAGGCTCCAACGTCAATTTGCTGATCGAAATGGCTGATTCCCGCGAAGCCCAGCGCACCTACGAAGCGAACCTGAAAATGTTCGAGCAAACCAAAGAAATGTCGCGCGGCCTTTACGACCTTCTCAGACGATAACCACCCAAATTTAGGAGACCAGAATGGACATCCGAACCCTGTTTTCAAATCAAACGAACTCGATCCAAGCGGCGACAAAACCAGATGCAATGGCAGCCGCAGCTGCTGAAAAGTTCGAAAGCTTTTCCGCCACGCTTGCCAATGCCGAGGGCGAAGCCAAAGCTGCCCTTTCGGGTAACGCAGATCCGCATGCCCTTGTGACGGCGCTGGCGCAATCTGAACTGGCTGTCGAAACCGCCGTGACACTGCGCAACAAAGTGGTCGAGGCCTACCAAGAAATTCTTCGGATGCCGGTCTGACCCGTGCAGGACACCCAGATATACGACGTGCTGCGTCAGGGGCTTTGGATCGCGACAATAACGTCGACCCCGATCCTTCTTGCCGCGCTTGTGACCGGACTGTGCATCGGCCTGTTTCAGGCCCTGACGTCCGTTCAGGAAATGACGCTGACCTTTGTGCCCAAACTCGTGGCCATCGTCGCCGTTTTCTGGATGTCGATGAACTTTATGACGGAAACGCTCGTGTCATTTTTCCATAGCCAGATCATCCCCCTAATCACGGAAAGCTGAGATGCAAACCACAGGTTACACCACACTGACCCGTATGGCGGGGCTTGAGCGGGAAATGCGCGTCGTCGCGAACAATATCGCCAATGCACAAACCAAAGGGTTCCGCCAACAGGGCGTCCTTTTTTCGGAATATATCACCGATACCGACAGGGGTTCGGTTTCGATGGCAACAGCCCGCATTTCCGAGACGCTGACACATCAAGGCAGCCTTGAACTGTCCGAGGGTCAGTTCGATCTCGGGCTTCAGGGCGATGGATATTTCCTGATTCAATCGGCAGATGGCCCACGACTCAGCCGCGCTGGCGCATTTACCACGAATGCCGCAGGTGAGCTGGTGACGCCTTTAGGTTTGGCTGTGCTGGACTCCGGCGGGGCACCTATCCAACTGTTACCGAACGCCAGCGACACCCGGATCGGGCAAGATGGTACAATCACGCAAGACGGAGCGCCCGTAGCACAGATTGGCGTCGTAGAGCCAACAGACCCCGCGGGTTTGGTGAGGGAAGGCAATTTACTGTTCCGCGCCGATGCGGGCTTTGAGCCATCCGAAAGAACCACTGTCATGCAGGGATTTCTGGAAGCGTCCAACGTGGATCCAATCGGCCAGATGGCCCGATTGATCGAAGTCCAGCGCGCTTATGAAATGGGGCAAAGCTTTCTCGATGCAGAAAGCGACCGCGTCAAATCCTCAATCCAAAGCCTTTCTAGATAAACCGTAGGAGTTCCCATGCGCGCCCTTCAAATCGCCGCCACAGGTATGTCTGCCCAACAAATGCGGGTCGAGGTGATCTCGCAGAACCTGTCGAACATGAGCACGACGGGCTATAATCCACGTCGCGCCGAATTCACCGACCTGCAATATGAACAGGTCGCCCGGGCTGGGACTGTGACAGCATCAAACGGCACAATGCTTCCAACCGGTATCCAACTGGGGCTTGGTGTGCGGCCAGCCTCAGTCACGTTCCAGCCATCGCAAGGTTCGCTTAGTCAAACGGGTGGTGATCTGGATATTGCAATCGATGGGTCCGGCTTTCTTGAGGTCACTATGCCATCGGGCCAGTCCGCCTATACGCGCGACGGGTCGTTAAAGCGGAACGCGGACGGCATGATCGTCACGTCTGACGGGCATCCCGTGGTTCCCGAAATCGTTATTCCCGCCGACACGCGATCACTGTCGATCAATGCCTCGGGCGAGGTGTACGCCTATTTTGACACAAGCACCGAAGCCCAGCTGTTGGGGCAACTGACGCTTTCGGGCTTTTCCAATCCCAAGGGCCTCGAAGCGCTGGGCGGGAATCTGTTTCTCGAAACAGCTGCCTCGGGCAATGCGCTGGTTGCCACACCGGGAACTGATGGCGTTGGCACCGTCCGGCAGGGTTACCTTGAGGACAGTTCTGTTGATGCCGTCCGTGAAATCACCGAACTGATCGAAGCCCAACGCGGTTATGAACTGAATGCCAAGGTCATGACCGCGGCAGATCAGATGCTTGGCGCGACGACGCAGATCAAATGAAACTCGTCCCCGCCCTTTTGACCACGGTGCTTAGCGCATCCACTGCATTCGCCGACAGCATCGTCGCCGCTCGGAACATTCGCCCCTACGAGGTTCTGACCGCCGACATGCTTTTGACAGTTCCCGATTCCGTTGACGGGGCAGCAATGCATGCCGATCAGCTTCTTGGGATGGAGGCCAGCGTCGCGCTTTTTTCGGGGCGGACAATCATGCTGAGCCAGGTCGCCCCACCGGCAATCGTTGAAAGAAATGCCATCGTTCCTCTGATTTTCACCAAGGGTGCGCTCAGTATCGAAGTCGAAGGACGTGCCCTTGGGCGTGGCTCTGTCGGAGAGCGGATCAGAGCGATGAACCTGCAATCTAAAACCAGTCTGACAGCAATCGTTCAGCCGAACGGGACGCTTTTGGTCACGGAGTGAAAATGAAATTTCTGATGTATTCGTCTCTGATTTGCCTAATGCTAAGCGGATGCGGGCGCGTGAAACATATTGGCACAGAGCCCGATTTCACGCCCGTTGATGACAGCCATGAACTGCAGGCTATGACCTTTGGTGCTCTGCCGACAGAACTGCCCTCAATCCATGAAATTGATCGTGCATCCCTGTGGCACGCCGGGCCCGCATCCCTGCTGGGCGATCAACGCGCGGTGCGACGGGGTGACATTCTGACGGTGGTGATTGAAATCGACGATGCTGCGGAAATTTCAAACAGCAGCAACCGGTCGCGTAGCGGGTCCGAGCAACTCGCGATCCCCGAGCTTTTCGGCCTGCCGCAACGCGTCGACCCAGACATGCCCGCCGGCGCGAGCCTGTCCAATGCTGTCTCGTTGAACAGTTCAGCAAAGTCGGGCGGCGAAGGGTCTGTAAAACGCAAAGAAAAACTCGCGCTGCGGATTGCGGCAACGGTCATCCAGACAATGCCGAACGGCGTGCTCCAAATTTCGGGGACGCAACAGGTACGTGTGAATTTTGAGATGCGGGAGTTGTTCGTATCTGGGTTTGTCCGCCCTGAAGATATCTCGCGGTCAAACGAGATCACGTACGACAAAATCGCAGGCGCGCAGATCTCATACGGCGGTCGTGGGCACATTTCGGACGTGCAGCAACCGCGCATTGGTCAGCAGATTCTTGACGTCGTACTGCCGTTTTAAAAGGAGCCAACGTTGAAACTGATCCTTCCAATCATCTTGGCTCTTTTAGGCACCGGAGCAGGCGTTGGCGCGGCAATTGTCATGGGCGCGGACAAGCAATCACACGATACCGAAATCGCCTGCCTGCCAGCTGCGGAAAAGATTGTAGCGGAACCCCCTTCGAGTTTCGAGGAAGCTCCGCCAAGAGATGGTGAGTTTGTGAAGCTTGCCAACCAGTTTTTGGTTCCGGTTTTGGTCCAAGACGAAGTGGATGCCATGGTGGTCATGTCGCTTAGTCTTGAGGTCGAGCCGGGGACAACGTCAGAGGTGTTTCATCTCGAACCCAAAATCCGCGACAAGTTTCTTCAAATCCTGTTCGATCACGCGAACAAAGGGCACTTCGGCAGCGGTTACACCAGCAATCGATCGCTCGAAATTCTGCGCAACGCCCTGCGTAGCGCGGCCCAGGACATCACGCGCGGGAAAACGCGTGACGTGCTTATCGTAGAAATCGCCAAGCAGTAGATTCTTAGACCTACCGGTTTTTAGCCTCGGCCATCATAATGACCGAGGCCATTTTCCGTTGCGCCTTTTTCTTGGCTTCCGATTTTAAGGCCAGCGTTTCCATTTCCACCAAGGCCTCGGCCGCAAGGCGATTGGAAAATTTGACCCTCAATTGATCTGTGCGATGTGCCTCGAGCGCTCTGTTTTTCGCAAGCGCGATGTTCAAAGATTTCTGACGTTCAGCAAGCCAGGCAAGCCATGTTTCGTTCATACCGGACAACTGCATCGCGGCGTCGTCCCAATCGAGATTCATCCCCTCTCGGAATGCGTCGCTTGCTTTGACAGTTTCAGCGCGCAGGCGATCCCCTTGCGCCTGAACCTCACGGCAATCCGCCTCTGCCTTTTCTTCGATAAGCCTCGCGACAAGTGCCAGATCTGAATATTTGTTTTTCATCAAGCACCCCTCTTTTTAGCGACCCGCGCGGCCTCGGCAAATCTGAGAGCAGCGGCAACCGCCCTATAGAGTTCCGGCTGAATTTCGGCACCGATTTCAACTGTCTTGTGAATTGCACGCGCGACTGGTGGATCTGAATGGATCGGAACACCCGACTCATTGGCGATTTCGCGAATTCTTGCCGCAACCTCATCCACACCCTTCGCAACACAAATTGGCGCTGAGTGCTTTGAGCTGTCCCACTGAAGCGCGACCGCGTAGTGGGTCGGGTTAACGATGATGACGTCCGCCTTGGGAACACTTGCCGCGATGTTTTGCCTCGCGATCTCTTCGCCGCGCGCACGCCTTTGGGATTTTTGATGCGGATCGCCCTCGGCCTCTTTTGCTTCATCCCTGAGTTCTTTGTGTGACATCCGGTTTCGGGACAAAAATTCAAAGTGCTGCCAAAGAAAATCTACAGCGGCGATGACAAGCGCGACGACAAAAACCAGCGTCAAGAAACGTACGACAACGTTTGTTTGAAGCACGGCAATCTGGTGGGTTTCCTGTGCAAGAGACGCCAAGATTTCATTTAGGTTCAAGCGAATGAAAAGTCCCAAAATTATGCAGTAAATCAATAGTTTCACTGCGCTTTTTGAAAATTCAAACAGGCCCCTTTTACCAAATTTATTCTTTGCGTTTTCCAATAGGGAAATCCGCGACAATTTTGGCGCCAGTTTCGATGGCGAGAAAATCAACGTTCTGGTTGCGAGAAGCACGGCCAGAACACAAAGCCCCGGAACCACCCAGAACAGCCAGAGCGCGGCGGTTACATTCAGCAAAGGTTTGAACCAATCAGTGTTGTCCAGACCAGAGCCGTTATTCGGAAAGAACTGTGCGGCTTGCGACCAATAGATCATCAAACCATTGGCCGCAGACATGATTGCGCCAGATCCAAGTGCGATCGCCCCGATCAAAAACCCACCATAGGCTGTGGCCGTCAACAGATCAGGCGATCGTGCTACCTGCCCTTTCTGTCTGGCGTCGCGAAGCTTTTTCTCTGATGGCTCGTGGGATTTTTCGCTGTCCTGATCTTCGGCCATCTAGGGTCCCCCGACCGGCGACGCCAGGAATTTATCGACAGAAACAAGCCATATGCCCAGCATTAGCGGAGACGCGATCATCAATAAGGCAATTGCCGCCCATGTCACGGCCGGAGCGCCGACCAAAGCAACCATCAACTGGGGCATCGCCTTGTTGATCACGCCCAAAGTCAGATTGTAGAGGATCGACACAATCAAAAACGGAGCGGCGAGCACAAAGGCCTGGTTCATCATGGTGCCCGCGTTTGCCAAGGCCCAAGCGACAACGTCTTCCGCCGTGGGTACGGCACCAAACGGCAACCAGACATAAGAGCTGATGATGAACATGGCGAGCTTCACATGGAAGCCGCCCGCCATCAAAAGCGCCAGCGCCGCAAAGGTCAGGATATGGCCGATTGTTGGCATCGGGTCTTCTTGGGACCCACCGAAAAGCTGTGACAAGGACATTGATTGGGCGGCGATTGTGCCTGCCATTTGAAGGGCAAAAATCAGAAACCGAAGCCCCAAACCAAGGAACACACCGATAAAAATTTCAGCGAAAACCCAAAGCGGCAAGCTGGTGAGTGTCAAATTGTGTATGGCTGCAAAATCGGGCATCGAGCCAAGGCATATCACCGAAAATGCGCCCGCGAGGACAAGACGGAAACGGACTGGAACCGAGCGGTCAGCAAAGCCCGGAACAACTGTCATCAGGCCCCCTACCCTAAGGAAAACCAGAAAAAGCGATGTCAGGAATTCCTGTTGTGCAAGAAGAAGCTCGGCCACAAACATCAGGTTGCGACCGTGCCGACCAGGTATGGCTTATTGGCGACGCCCAGCTCATCAAACGAGAGGACCGGATTGTTGATGCCCTTGGACGACAACACTGTCCGAATAAACCGCCGGCGCTTTCCATTTGTCACAAATGCCGCGGAAATACCGTTCGTCTGATTGTCAGATACAATAGACGCGGCATTACGCGTCAGGGCATCAAATTCCTTCTTTGGCAACGCAACATTGAAAGACGCGTCATCCATCGACACCTGATGAGCGCGGAACAGATCGTCCCATTCCGGAGCAAGCTGGATCAAAGGAATAGTTCCATCCGGGCGCTTCAGACCCGACACAATCTGAAAGCCCAACCGTTGTCGCACGTGTTCGCACTGGTCATCGATCGATCTGCGTGACTGGCTAATTTCAGCCAAAGCCTCAAGTATCAGTGGAAGATTTCGAATGGAGACCTGCTCGTCCAGCAAGAGCTTGAGAACCGGCAGAAGATTATCAATTTGAACCTTTTCGGGGATCATTTCATCGAGCAGTCTTTTATTCGCCTCGGCGCGCAACGGATTGGACACCTGCACCATTTCATCAAGGATGCGACGCAACGATTTGAGCGTAAACAACCGCGAAAAGTTCGCTTTGATCGTCTCCATCAAGTGGGTCGTCAGAACTTCGGTCGGCACAACGATCGTCGCACCGGCAAGGGCCGCCACATCTTGTTTTTCGCGACTGATCCAGCGGGCTGGCGCGCCATAGACAGGTTCTTTGACATCCTGGCCATCCGGCAGAGAGGCCTGATTTTCGGGCAACAAGGCCAGAACCAGATCCGCGTGCAGCATTCCGCGGGCGACCTCTACGCCTTGAATATAAATGACATAGGTGCCCGGCGCTAAGTCCAAACCGTCAGTCAACCTGATCTCGGGCAAAATGAACCCGAAATCAGTGGCGATGTGACGCCTGAGGTTGGTGATCCGTGAATCCATGCCCGTGTCAGCATTCAACGCCATTGGCACCAGATCCGGCGCAAACTCGATATGTATTTCGTCCAGATCCAGAATGTCACCCAAAGGTTTGGTTGGCGTTTCGGACGACGGCTCTTCTACGTCCAAACTTTGCTCGGACTCTTTCCAGATTGCTGCCTTTCTGAGCCAGGCAAAAACGCCGACAACCCCGCTGCCAAAAAGGAAGGGCAGAAACGGCATTCCCGGGAAAAAAGCGAGGACCGCCATGAATACGGAAACAAGCACAAGTGCATCAGGGTAGCGCCCAAGCTGCTCGACGATACCGCTGTCTGTCGTGCCCTTTGCCCCGCCGCGCGCAAGCAAAAGTGCAGAAGCAATTGACACGATAACTGCGGGAATTTGCGACACCAAACTGTCACCGACCGTCAGAATGGCATAGGTTTCGGCCGCAGCGCCGAACTCCATTCCATGAACACCGACCCCCATGATAAGCCCCATGACGAGGTTGAGCATCGTGATCAAAAGGCCCGCAATGGCGTCGCCTTTCACAAACTTCGAGGCACCGTCCAGAGACCCGTAGAAAGTTGTTTCCTGAAGTTCCGTTTCACGCCGCGCTTTTGCGGTTTCGTGATCGATGGCTCCGGCCGCCATATCGCTGTCGATGGCCAACTGCTTGCCCGGCATGCCATCCAAAGCAAAACGCGCCCCGACCTCGGCCATCCGCGTCGCGCCCTTTGTGATAACAACAAAGTTCACAATCAGCAGAACAAGAAAGACAACCAACCCCAGAAATATGCTGCCGCCCATCACAAAGAGGGCGAACCCTTCGATGACCTTGCCGGCGGCGCTGATGCCCTCATGGCCCTGCCCGATAATCAGTTTTGTTGAACTGACATTCAGCGACAGCCGGAGCATCAAAGTCGCAAGAAGTACGGTTGGAAAAATCGAAAAATCCAATGGTCGCTCAATGAAAAGAGTGACCGCAAATATCAAAATCGCCAGGGCGAACGACAGCGACAGCCCGATATCCAGCACCCATGACGGAAGGGGCATCACCATGATGATGATCACGGCCAGGAGTGCTCCTGGCAGCAAGAACTTTGATATGTTTGTTGTCATTGGGTTAATGCCGTCTGTTCCCGCAGCTTATTATCCAAGGGAGCGATACGTCCCTTTGAAACCACTACGGCATCCAGAAGATCATCAACTTCGTTAACCACCTCTAAAAATTTAGAATAATCTGTACCTAAAGGAGCTTTCGTTGTTGATGGTGAGCTCGATTGTTTTGAATCCGTTAATGTTTCACTCATTGCCGGATAAGATTTCGGTATCGAGAATTTTGGATCAAATTCCGGAAGTCCAATGGCGTCAATTGCCTCCCTAAGGCGAGTGAATTCATCTTGGCCCTGGTCTTCTTCGTTAATTTTTTGCCAGAAAGCCGCCGAAGATAGCAATAATATATCTTCTTCACTACCATACTCGACGGCGTAACTTACGATCGATTTAAACATGGACAGCTTTGTATCGTAGCTGAGTTCAACTTCATCTACGATCTTGATCGACGATAGAAGGTCGTTCTCGGATAAGCGTTTGGATAACTTAATCTTCGTCAGCTCTTCGAGCTCATTCATATTCTGAGCTACAACAGTCAACTGATCCAAAAGAGATATTGGCACTTCTACCAAAGATTTCTCATTGATGCTACCTAGGGTAGCAAATTTTACATCCATATCCAGCTGGGAAATTTCTTCTTCGGGCCAAAATTCGTCGACCAAACCAACCTCTCCAAGATGCAGCAACCTTTCTTTGAAATGCGGTTCAATCCAGTGCCGTGTGACTTCTGGAAAACTGTCCATCATTCGCAACGCAGCCTTGTAGTCAGCAGAGGTTTGGCTGGGTGGATCTGAGAAGATGGACCAGAAAACATAGGCTTCGTGGCACTTTTCGTAATTGGAGAAGTTGTAGCCAGAGCTGTTTGGATCATCCGACACATTCAGAACTGCGCGCGCTTCGCGCTTTTCTTCCAGATTCAAAGAGATCATCAGAGACTCAGCCTCTGCGAACAATCCCAAAGCAAGGTACTTCGTTATGAATTCAGTTACATCCTGGTCGGATAGTTCGTTGCCGACTTTTTCCGATAAATTGGTTCTAGAGACCAGAAGATCTCCATAGGAGAATTCAATTGGAAGATTTATAATGTTCTCTACAATGCTATTACTTGGGCAAACATGTTGGGTAGTAGTAGATGTCGAAGATGGCGTGGCTTTCGATTCAGGGCGTTCTTCTGAATCATTAAAAATATTTATTTCGGGGAGTTTGCTTGTATCAAATTTCCAAAAATTTTTGGTCTTTAGGAAATTTCCAGAACTTGAAACCGAAAAATCATGCGTGCCGTCTTGGATGTCTATTACAAAATGAGATCTATTAAATATATGAGTGGACAGCTCACAATCACAATTAAGGCGTAGATTAATCGCGCCCTTATCTTGAGAGATAGAATCTAGTCTTTCGTTACTTATATAGTCGAAAACGTGATCAACATTGAAAAGGGTTTCTTTTGGAAACCTCACCTCTACCAATCTACGCGTTTTATGATTTATTACAGGTTTTTCTCCATTCGGCATTTCCATCACCAAGCGGACAAACCCGTCGTGTGATCCAGATTTGACCACGATGCCCTCAGCCGCAACCGAATGTGCGAAAATCAGGAGGAATACGGCAAGAAAAAATTTCATGCTGCATCCTGCTTGGTCTGCTTCAATGCCTCTGCCAAATCACCGAATGACGGCCTGATCGCAGATGGCGCGTTCTGGCGCCCCACTTCAATGCACATATTGGTTGGGTGGTTGAAAAGATTGGCAACGAGCACTTCTCTGATTAGCTTGTAGAAATGGCTATCTTCCTCAACGACAGCCCGGACTCGCGACGCGAAGGGGGCCACCAACCCATACGCCAAGAAAACACCAAGAAATGTCCCAACCAGAGCGCCGCCGATTAGTTTACCGAGGACTTCCGGCGGCTGGTCGATCGAACCCATGGTTTTGATCACGCCAAGAACGGCGGCCACAATCCCCAGAGCAGGCAGGCCATCTGCGACCGTTTGCAATGCGTGGCTTGAGTGTAGATCTGAGTGGAGCTTGGCCTCCAATCGTTTCTCGAGGATTTCTTCAACCTGATGGGGGTCATCGTAGTTCATGGAACCGGATCGAAGCGTGTCGCAGATCAGCGATACGGCCTCTGTGTCTCCCTGGATTTTTGGATATTTTCCGAAAATCGAAGAGGTATCAGGCTCTTCTATATGAGCTTCCAGCTCGATAGGGCTCTGTCGGGCAACTTTTAGAAGTTCGGAGAGCAAACACAGCAGATCACGATAGTCTTCTGGCACCCACTTAGGCCCTTTGAAGACCTTTTTGATGTCCTTGCCGGTGTGCTTCAGAACGTGTTTGTCGTTCGCAATCAAAAAAGCGCCAATTGCAGCGCCGCCGATCATCATCATCTCGAACGGCAGCGATTTCATGATGATCCCCATCTTGCCGCCGGCCAAAAGGTAGCCCCCGAACACCATGGCAAAAATGGTTACAATTCCGATCAAACCAAACATAGTTTTTCCCGCAGCTTTTGGTTACATAACAACAAGTTCGGCGTGGAGAGCGCCGGCAGCATGTATCGTTTTCAGAACATCAATCATGTCGTGGGGTGCGACGCCCAAGGCATTCAGGCCTTCAACAATTTGCGACAGAGTCGTTCCACCGGACACTTCGGCCAAACCTGTTCCTTCGGCCTGATCAATCTGCGCGTTCGTTCTTGGAAGTTCGACCGTCTCGCCGTCTGAGAACGGGTTGGGCTGGCTAACCACGGGTGCTTCCTGAATACGCAGGGTTAGCCCACCCTGTGACACCGCGACCCTTGAGATACGAACGGATTCGCCAATTACGATTGTTCCTGATCTTTGGTCGACCACAACCTTTGCCCGACGCTCCGGAGCGATCGCAAGAGACTCGATATTCACCAACAAATGCGCAGGAGAGTTGCTGCCTGCAGCAGCAACATCGACATCAACAGTTCCAGCATCCAGCATCACAGCGGCCGGTCGTCCGAGATGCTTGTTGATTTGTGTCTCGATGCGAACCGCGGTTGTGAAATCCGGTTCACGCAATGCCAAACGCAGGGATTTCAGGGCTGCGAAGTTATACTGCACTTCTCGCTCGACCCGCGCGCCGGACGGAATTGACCCAGACGTCGGGACGCCTTGAACAACCCGTGCGCCCTGCCCTTCATTGGACACACCCCCTGCGATCACAGTTCCCTGTGCGACAGCATAGATTTCACCATCCGCTGCGTTCAAAGGAGTCATGATCAACGTGCCGCCAAGCAGGCTTTTGGCATCTCCAATGGCTGATACAGTCACATCGATTTTTGATCCGTTTCTGGCAAACGGGGGCAATTCTGCGGTTACGAAAACTGCTGCTACGTTCTTGGGCCGAAACTGTTCGCCATTTACGTTTACGCCAAGCCGCTCAAGTAGGGTTGTCATGATTTCTTCGGTGTAGGGCGCATTGCGCAGGCCATCACCTGTGCCATTCAAGCCAACAACCAGGCCGTAACCAACCAGATCATTCCCGCGAAAGCCCTCAAACTCGACCAGGTCCTTGATACGAACAGATTGGGCATGAGCAAGCGACGACACCACACAAAAGGCGATGAGTAATACGACGCGGAACATCAGCGCATAACCTCTAGAAACGAAAGCTGAGACCTGCGCGACACGATTGTATAAAGCGCCTCGAGCTGGGTTTGGGCCTGTTCGAGTTTGGTCGCCGCTTCGTATTTATCGATTTTGGTCAACGCCAATTTGGCGGCTTCCAGATTTTGAACCTCAGCTTCTTGAACCTGCTGCATGCGATCAATGCGGCTTTCGACGTTCCCCATCTTTGCCATGGAATTGATCAGGTCGGATTCCGCGCCGTTCAGCGCGTCAGCCGTCCGCGAAAGAAGTTTGATCTGCTCCGAGGGCGCGAGGTTCAGAGAACTGTCGGTCGCGAAGACCGACATAGCCATCGCCTTCAAACCATCGCGGAACACATTGTCGTCGGCGCGAACAGATAACCCGATGCGCTGCCCATTTCCCAAATCCAGTGGCGGGACATCCGTTTGGGACCCTAAATAGCCCAAAGCAGCAAACCCGCCTGTGTCGCTGAACCAATCATCCAGACGCATTTCGACTTCATCAGCGGTCGTTGCGCCCTGCAACACCTGTGAAATCTCATTGAGCATGTCATTTTCGCCCGCCAAAGGCTGCCGGTCGGTTGCAACACCCGAGAAAAGCGAACGGCCCGCAACCTGCGTGTTCAGGTTGGAAATGGTAAGACCAAAGGCAGCTCGTGCGCTTTCCGATAAAGCGTTTCTGTCCACAGTCGCCTGCGCAAATTCAACGTGCTGAAGGCTTGATTTCAGTTCGGACCACGCCGAATTGATTGAAGTCAGGCTTTGCTGGGCAGAAGTCGCGCGAATACCGAGTTCACTCAGCGCGATACTGCGGCTCTCCCGATTTGAAAGATCTGCGGAAATCCGACCAAGGGACGTCAGATCGCCTTTGAGGTGCTTTCCAGTATCCTCTGCAATTCCGGTTGTGACCTCGGCACCGCTTGTCAGAACGTCGGACTTCAACTGCGCCTGCCAGCGTTTCATGACCAAAGTCTGGGATAAGTCACCAATAGAAATCATTGTCCGTTCCTCACATTTCGAGAAGGCGCGTAATCAGGTCGTCCAAGGTCTGGAGCACCTGAGCGTTGGCCGCGTAAGCCCGTTCCACCAGCATCAAGTTCTGAAGCTCTTGATCCGTATCCACCCCTTCAGAAAGTTCGATTTCGCGAAGGGAAATATTTCTGTCGGTGACTGCGGATTGCTGTGTTTCAAAGCGGACCCGAGCCGATACCGCACGATTTTCAAGATCGAGCACCATGTCGGACAAAGACCCCGAAACACTTTGTGGGCCGCTTGTTCCGTTGAGCGATGAAAGCATTGAATTCAGGACCGTGGGGTCGCCTACCTCACCGTTTGCAGGCGCATAGATGCCATCCCTGATGCGCCACGCATCTTCTGCTGTGACGGCCGAATTCAGCTGCAATCTACCCGCAAGTCCGGTTGAAGGGGGGGCGGTTACATTGCCCATATCCGTGAAAAGGCCCGGTGCACCGGCTGCGATGGTGCCATCTGGACCGCCACTTTCAAACCTCAGAGCAAGCTCTTGAGCGGCGGCATCCAGTGATTGCTGATATTCCGGAACGGTCTCATCCCTGAGAAGGAACTGCGCAGCGATTGCGCCACCTGAAAAGGGGCCGCTGTCCGTGAAAGACACGTTTCTTCCGTTCAACGTTAGGCCCCCAAGCATGCCATTCGCTTGGGTCATGTGGGCTGCGATTGTCGGCGTTTCGTCGAAACCTACTGTAGCGGCCTTATCACCCACCAGAATGGCGCCACCCTCGGTGTAGACAGTGAGTTCGCCACGATCACGGGCAACCGTCCGGATCGGAACGAGTTCAGCAATCTCATCCAGGGCCTTTTGCCTTTGATCCATAAGGCCGGACACTTCGACATCGCCATGTTTGGCCACCGAGATGCTGTGGTTCAGATTTGCCACCTCTTCCAACTTGGCGTTGAGGTGCTCTACCTGAGAAGCAATTGTTGAATCCGCCTGACGTCGGATATCCTGCAGCTCAGTCTCTTTCGCATTAAAAGCAGCTGTCAGTTCGTTCGCCGCGTCGACAACAGCCTCGAGACGCAAAGTTGAGGATGGATCACTTGCGGCCAGGACAAGCGCGGTATCAAAGGCGGCCAACGAGCTGCTGATCGAACCAGCATCCTCAATCGTGCCGAAGACCTGTTCGATTTTCTGGGCGCCCTTTAGACCACCGGATGCCAACCCCACTTCGGCGTCGGAAAGCCTGCGGTCAGATAGCAGAACGGGATTGGTGATCCGTTTGACCAATCCGTTGTCAAACTCCCGTTTGCTGTAGGCGTCATTGCTTGCGTTCGCGACGTTAGACGCAATGACCTCTGCCGTGCGGACATTATAGGTCATGCCGCCCAGCGCATTGGACATGGCTGATGAAATGGTCATATCAGGCCCCCTTCAGATCAGCGTTTGATATTCGTGGTTTCCTGAAGCATCTCATCCACCGTCTGAATAACTTTGGCGTTCGACGAATACGCCCGCTGGGTCTGGATCAGGTTGGTGAGCTCGCTTGCAACATCAGTTGTGGACTCTTCCCGCGCATATGAAACGATGTCGCCCGTCGGGCCATCCGCCGCGTTCCATAGGAAGTAGCTGCCGCTTTCCGGCGACGGGATATAAACTTGGTTATCCAGCGCGATCAGCCCGTTGGGATTGGGCAGATCGACCAAAGGAACCTGGTAGATTGTGCGTGTGATACCGGTATCGAAATAGGCATGAACAAAGCCATTTTCGTCAATTTCCACAGAAGTCATGTTGCCCACTGGCGAGCCGTCTTTTGAGATATTCAGCGGTGCGAAACTGTCGGAAAGCTGGGTGATCCCATCATTTTCACCAATGTTGCCGATTGAGACTTCGATCGGGCCACTAGCAACGTTGGCCACGAAAGAGCCGGACGAAGGATCATACGCGCCGCCGGACAAGGTGTTGACTGACAACAGTGTACCACCGCTTGATCGGGAGTCATCGAACACCAGTTCGTATTCGCCGATCAACGTTCCGCCTGTTGCACTATCAGTGATTTCCATACGCCAAGTGTTTGAAGCACCGGATGCGAGCAGGACTGGAGTGAAGTTGATATCGATCGTCTCGGAAACACCGAGGTTATCGTAATATTCAACCGACAAGTTCAGCGGATCGCCTGAAGCCGTTGAATACGTCTCTGTCGCAGGTAGATTCAGGCCCAAAGACACTCGTGTCGTTGGTTCACCGGAAAACTGGTTCACATTGATTTGGACTGGCTCGAGACCATCACTTGTGTCACGGGGAAAGACTGGAACAGTGCCATCGGTGCTTGCCGGCCAGCCAAGAAGAACCAAGCCTGTTTCCGTTACCAGATACCCGTTTGCATCCGTCCGGAAGGACCCTGTTGTAATAAGCTGCATCTGTGGTGCGCCATTTCCAGCTTCGATATCAGATGCCTCTGCTACGGGAAGAAACCCGCGCCCGCGGACTGCCATGTCGGTCGCATTAGACGTACTGACAAGCGAGCCACTTTGATCGACAACGCGCTGGGACGTCGCACGCACACCACCAGCGGTATACGTTCCGCCAGAATTCGTCATAACCATCGAGTGAAAATCTGTTTCCACCCGCTTGTATCCATAGGTTGCAGAGTTCGCGATGTTGTCGGAAATCGACGACAATTTACTGGCATTCGCCGTCAGGCCCGCGACACCTGCGTTCAGGGAGGAGGAGATGGTCATGGAACGCCTTTCTGCTGTTTCCGACTGTTCCTCTTACCCTTACGCACGCTGTCTTAACGGTAGCCTAATAGGAAAAATCTTTCCTTTTCTGTGGCGATAACCCTATTTCAAAAGGACAAACTCCAACCGGTTGTTGCGGATGTTCATCGGGTTTTCCTGAACCGGATATCGATCGCCCAGCGCGGTCATCCGCGCGATGCGCGCCTCGTTAAGTCCGGCGTCCAGAAGTTGGGTATAAAATGCCTCCGCGCGTGCCTGAGAGACGGACCATGTGGGATCTTTGTCCAACACAACCGGAAAACTGGCCACACCTGCCTTCAATGCGATCTGCTGGTTTGTCAGTTCAGCAAACTCAGTCAAAGCACCGGACAGTTTTACAAGAAGATCGCTCGGGGTCGTTCCGTCGAATAGTTCGGCCGTGGGAAGATCATTCAGCCTGATTGCGTAGCCCTCATCGGTGAATCGCGCCGAAACGTGAGGCATCAAACTGTTGCCATCCAAGCTTTCGACAAGCGTTGCGCGCAGGATTTTATCCAGCTCTTCTTGCGTTTTAGGACCTGCACCGGACAGGTGAAGTCTTTGATCTTCGATCAATTCGGATTGGAATTTCGACTGCTTTTGATCGGTTGCTCCGGTGCCGTTCTGCGGCAGGGTATCTTCGGCAAATACCGAGTCCCCCCTAAGGTCCTTTTCACCGCCGCCAGAAACCCGGCTGATCGAAATATTCGGGCTGAAGTAGTCAGCCAAACCTTTCCGCTGCTTTTCGGTCGTCGCATTCAACAGCCACATCAGCATGAAAAAGGCCATCATCGCGGTCACGAAATCCGCGTAGGCCACTTTCCACGCGCCGCCGTGGTGGCCATCACCCGCGACCACCTTTTTGCGCTTGATAATAATCGGCGCAGATTCATTTCCAGATGCCATTGCATCCACTCCCGTTACTCACCCAGGACCAGATTATTAGGCGAGACTCTAACCAACGGTTAAGTCTTTAATTTAAGGGAAATTTTCGGGTCTTCGCTACTTCGCGGATTTCAGAAACGCGTAGATGTCTCTGGCGCTATGGCTTTGACGGTATGCCATCCGTGCGCGCGCAGTATCGTCCTTAAGCCACTTCTTCAGGAACGTCGTAGGATTCTTCAGGTAGGCCTCAAGCGTTTCGGGCGTCCACACCAGCCCTTGTTGGCCTGCCTGACGCAAAGAAGAGCTATAATTGAAACCTTTGCTGCTGCCTGCGGTGCGACCGGCAATCCCGTACAGGTTGGGCCCGACCTTGGCTCCCTGAAACAAGGCGCGACCATCCGGTGCTTTGACCATATGACATGCCGCACAATCAGCAAACGCTGCGCGCCCACGATCAGCATCCTGCGCATTCGCTAAAACAGGAAGGAAAAATATAAGCGCAATGAGGGCTTTGAAAGTCATAATGGCGTCCGTAGTCGGTAACTGACTACCTATGTGATTTTCTGAAAATGCACAGGTCGAATCTAAAAAATTAAAGGTGTTCGATGAACTTGTGCCACAAAACGCCCGGAAATGACACTGTATGCGGGCAGACGCATGTTTCCCAATCGCCTAAGGCACAAACCTGTTTAGCGTTGGCGCTTTAGATACACGTAGTAGGCACCTTCGCCCCCGTGGCGGATATGCGCGGGAGTCACCTGCAGCACGACCTGTGCCAAAGGTGGTAGCGTTAGCCAGAGCGGAACCTGCGTTTTCAGAACGCCCCGTCGGCGTGGCATCGGATCATACGGATCTTCGCGGCTGCCTTTACCGGTGATCACCAGAACCAACCGAAGACCCCGTGAGAAGGATGTCATGACAAAACGGTTGAGCGCGGGATGCGCCTGATCAAGCGTCATACCATGAAGGTCGATCCGCCCCTCGGGTACCAACTTGCCGCGCTTCATTTTGCCAAAGGCCTTGGCGTCCATCGACACCGGATCCTTTGCCAATCTTTTATGAGTGGTTTCCGGCGCTTTGATAGCCTCGGGAAGCCGCGTCGCCGACTGCCCAAGTCGGAAACTTTTGAAGGGTGTCGGCTTTAGTTTGGGTGCAGGCTTCTTGGCAGGAGCCTCTTCGCCGGATATCGGCGCAAAGTAATCCCGCCTATCAAGCTTTTCGGTCGTTTTGGCGACCCTCGACCATAGATCGGCGTCTTCCTGATCCAGCTTGCGACGTTTCACTGGGAAACATCCGGCAACATCGCGTAGGCCCGCTGGATTGGTAGAAACACCACCATCCGGCCCGGATCCTTCAGCTTACCCGCCGCTTTTCCCGCTTTGTCACCTGTACCCATGAAAATATCAGCGCGCTGAGCACCCTTGATGGCCGAACCAGTGTCCTGCGCGATCATGAGCCTGCGCATCGGGGACTCACCATCCTTTTCGACCCAGACAGGGGCCCCAAGCGGTGTGTACCGTTTGTCGACCGCGATTGAGCGCAGCGTGGTGATAGACCGGTTCATAGCACCCAGAGGGCCTTTGTCGGCGGGCACTTCGCTTACTTCGCGGAAGAACACGTAAGACGGGTTATGGTACAAAAGCTCGGTCCCGTCCGCAGGATTGCGCCGCACCCAGTTTTTGATGACGTCGGCAGACACCTGATGCGATTTGTACGTACCACGCCGGATCAGTTCGACCCCGATGGACCGGTATTCATGACCATTGGCGCCGCCGTAACCGACGCGGATCGTGCGCCCGTCGGGAAAGCGCACACGACCTGACCCCTGGACTTGCAAAAAGAACAGCTCGACCGGATCATCAACCCAGGCAATCTCAAGCCCGCGGCCGTCCATAACGCCAGATGTCAAAATATCCCTGCGCGAATACCACGGTTGGTTTCGGCGCGCTTCCGGGGGCATTTTGTAAATCGGATACTGATATCGCCCGCCGCGTGTGGGCGCGCCTGTCAGCTCCGGTTCGAAATAGCCGGTGAATAGTGGCTCTTGATCCGGGATCGTGATCATCACAGGGCGGAAAAACAGTTCAAAGAACTCTTTCGCCGATGCGGGGTTCTGATCTTTCGCCGCCGCACACAGATTTCGCCAGTCAGGGTCGTCAAAATCGCTGCACGTGTTCAAAAACACCTCAAGAGCGGCGCTATGGTCATCCTGATCCCAGCCGTCGAGATCATCGAACGACAGGATCGAGTAGACGATGTCTTCGCCATCGTCCCCCTGAGCACTAGCTTGTGTCCCTACCAAAGCGAGCCCCGCTAATATGACCGCAGCGATCCTTTGGATCATTCGCCCGTTGCGACAAGCTGCCAGTTCGGATCGTCGCTGCCCATGTTGCGTGCGAACGTCCAGACATCACGCTGACGTTTAACCTCGGACGGGCCGCCTTCAACGATCTCGCCTTCGGCGTTGCGCACTGCAAAGGTCAGTTCGCCAAAGAATCGAACAGTCAGTTCCGCCAGACCGGTTGAAGCGTCGAACGTCGCTTCGGTCAGCTTGGTTTCGCGCACGCCGATGAACTCTGCCTCGATTGTCAGGCCCTGTTCTTCACGGGACTTGATCACCTCCTCGAAGCTTTCAAATACATCCGCATCCAGATAGGGGCGCAAATCTTCAATTTGGCCATTTTCGAAACCCATCAGGATCATTTCGTAGGCACCACGGGCGCCGCCCAAGAATTCGGAGACCGAAAAGGCGGGCTCGACCCGCTTCATCTGCTCCAACGCTTTGGCGCTTTCGCTGCCTTCTTCAACGTGATCGGTGATATCCCGATCCGGACCGCCATCGATGACTTCGAAATTGCGTCGGTCTTTGCGGGGAGCCGCATCAAGAGGGGCAGGGGGCTTTTCAAAGCCGTCACGTGTCCCCAGAACATTCTTCAGGCGAATGATCAGGAACACAGCGATAGCTGCAAGTACGAGCAGCTGTAAAATAGGCAAATTCATCAAGACCTCATGCTGGGTTCTTTGAATGGACGTGTTGAAACCTTATGTAGGGAGTGCACGCGTAGCTGTCCACCGTACGCGACGACTTAGGAGATCAGATTAATGTGGCTCTTTTTGGCATTTCTGGCCATTCCAATCATCGAGATTGCCCTTTTCATTCAGGTTGGCGGCCTAATTGGCCTTTTCCCGACACTGGCGATCGTGGTGATTACAGCGATTTTGGGCACGTGGCTGGTTAGATCACAGGGGTCCCAAGCGCTACGAAATCTGCAGTCGTCATTCTCTGAACTTCGCGACCCGACCGAACCTTTGGCGCACGGTGCGATGATCTTGATCGCCGGTGCGCTGCTGCTAACCCCCGGCTTTTTCACCGACGCGGTTGGTTTCGCACTTCTGGCGCCGCCGGTGCGCATCGCGGTTTTGCGCTGGGCGCGCAAGAACATCAAAGTGACCCAATTTTCTATGGGTCAGTCTACCAGCTATTCGCACAGCAGCCACAAACAACGTGATCCGCGCACAAACGCGGGTCGCGGGCAGGGGGAAATCATCGAAGGCGACTACGAAGATATTTCAAAAACACCCAAACCCACCCATCCGGGTTCGGGCTGGACTAAGCATTGAGGATACCGCGCGTCACTGATAAGCGGTAACAAAAGCCATTTAAGGGAGTTTATCGCATGGGTGATGCGAATACGAACGGTGCACCGGAAGCAGCACCTCAGGTTAAAATGAACGTACTGGCCCAATTCATTCGGGACATGTCGTTTGAAAACATCCTCGCACAAAAGGGTGCTCAGGGTGACACGCAGCCGGACGTTCAGGTTCAGGTAAATCTGGATGCACGCAAACGCGCGCCGGAAAACCAGTACGAAGTCGTCATGAAGCTGAAGATCGACAGCAAAGCCAAGGAAACCGGCGATCAGCTGTTCCTGCTTGAGATCGAATATGCAGGCGTCTTCGTCGTTGAAAACGTACCCGAGGAACAGATCCATCCGTTCCTTCTGATCGAATGCCCGCGTATGCTGTTCCCGTTTGTGCGCCGCATCGTTGCCGACGTCACACGTGACGGTGGCTTCCCGCCGCTGAACCTTGAAACGATTGATTTCCTAGCACTTTACCGTGCGGAACTTCAGCGTCGCGCAGCGGCATCTCAGGCCGAACCCCAAGGCACAGCCTAAGATATCAGCCCTTATTCCAAAGGGCGTTATCCCCGAGCTTTTCGACAAAGGCGGCATGTGCCGCCTTTTCGTTTTCTGTGATCCGCGAAGGCAAGGGTTTTGGGCGGCGGGTCGGACGCCAATCGGTGTCCACTGACGCACCAGCCGTCTTTTCCTTTGAAACGGAAAGCGCAAAATCGGGCTGCTTGCCGCCGATCAGCTCAAGATACACCTCAGCCAGAATTTCAGAGTCGAGCAAAGCGCCGTGCAATGTCCGCGATGAGTTGTCGATGTTAAAACGACGACACAGGGCATCAAGCGACGCAGGCGACCCCGGGAAACGTTTACGCGCGATGGCCAGCGTATCCAGCGCCTGTTCCCAAGGCAGCTGGCGTTTGTTCAGCCATTTCAGTTCGGCGTTCAGGAATTTCATATCGAAGCTGGCGTTGTGGATGATCATTTTGGAATCCCCAACGAATTCCAGAAATGCATCCGCAATTTGGGCGAAGACAGGTTTATCGCGCAGAAAATCGTCGCCCAGCCCGTGAACTTCAAACGCTTCCTGCGGCATCGACCGTTCTGGGTTGATGTACTGGTGATAAGTGTTGCCCGTGGCTACATGGTTCCACAGCTCGACAGCACCGATTTCTACGATCCGATCGCCGGACTCGGGATCAAAGCCTGTGGTTTCGGTATCCAGAACGATTTCACGCATTGTCAGAGCCACTTTTCAGGGTTTCAAGCACAGTTTTGACGTCGTTTTCCGCCATTTCAAGGGTATCTGTCCGAACCCTGAAATCAGATCTCCGGACTTTTTCATCGTTCGGCATCTGCTTGGACAGGATTTGTTCAAACTGCGCTTCTGTCATCGTGCCCCGCGCCAAAACGCGTTCTCGTTGAAGGGTTGGATTCACGTCAACGCAAACAACGGCGTCAAATTCACCCTCTGAGTTCGTTTCGAACAACAGGGGGATGTCAAAAACGATGCAGTCCGCTTTCGAATGCGCTGCGAATTCCGCCCGATCCTGTCTGACCAACGGGTGCACGATCTTTTCCAGTTTGGACAAGGCATCACTTTCCGTAGAAATGATATCTTTCAACCGGTCTCTGGAAACAGCGCCGTCAGAGATTGCTTGTGGCCACAGGTTCTGAATTGGGGCTACCGCCGCGCCGCCTTGTTCGTAGAGGCGGTGAACGGCTGCATCAGCATCCCATACGTCGCATCCAAGATCTTTGAAAATCTTGGACGTTGTCGACTTACCCATGCCGATAGATCCGGTCAGGCCGATTTTAAGTGTCATCGCAAAACGGCCGCACGCAGTGCATCATCCACTTCCGGGCGCTTGTTGAACCATCGTTCAAACCCCGGAACCGCCTGATGCAGCAACATGCCCAAGCCGTCGACAGTCGGGCAGCCGATTTCACGCGCAGTTTTCAGAAGCTTGGTTTCCAGCGGTGTGTAAACGATGTCTGTAACCAAAGTTGTCGGTCGCAACCCGTCAAGCGGCACGCGCAATTCAGGCTTCCCGACCATGCCAAGCGACGTCGTGTTCACAACAGTCGCGGCATCCTCCATCACATTCCCTGCCTGCACCCATTCGATAACGCTCAGGCGTTTGCCGAAATCTTCGCGCAGCTTATCGGCCCGTGCCCGCGTTCTGTTGGTGATCAAAATCTCTGGGCAGCCAGCCTCGATCAATGACGCCACAATCGCACGCGCCGCGCCGCCCGCCCCAAGAACGACAGCCGGCCCAGCCTTTGGTTCCCAAGTCGGAGCTTTCTGACGCAGGTTGGCGATAAATCCGTAACCATCTGTATTATCGGCGTGAATCTTACCATCACTGCGGAAAATCAATGTGTTGGCAGCCCCGATCACAGCAGCCCGATCTGTAATCAGATCAGCAATCTCAAGCACCTTTTCCTTATAAGGGATGGTCACGTTAACGCCCACAAACCCCAGCTCAGGCAGCGTTTTCAAGGCACTTTCCAGTTTGTCAGCTGCAATATCCATCGGGATGTAATAGCCAGGCAAACCGTATTTCCGAAGCCAATAGCCATGAAGCTGAGGCGATTTCGAATGCGCAATAGGTGACCCGATAACACCCGCCAACGGGATACGATTTGCGGTCATGATGCCAGTTCTCCGATCAACGTCAGATGATTGATAAACTCTATAAGCGGAAGACCAAGCACATTGAAATGATCACCTTCAATCCGCGTGAACAATCGAACGCCTTCCTCTTCCAATTTGTACGCACCGACAGAGTCTGCGACTGAAGGCCAGTTCCGCCCGAGATAGTCATCGATGAACCCATCTGACAGATCGCGCATATAAAGGCGCACCATCCCGATATGGCGCCATTTCGGCTCGCCATCTTGGTAAAGAACCGCGGCTGATAGCAGCATGTGCTTTTTCCCGCTTAGTAAAGTCAGATGTTCCTTCGCCTGTTCGATGGTTTCCGGTTTGGACAGGATGCGATCATCGATTTGCAAAATCTGGTCACACCCCAGAACATACGCGCCAGGATTCTTCTGCGAGATTTTGCGCGCCTTCAATTCGGCCAGCGTATCAGCCACGTCACGGGGTTTAGCCTGCTCGGCTTCCAAGGCACCGCGAACCGAATCTTCATCAATCCGTGCGACCTGTACAGAGTGGGTGATTCCAGCCGACGACAGCAGTTCGGTGCGGATTTTTGATCCTGAAGCGAGGATGAGCGGATTTTTCATGTGGAAAACTCGTCGAATAACCGCGGGTAAATGTGGTTGGATCGTTCATGGGAAAATTAACACGATCATGCAAGCCGTGGACAACTTCCATGTTTTTCCCGACGTTCAGTAAGATTATCAGTTTGGGGACGGGATAACTTTACCGATGTGCGTAAGCTAAAATTTTTTGTATCTCTACCAAGATATGTACAAGAAACAATGAAATCCGAAATCACAATAAAATATTGTTAAATAACATTTTTTCTTGGTTAATCTAGTATACAAGAATTTTGGTACACCAAGTTTTCCACAATCTGTTCTAAGTGTGGAAAAACGGCCAGAAACTCATTAATCCCAAGCTTAACAAATCCCCAACAAACAAAATCATCTCTTAAATATTTTCTTTATTTTATAAAGATTACCTGCCTGACCTCGACGATTGACTTCACACGGTAATTTTCTTACCTGTGTTCCAACGCCTCAGTCCTGAGGAACGTGTTTTCCAACATAACTGCTTTGAACTGCATCTATCAGGTGCAGAGAGTGTGCGATGAATCTCGAAAAACTGAACCTGTCCGATCTTAAGGCTCAAAGCCCCAAGAACCTTTTGGCGCTTGCTGAAGAGCTTGAGATCGAAAACGCCTCGACCATGCGTAAAGGCGAAATGATGTTCCAAATTCTGCGTGAACGCGCAGATGAAGGCTGGGACATTTATGGTGATGGCGTTCTTGAAGTTCTTCAGGACGGTTTTGGTTTCTTGCGTTCTCCGGAAGCAAACTACCTGCCGGGCCCTGACGATATTTATGTATCGCCTGACATGATCCGTAAATTTTCGCTGAGAACAGGCGACACAATCGAAGGTCAGATCAAAGCACCTGAGGGTGAAGAACGTTACTTTGCTTTGATGGACGTATCGCAGATCAACTTCGAAGATCCTGAAAAAGCACGTCACAAGATCGCATTCGATAACCTTACGCCGCTTTATCCGGACGAACGTCTGAAGATGGAAATCGAAGATCCGACCATCAAAGACAAATCCGCGCGTATTATCGACCTCGTCGCACCGATCGGTAAAGGTCAGCGTTCTTTGATCGTTGCGCCGCCGCGGACTGGTAAAACGGTTCTGCTGCAGAACATCGCGTCAAGCATCGAAAAGAACCATCCGGAATGCTATCTGATCGTTCTTCTGATCGACGAACGTCCGGAAGAAGTTACCGACATGCAGCGATCTGTGAAGGGTGAGGTTATTTCCTCGACCTTCGACGAACCTGCGACACGTCACGTGGCGGTCAGCGAAATGGTCATCGAAAAGGCCAAGCGCCTTGTTGAACATAAGCGCGACGTCGTGATCCTGCTCGACTCGATTACACGCCTTGGCCGCGCCTTTAACACCGTCGTACCTTCTTCTGGTAAGGTTCTGACTGGTGGTGTTGACGCGAACGCCCTGCAGCGTCCCAAGCGCTTCTTCGGTGCCGCACGTAACATCGAAGAGGGTGGCTCTCTGACCATCATCGCAACAGCGCTGATCGACACAGGCAGCCGTATGGACGAAGTGATCTTTGAAGAATTCAAAGGTACGGGTAACTCTGAAATCGTTCTGGATCGCAAGGTTGCGGATAAGCGGGTCTTCCCGGCGATGGATATTCTCAAGTCTGGTACGCGTAAGGAAGATCTGTTGGTCGATAAAGCAGATCTCCAGAAAACATTCGTCCTGCGCCGCATTCTGAACCCGATGGGCACGACAGACGCGATCGAATTCCTGCAATCGAAGCTGAAACAGACTAAAACGAACTCTGAATTCTTCGATTCTATGAACACCTAAATCAGGGGCGCTAGCGGATGGATACGATCTTTGCCCTTGCTACCGCGCAGGGGCGCGCTGGCGTTGCTGTAATCCGTATTTCAGGTCCTCAGTCATGGGATGTAGGCACCGCGCTTGCCGGTAGCCTGCCCAAGCCGCGTAAAGCTGGTCTACGACGTCTTACAGCGTCTGATGGAACCTATCTTGATGAAGCTTTGGTTCTTACTTTTGAGGACAAAGAAAGCTTCACTGGTGAAAAAACGGTCGAGCTTCAGACCCACGGAAGTATTGCAGTCGTAAACTCTATTTTAAAAGAGTTGGGCGGGTTTAGTGACTGTAGATTGGCTGAACCTGGTGAGTTTACCCGCCGCGCAATGGAGAGTGGGCGCCTTGATCTTGTTCAGGTCGAAGCTCTTTCTGATCTGATCGAGGCCGAAACAGATCTGCAAAGAAAACAGGCCTTACGGATGTTCGATGGCGCGTTTGGTGAACGCGTTCTATCGTGGCGGCAATCGCTGATCCGGGCGGCTTCTTTGCTAGAAGCGGTTATCGACTTCGCTGATGAAGAAGTACCAGAGGACGTTTCAGTAGAAGTTTCCGAGCTTCTGAAAATGGTAATCGACGCTTTAAATAAAGAGCTGACTGGCTTTCAAAGTGCAGAACGAATTCGATCCGGTTTTGAGGTTGCGATTATTGGCGCTCCGAATGTGGGTAAATCCACATTACTCAATGCGTTGGCTGGTCGCGACGCAGCCATCACGTCTGAAATTGCGGGAACGACGCGCGATGTGATCGAGGTGCGAATGGACCTCTCCGGAATTCCCGTAACCTTGTTGGATACAGCTGGTTTACGAGAGACCGAGGATACAATTGAAGCACTTGGTATCGCGCGAGCAAAGGATAGGGCTTCGGCTGCAGACCTTCGTGTATTTCTGAAATCTGGTGATGAAGCTGTTCCGGACTTCATTGAAGCAGAGGATCTGGTTTTCGAAACAAAGGCGGATTTGACAGGAAAAGAAGACGCTATCTCGGCTAAATCGGGTGAGGGGCTGGACAAGGTTATTCAATCGATAACCCATGCTTTGCAGCAGAAAGTTGCTGGTGCTGGCCTTGCCACCCGAGAACGCCATCGCGTCGCACTTGTCCAGGGTGTTAAACATCTAGAAACTGCAGAAAGATTGATTTCGGAAGGCTCCGAAATTTATGATATCGCTGCTGAAGAGATTCGAACCGCCGTACGTGGACTTGAAAGTCTTGTTGGTAAAGTTGGCGTTGAAGACCTGTTGGACGAAATCTTCTCAAGTTTCTGTCTTGGAAAGTAAGGAGTGTTTCACGTGAAACATTTGGACTTTGATGTGATCGTTGTTGGCGGTGGCCACGCCGGGACAGAAGCGGCCCACTCATCAGCACGTACAGGCGCAAAGACCGCTCTGATAACCATGCGCGAGGCGGATATCGGCGTGATGTCTTGTAACCCAGCAATCGGTGGTTTGGGTAAGGGTCACCTTGTCCGCGAAATCGATGCCTTGGATGGTGTAATGGGGCGGGTCGCTGACCTAGCAGGTATTCAATTTCGGCTTTTGAACCGCCGGAAAGGGCCTGCCGTACAGGGGCCACGTGCACAAGCAGATAGAAAGATCTATCGCCGTGAGATGTTGGCGCTGACTAAAAGCCAAGAGAACCTGACGATCGTTGAAGGTGAAGTCATCGACCTTCTTCTGAATGGCGATACTGTGTCGGGCGTTGCTCTGGCCGACGGAACAACGATTAGCTCTAAATCCGTTGTCTTGACCTCCGGAACTTTCCTACGTGGCGTAATCCACATTGGGGATACGTCCTATGCCGGGGGTCGTATGGGTGACCAAGCTTCTGTACGACTGGCCGAGCGTATTGATGAATTTGGTTTACCGTTAGGGCGCTTGAAAACTGGCACGCCTCCGCGACTTGATGGTCGAACAATTGATTGGGATCGTCTGGATACGCAGCCCGGCGACGATGAACCGGTGATGTTTTCGTTCTTATCCAAGTCACCGACAGCAAAGCAAATCTCTTGTGGCATCACACACACGAACGAAAAAACGCATGAGATCATCCGCTCAAACCTAGAACGCTCAGCGATGTACGGTGGCCATATCGAAGGCGTCGGGCCGCGATACTGCCCATCAATTGAGGACAAGGTCGTCCGCTTCGCTGATAAGACATCGCACCAAATTTTCCTTGAACCTGAGGGCGTCGATGATCACACCGTTTATCCAAACGGGATTTCGACATCCTTACCGGCCGATGTGCAAGAGGATTATGTCCACTCGATCGAGGGGTTGGAGAAAACTAAAATCCTTCAACCTGGTTACGCGATTGAATATGACTATGTAGATCCCCGTGCGCTTGATCTGCAATTGGCCGTCAAAGGTGTGAATGGTCTGTTCTTGGCTGGCCAAATCAACGGCACAACCGGTTATGAAGAAGCAGCTGCACAGGGTTTGATCGCCGGCACTAACGCGGCGCTTCGTTCCGCGGCTAAAGACCCATTCATTCTAAGCCGGTCCGACAGCTATATTGGCGTGATGATCGACGATCTAACCACACGGGGGGTTAGCGAACCTTATCGCATGTTTACGTCCCGCGCAGAGTTCCGCCTGTCACTGCGGGCCGATAATGCGGACCAACGCCTTACGCAGATTGGTCTGGATTTTGGACTTGTGGGTGATGTCAGAAAGTCTGCGTTCCAATCAAAGATGGAAGCTTTGCATTCTGCTAAAGCGTCACTGGAAGCACTCAGCCTTACTCCAAAGGAGCTGAATGAGATTGGCTTAACTGTCAATCAGGATGGCGCCCGCCGGAATGGTATGGAAATTCTGGCGTTTCCGGATACGTCCTTTGAATCGCTGCTTGCAGCGGATTCTTCGCTTGAACGTGTACCTGATGACATTCGTCGCCAGCTTGAAAAAGACGCGACGTACGCAAGCTACATCGAGCGTCAGAAAAAAGACGTGGAGGCGCTTCGTAAAGACGAGAAGCAGGCTATTCCGTCAGATTTCGATTTCGGGGTGCTGAGTGGTTTATCGAACGAGCTGAAGGATAAGTTGACGCGGGCACGGCCGGATAACCTTGCTCAGGCTGCACGGGTCGAAGGAATGACGCCGGCCGCACTGTCGCTGCTGCTGTCCAAGCTTCGTCAAGCCAGCCGTCAAAAATCTGCGTAACAGGTTCCCAAGATGAATGTTTCACGTGAAACACTGGACCGGCTGCGCGCGTATGAAGCGCTGGTTCTGAAGTGGTCACCAAAGATCAACCTCGTTTCCAAGGGCACGCTGGCTGATACCTGGGAGCGGCACATTGTCGATTCTCTCCAAGTTATCGAGTTGGCCCCGAAATCCGGAAAATGGGTGGATTTGGGCAGTGGTGGGGGATTTCCCGGTATCGTTGCTGCAATTTGTGCTATGGAGGCGGATCGCTATCACGATGTGACTCTCGTTGAGAGTGACGCCAGAAAATCGGCTTTTCTACGTACAGCCCTTCGGGAAATTGGTGTCGAAGGAACAGTTATTACCGACAGGATCGAAAACGTTCCAGGGCAGGGGGCAGACATCCTAACTGCCCGCGCATTGACGTCGCTTGATGGTTTGTTGGGCTTTGCAAAACAACATTTGGCCGAACAGGGAATAGCCCTTTTCCCGAAAGGGGCGACGTGGCAAAAAGAAGTTGAAGCAGCAAAAGAACACTGGGATTTCCAAGCAAAAATGCACCCCAGTACGACACATCCAGACGCCGTTGTGCTGGAAATAAGTGAGGTCAAACATGTCTGATCCGACGCGTCCCGTTGGTCCGAAGATTATCGCAATCGCCAACCAAAAGGGCGGGGTCGGCAAAACGACGACTTCTATCAATCTGGCCGCGGCATTAGCGGAAGAGGGGCTGTCGATTCTACTTGTTGATCTTGATCCGCAAGGCAACGCGTCCACTGGCATTGGTGTTGAACCCACAGAGCGCGAATACACCTCTTACGAATTGCTGCTTGAGGATGTTCCGTTGAAGGATGTAATCCGAAAAACGGAAACCGAAGGTGTCTTTGTAGTACCGGCCACCGTTGACCTGAGCTCGGCTGATATCGAGCTTTATTCGACCGAAAAACGTAGCTTTTTGCTGCATGATGCGCTGCGCCAGCCAGCAATGGATGATTTCGGCTTTGATTACATCCTGATCGACTGTCCGCCTTCGCTCAATTTGCTGACGGTGAACGCGATGGTCGCCGCACATTCCGTCCTCGTGCCCCTACAAAGCGAATTCTTCGCGCTTGAAGGCTTGTCTCAGCTTATGCTGACAGTCAGAGAGGTTAGGGAAACGGCGAATTCCGCGCTCAGGATCGAAGGTATTGTTCTGACCATGTACGATGCACGGAATAACCTGTCGTTGCAGGTAGAAGAGGATGCGCGTGACAATCTTGGGGATCTTGTTTTCCATACTGTTATTCCCCGAAACGTCAGGGTCAGCGAGGCGCCGTCCTTTGCGATGCCCGTTACATCCTACGATGGCATGTCCAAGGGTGCGCAGGCATACCGCGCCCTTGCCCGTGAACTAATCAAGAAAAACAGCAAACTGGCCGCATGAGGAGAGCATCATGACAACGAAAAAAGATACACGTCGGGGGCTGGGGCGCGGTCTTTCTGCGTTAATGTCGGATGTGGTCCCGTCGGCACCGGCTGATCAGACTGACGCCACGCCAACACGCGCGGACCGCATGGTGCCGATTGAACGTATTTTCCCCAATCCGGACCAGCCGCGTCGCACCTTTACGCAGGACCAGTTGGAAGAGCTGGCGGCGTCTATCAAGGAAAAAGGCGTTATCCAGCCGATCATTGTTCGGGAAAAACCGGGTGAAGCTGGCAGTTTTGAAATCGTAGCTGGTGAACGCCGGTGGCGTGCCTCGCAGCTGGCGCAGTTGCACGAAATGCCGGTTTTAGTTCGCGAATTTACCGACACTGAGGTGCTTGAAATCGCGATCATCGAAAACATTCAGCGCGCTGACCTGAATGCCATCGAAGAAGCGGCTGGCTATCGTCAACTGATGATGAAATTCGGCCATACCCAAGAAAAGCTGGCAGAAGCCTTGGGTAAGAGTCGGAGCTATATCGCAAACCTGCTTCGTCTTTTGAACTTGCCCGAAGATGTTCAGGCGCTTCTTGTTGAGGGAAAACTTAGCGCAGGCCATGCGCGCGCATTGATCACAGCTGAAAACCCATCCGAGCTTGCCAAGCTGGTTGTGGAAAAGCAGCTTTCTGTGCGTGAAACCGAACGTCTGGCCAAAACAGTTGCCGCGCCGGACAGCGCCAAGATCAAAGCGAAGCCGCGCGATGATAAAGACGCAGACACAAAAGCGCTTGAAGGCGATCTTTCGGCTGCGCTGCGCATGAAGGTTCGGATCGATCACAAGCCCGGCCAAGAGGCGGGATCGGTCAGCATTTCCTATGATACGCTTGAGCAGTTGGACGAACTTTGCATGTTGCTGAGCACGTCGCGCTAATCATTCAGGATGGTCCGGCAGTAATTCGGTAATCAGCGAATTCAGGACCATCCGCCCCTGTGGAGTTGCTCCCAGACGATTTCCGCTTTGCCAAATTAACCCGAGATCGGCCATTTTGTTCGTTTGTTCGGGTGACAGTGCGGCGGGATCCAGATCGCGAACTCGCACAACATCTATGCCTTCCTGAAGTCGAAGCCCCATCATAAGGTATTCTCCAGCCTGATCGATGTTGGAAACGATATCGTTGATGCGGTCCCCGTTACCTTGCTCAGCATTCTCCAGCCAAGCACCTGGATTGCGCCAAGCTACCGTCGCGTGTTTCCGTCCATTCAAAGACAGTCTGCCGTGCGCACCGGGGCCGATCCCGCCGTAATCGCCGTATCGCCAATAGATCAGGTTGTGCTGTGATTCCGCGCCGGGCTCTGCGTGGTTTGAAACCTCATAGGCCGGCAGCCCGTGCTGATCGCAAATCTCTTGCGTCAGTTCGTACATGTCTGCGGACAGGTCTTCGTCTGGTAGGCCGGACAGTTGACCACGGCGCTGTCGTTCCCAGAACGCGGTGCCTTGCTCAATGGTCAACTGGTACAGCGACAAATGATCTACCGACATCGCCAATGCTTCGGTCAGTTCTTTGCGCCAATCGTTCAGGCTTTGGCCTTGTCTGGCATAGATCAGATCGAAGCTAATTCTTTTGAAAACCGAACGCGCGGTATCAAAGGCTTTGCGGGCTTCCTCGACGGAATGCAAACGCCCTAGTTTGGCTAAATCGAGGTTATTTAGTGCCTGAATACCCATCGAAACGCGGTTTACACCCGCGCCTGAAAACCCGCGAAAACGCCCGGCCTCAACAGACCTTGGGTTGGCCTCAAGCGTGATTTCGATGTTGTTGGCAAAAGTCCATTTTTCGCGAATACGTTCGATCAACGCATTCACCAGCTCTGGCGACATCAAGCTGGGCGTGCCGCCACCGAAGAAAACCGAGTTCAGGACGCGGTCCGGCGTCAAATCAGCAATCCGGTCGATTTCGGACAGATACGCAGCGCGCCAGCGATCTTCGTCTATTTCACGTGAAACATGGGAATTGAAATCGCAGTAGGGGCACTTGGCTTCGCAGAACGGCCAATGCACGTACAGGCCAAAGCCCCCGTTGCGCCAATCTTCAATCAAACAGGGCCCCTGTCAGTTTGCGAAACGCATCGGCACGGTGGCTGATCTCGTTCTTTTCCCAACGATCCATTTCACCAAACGTGATGTCATAGCCTTCGGGAACAAAGATCGGGTCATAGCCGTGACCCTGATCACCACGCATCGGCCAGACAACCTTACCCTCCATCACACCGGGGAAAACCTCGTCGTGGCCATCGGGCCAAGCCAGAACCAAAGTACAGCAAAAGCGAGCGGTCCATGGTTCAGGTGCGCCTTTAGCGACCAAGAGATCATGGGTTTTGGTCATCGCCATTTCAAAGTCGCGGCCATTGGGCGTTTCTGACCAGTCAGCTGTATAAACTCCCGGCGCTTTGTCCAATGCATCAACCTCGATCCCGCTGTCATCAGACAGGGCAGGGAGGCCTGTTGCCTTGGCGGCAGCGTGCGCCTTGATGCGGGCGTTTTCGACAAATGTGGTGCCGGTTTCTTCGGGCTCGGGAAGGTTCATTTTCTTTGCGCCGACAACCTCAACACCGAAGGGCGCGAAAAGCGCCTTCATCTCTTCAAGCTTGCCAGCATTGTGGGTCGCAACAAGAAGACGCTTTTCGCTAAACTTGGGCATTACGCACCCACGGCTTTCAGTTGCGCTTCGACCAGTTCAGCAATGCCCTTGTCGGCCAGATCAAGCAGTTCGTTCATCTGAGCACGCGAGAATGTGGCACCTTCTGCGGACATCTGCACTTCGATCATTTGGCCGTCAGCACGCAGGATGAAGTTACCATCAACGCCTGCTTCGCTGTCTTCTGGGTAGTCCAGATCAAGCACCGGCTGGCCGGCGTAGATACCGCAGCTTACCGCGGCAACTGGCGAGATCAGGGGATCAGTGACGATATCGCCAGCCTTCATCAGTTTTTTCACAGCCAAACGCAGCGCGACCCAACCGCCAGTGATAGATGCACAGCGTGTCCCGCCATCGGCCTGAATGACATCACAGTCGATTGTGATCTGACGTTCACCCATGGCAACGCGGTCCACGCCAGCGCGCAACGAACGACCGATCAGGCGCTGAATTTCAACGGTACGACCGCCTTGTTTACCGGTCGCGGCCTCACGGCGCATGCGGCTGGATGTCGAACGGGGCAGCATGCCGTATTCCGCTGTGACCCAGCCCAAACCAGAACCCTTGATAAACGGCGGAACGCGGTCTTCGATCGTCGCGGTGCACAGAACGTGGGTGTCGCCCATGCGGATCATGCAAGATCCTTCGGCGTGCTTGGTCACATCTGTTTCAATTGAAACGCTGCGCATCTCGTTTAGTTGTCTTCCGGACGGTCGCATGAAATTCTCCTTAGGGGTTGGTTCGGGGATATAGCTGCAGGCACAGGTCACGCAACCCCGATTGACCTTTCGATGGAACCGACTTTAATGCTTAGGAAAGAGCGTTTGAGCAATGAATGACGGAACTTCCATTCTGAACCAGATGAACGATCGCTCGCGCGAAGTCTTTCGCCAGGTCGTTGAGGGGTATCTACAAACCGGAGAACCGATAGGTTCACGGACGCTCACACGTACCCTGTCCGAGAAAATCTCTGCCGCGACCATTCGCAATGTGATGCAGGATTTGGAGTTTCTGGGCCTTCTGGACAGCCCCCATACCAGTGCGGGGCGTATCCCGACACAGGCGGGGCTGCGGATGTTTGTCGATGGCCTGCTTGAGGTTCAGCATCTGGACGACAACGACCGCGAAAAAATCGACGCAACTCTGGGAAAAGAAGCCAACGATGTCGGCGACATCATGGATCGCGTCGGGTCTGCCTTGTCTGGCGTTACGCAGGGCGCGTCACTGGTTTTGACCCCGAAACACGAAGCGGCGATCAAGCATATTGAGTTCGTCAGCCTTGCCCACGACCGGGCCTTGGTGGTTCTGGTCTTCTCTGATGGACACGTCGAAAACCGCATCTTTGTTCCGCCTCCGGGACAGACGCCAAGCTCTATGCGCGAGGCTGCGAATTTTCTGAACGCGCTGGCCGAGGGCAAAACCCTGACGGAAATCCAGCGTGATCTGAAGGGCCAGATTGAAGCGAAGCGGCGCCAGATCGACGGGCTTGCCCATGATCTGGTTCAAAGCGGGCTTGCAGTTTGGGCTGATGATGATGATCAGGCTGAACGTTTGATCGTTCGGGGCAGGTCGAATCTTTTGGGGCAGGACGGCCAAGAACAAGAGATTGATCGTATCCGTGTGCTGTTTGATGACCTTGAACGTAAGCGGGACATCGCCGAATTCCTGCAATTGACCGAAGATGGCGACGGTGTGCGCATTTTTATCGGCTCTGAGAACAAACTTTTTTCTTTATCGGGTTCCTCTCTGGTCGTGTCTCCTTATATGAACGCTGACCGAAAGATTATTGGCGCGGTCGGGGTCATTGGTCCGACACGCCTGAACTACGGTCGGATTGTTCCGATCGTGGATTACACCGCACAGTTGGTCGGAAGGCTCCTCTCCGACCGGAGATAGAGGATGAACATGGCAAACTCGACGAACGACGAATTCCTCGATGATATCGACGATCTCGAAGCTGAAGCGACAGCGCAGGAAGAGGCAGACGCGGAATACGCGGACTCTCCGGAAGCTCGCATCGAAGAGCTGGAAGCAGAGCGCGACGAATACAAAGACCGTTTCATGCGTGCTCTGGCCGATGCCGAAAACGCACGGAAGCGCGCAGACAAGGATCGCCGCGAAGCCGAGCAATACGGCTCGACCCGCATGAGCCGCGATATCCTGTCTGTTTATGACAACCTAAGCCGCGCGTTGATGGCTGCCAAAGAAGAACAGACGCCTGCGTCTGATGCTTTGGTTGAGGGGATCGAGCTTACGCTGCGCGAACTTCTGAACGTCTTCAAAAAGCACGGCATCGAAAAAATCGCGCCGGAAGTTGGCGACAAATTCGATCCGACGCACCACGAGGCGATGTTCGAAGCCCCCGTTCCAGGCACCAAAGCGGGCGAGATCATTCAGGTTTCTGCCGAAGGGTTTATGCTGTACGACCGCCTACTGCGCCCCGCGCAAGTCGGTGTCAGTTCGATGCCAGCAAGCTAATATAAAAAAGGCGGCCACTGGCCGCCTTTTTTATTGGTTCGCCAGTTCGCGAAGTTCGTACAAAATTTGTAGCGCCTCGCGCGGCGTCAGATCGTCAGGCACAATTTCCCTTAACCGCTCTTCAGCTGCAGACGGTTTGGCGGCAACAGCCTCCTGTTTTACAGTCTCGGTCACAACTGAGAACAAAGGCAGGTCGTCGATCAAACGGGCAGGGGACGTCTTTTCGCGTTCGCCTTGCTCAAGCGACTCTAGCACAGACTTCGCGCGGGAAATCACCGCTTTCGGCAGACCAGCCAGTTGCGCTACCTGCACACCATAGGACCGGTCGGCTGCACCGGCACGCACTTCGTGCAGGAAGATGACCTCACCTTCCCATTCTTTCACAGTGACCGTGGCGTTGGACACGCCGGGCAGTTTGTCGGCAAGGGCGGTCATTTCGTGATAGTGCGTTGCGAACAACCCGCGCACACGATTGACCTCGGCCAGATGCTCTAGCGTTGCCCACGCAATGGACAGGCCGTCATAGGTCGCTGTGCCTCGGCCGATTTCATCCAGAATGACCAACGCTCGATCATCCGACTGGTTCAGAATGGCGGCAGTTTCGACCATTTCCACCATGAAGGTCGAACGCCCTTTCGCCAAATCGTCTGACGCACCAACGCGGCTAAAGATTTGTCCGACAAGGCCGATATGGGCCGCCTTGGCCGGGACATAAGCCCCCATTTGTGCCAGAATGGCGATCAGTGCGTTTTGTCGGAGGTAGGTCGACTTACCTGCCATGTTCGGACCCGTCAGCAATTGCAGCGCTGGGCCGTCGGCATTGGGCGACAGTTCGCAGTCATTAGCAATGAATGGAGCGCCACCGGCATTTCGCAGGGCATGTTCCACAACAGGATGGCGCCCCTGTTCCACGTGAAACGCGCGGCTGTCATCGACCGTCGGTTTCACCCAGTCTTCCGATTTCGCGAGTTTGGCCATGGCCGTTGCGACATCGAACTCGGCCAGTGCCAGGGAAAGCTGTGTCAGGACGGGTGCGTTTTCTGTAATTCGGCTCTGTAACGCCTGAAAGTGGACCTTTTCAATCTCGATCGCGCGTCCGCCAGCGTTCAGAATTTTGGTCTCAAGCTCTGACAATTCAACGGTTGTAAAGCGGACCTGATTGGCTGTGGTTTGCCGATGAATGAAGGTTTCCGACAGCGGGGCGGACATCATCTTTTCCGCGTGTAGCGCGGTGGTTTCGATGAAATAGCCCAGCACGTTGTTATGCTTGATCTTGAGCGACGATACGCCGGCTTTTTCTGCATAATCCGACTGAAGACGCGCAATCACGCCGCGTCCTTCGTCACGTAGCGTGCGCACTTCGTCCAATTCGGGATCGTAGCCTTCGGCAATGAATCCGCCGTCACGGGCCAGCAACGGTGGCTCTGCGACAAGTGCGTTATCAAGCAGGCTGCACAGATCATCATGTCCAACCAAGGCCGTGCGGGCGTTCTGCAGCAACTCGGGCAGGTCGCTGCCCTCTACCAACGCAGCGATTTCCTCGGCTTGGCCAAGCGAATTGCGCACGGCGGCAAGGTCACGGGGTCCACCACGGTCAAGACCCAATCGCGACAGGGCGCGGTCGATGTCGGGCACTTTCTTTAAAGCCGAGATCAACTTTTCCGAAAGGTCAGCGGCCTCAACCGCCCAGGTCACGCCGTCTTGCCTTTGGTGAATCGTATCCAGATCGCGCGACGGTGAAGACAGGCGGCGTTCGAGCAAGCGCGCGCCCGCAGCAGTGACCGTGCGGTCAATGACAGACAGCAAAGAACCCGCGCGACCCCCTTGCATGGATTGCGTCAGTTCAAGGTTTTTGCGCGTGGCATTGTCGATCTGCAAAAGGCGCGACACGTTTTCCTGACGTGGCGGCTGCAGTAAGGGTAGGTTCCCCTTTTGCGTAATCTCAAGGTAATCGACGACCGCACCAAGCGCTGACAGCTCGGCCCGATCAAAATTGCCAAAAGCGTCGGATGAGGCGACGCCGAATACGTCACAAAGCCGTTTTTCAGCCGAAGTAGAGTCGAATGACGCCCGACCAAGGAATGTCGGAACCACTCCGATATCATCCAGAACCGTGGCGAAGCCTTCATCCAAACTTTCCGAAATCAAAACTTCAGATGGTGCCAGCCGAGCGAGTTCGGATCCGACACGGGCCTGCGGCAGTGACAGCGCATGAAACGCCCCTGTGGAAATATCCGTGTACGCAATTGCCCAAGCGCCGCGCACATTGCTGATGGCCACAAGATAGTTGTGGCGCCGCGCCTCTAGTAGGCTTTCTTCGGTCAGTGTGCCGGGCGTTACCAGGCGCACCACGTCGCGTTTCACAACAGACTTGGATCCACGCTTTTTCGCCTCTGCGGGGCTTTCCATTTGTTCACAAACGGCAACGCGAAACCCCTTCCGGATCAGCGTCAGCAAATAACCTTCGGCGGCATGTACTGGAACGCCGCACATCGGGATGTCGTCGCCGTTGTGCTTTCCACGCTTTGTCAGAGCGATATCAAGCGCCTCTGCAGCGGCTGCTGCATCGTCGAAGAACAGCTCGTAAAAGTCACCCATGCGATAAAACAACAAAGCATCAGGATATTGTTGTTTTATTTCAAGATATTGCGCCATCATTGGCGTGACAGCAGTAGTGTTAGCGCTCACGAGCCTTCCCCCAGAGGATTTGGCATGACATTAAGGCGGCCAAACTTCGGGTAAAACCCGAATTTCCAGCAAAAAACCAGAGTGCCATGTCGAAATCAAAACTGACCCGCGAAGAAGCGCTTAATTTCCACCTCGAGCCGACCCCCGGCAAGTGGGAGGTGCAAGCGACCGTACCCATGACAACCCAGCGGGATTTGTCGCTGGCCTATTCGCCGGGTGTGGCTGTTCCGTGTGAAGAAATCGCGCAAAATCCTGAATTGGCTTATGATTATACGAACAAGGGCAACCTTGTTGCGGTCATTTCCAACGGTACAGCGGTTCTTGGCCTTGGTAATTTGGGTGCGCTGGGCGGCAAGCCTGTGATGGAAGGTAAGTCGGTTCTGTTCAAACGCTTTGCCGATGTGAACTCGATCGACATCGAACTGGATACTGAAGATCCGGACGAATTCTGCAAAGCGGTCAAGCTGATGGGCCCGACGTTTGGTGGAATCAACCTTGAAGACATCAAGGCGCCGGAATGCTTCATCATCGAACAGCGCCTGAAGGAAGAGATGGATATTCCTGTCTTCCACGATGACCAGCACGGCACTGCGGTTATCTGTGCGGCAGGCCTGCTGAACGCGCTGCATATCTCGGGCAAAAAGATCGAAGATGTTAAGATCGTTCTGAACGGCGCGGGCGCTGCGGGGATCGCCTGTATCGAATTGCTGAAAAGCATGGGCGCGCGTCACGACAACTGCATCGTTTGTGACACGAAGGGCGTGATTTATCAGGGTCGCACCGAAGGCATGAACCAGTGGAAATCGGCCCATGCCATCACCACTGAACTGCGCACTTTGGAAGAGGCCATGAAAGGCGCGGACGTGTTCCTTGGCGTTTCGGTCAAAGGTGCCGTGACTCAGGCCATGGTCGAGGCGATGGCGCCGAATCCCGTTATCTTCGCGATGGCAAACCCCGATCCGGAAATCACGCCGGAAGAAGCGCACGAAGTTCGCCCTGACGCGATCGTGGCCACCGGCCGTTCCGACTACCCGAACCAGGTGAACAACGTTCTGGGCTTCCCCTATCTGTTCCGTGGTGCGCTGGACATTCACGCACGCGCCATCAATGACGAAATGAAGATCGCCTGTGCCCATGCACTGGCCCAGCTGGCACGCGAAGACGTTCCGGATGAGGTTGCGGTTGCTTACGGCAAGACCCTGAAGTTCGGTCGCGACTATATCATCCCGACACCGTTTGACCCGCGTCTGATCTATCGCATTCCGCCCGCTGTTGCGAAGGCCGGTATGGATACCGGTGCCGCGCGTCGTCCGATCATCGATATGGATGCTTACGAGCTGAACCTAAAGACGCGCCTCGATCCGACGGCCTCGATCCTGCAGGGTCTGAGCGCGCGCGCACGCGCGGCCCAAGCCCGCATGATCTTTGCCGAAGGCGACGACCCGCGCGTTCTGCGGGCGGCCGTGTCCTACCAGCGGTCCGGCTACGGTAAATCCTTGGTTGTTGGCCGTGTCGATGACGTGAAAGCAAAGCTTGAGGCGGCTGGTCTGGGCGATGCCGTGAATGAGATCGAGGTCGTCAACGCGGCGAATACAGAGCACCTCGATTCCTACAAAGAGCTTCTTTATTCGCGCCTTCAGCGTAAGGGCATCGACAAATCCGACGTGCACCGGATGGCAGCACGCGATCGTCACATCTTCTCGTCCCTGATGTTGGCCCACGGCCACGGCGATGCGTTGGTCACGGGCGCTACACGTAAATCTGCGCACGTTATGTCACGTATCAACCGTGTGTTTGACGCGGATGCCGACACCGGTGCCGCAGGTGTAACAGCCGTGATGCACAAAGGCCGCATCGTTCTGATTTCGGATACTCTGGTCCATGAATGGCCGAACGAGGAGGATCTGGCAAACATCGCAGAGCGCGCTGCAGGTGTTGCACGCCACCTAGGCCTCGAACCCCGTGTCGCGTTCGTATCGTTCTCGACCTTCGGGTATCCGGTGTCCGAACGCGCCGAAAAGATGCACCTTGCCCCAAGCGTGCTGGACCGTCGCGGCGTTGATTTCGAATACGAAGGCGAAATGACCGTCGACGTGGCGCTGAATTCCCGCGCGCAAGAGGCCTATCCCTTCCAGCGTCTGACTGGCCCGGCGAACATCCTTGTTGTACCTGCGCGTCACAGCGCATCGATCAGCGTTAAGCTGGTGCAAGAAATGGCCGGCGCGACTGTGATCGGTCCGATCCTTGCTGGTGTTGGGCAGTCGATCCAGCTGTGTTCGACAGGGGCAACAGCGAACGACATCCTGAACATGGCCATTCTGGCCGCCTGCAAAGTCGGTTAATCGCTGGCACTGCCTGACATTGTGATGCACTTTGGTCCCGTAGATTTTACGGGACCAAATCCATGACTGTCTTCAACCTCGGATCCATCAACGCCGATCTGGTGTACCGTGTGCCGCATCTTCCCGAACCCGGCGAAACGCTGGCATCGACGTCGTTCACCCGTTTTCTGGGTGGCAAGGGTGCGAATATGTCCGTCGCGTCGGCGCGCGCAGCGGCTCGGGTGGTCCACATCGGCGCTGTTGGGCATGGTGGTGACTGGATGGTTGATCGCCTGACTGAATATGGCGTTGATACCCGTGAAATCGTCACTGTTTCAGGGGAATCCGGCCATGCGGTGATTGCCGTCGACGATCACGGTGAGAACAGCATTCTTCTCTTTCACGGTGCAAACACCTGTCTGGACCCGGAAGAGATTTCAGGCGCGTTGGCCCAGGCCACCGCCGAAGATAGCTTTCTGTTCCAGAACGAAACTAACGCACAGCGCGAAGCCGCCGAGGCCGCGTCGCTGCGCGGGATGCGCATTATTTATGCCGCAGCGCCCTTTGATGCTGACGCCGTTCAAGATGTTATGCCCCTGATCGACATGCTCGTTCTGAACGAGGTCGAGGCAGCACAATTAGAAGAGGCGACAGGCCTAAGTCCCGAAAACCTGCCAGTCAAAGATATCGTCGTGACGCTTGGGTCAAAGGGGTGTCGTTGGTACGAAACCGACAAGGGCGAACAGATCGACGTGCCCGCCATTCAGGTCGATCCTGTGGACACGACGGGTGCTGGGGACACGTTCACGGGGTATCTGGTCGCCGGTTTGGACCGTGGATTTTCCATGCGGCAATCGCTTGATCTGGCAACAAAGGCCGCCGCTATCATGGTTACACGTCAAGGCACTGCTGATGTGATCCCTGACCTGAAAGACATTGAAGACGCGCGATTTAACCGCCTGTAAAGGCTGCGTCTGATCCCCAGACCTGTTTAACCCGTTGATCACGTCCGCAGGCGCTACGGTATTTTTTGTAGGCATCAGAACGGGTGATGTATCCGAACCGTGTCAGCGTTTTTTCGGAACTCTTGTAGTAGTCCTGATGATACTTCTCGGCCTTGTAAAATGGTTTGGCGGATAGAACGGGCGTCACAATCTGCTGTCCTAGGACTTTCATACCGTCCTTCAACGCTGCGATCGCATCGGCCTTTTCTGCATCGTTTTTGACAAATATCGCGGTGCGATAACTATCTCCGCGATCACAAAACTGGCCACCGGCATCCAGCGGATCAATGGAACGCAGGAACATATCGTACAGCGTTCGACGTGACACGATATCCGGATCATAGGTGATTTTCACGGCCTCAAAATGGCCAGAGCCATCAGCGGAAACGTCCTTGTAGCTCGGGTTTGCCTTTGCTCCTCCGGTGTAACCTGACACGACAGACGACACTCCGGTCACCTTTTCAAAATCGGCCTCTACGCACCAAAAACAGCCGCCCGCTACGATGATCTGGTCGGCCTGAACGGCAGGTGCTGTCGCGAGTGAAAATAGAAAGGCGCTAATTATCCGGAACATTTTCGATCTCCTGTTTGAGGCCGATTGTTCTGGTCAGTGAATTTAATTGCAAACTAAAGAACGCTGGCTCACGCGTAGATGATATTTCGTGAGTCGGGTTTATGCCTGCCCGAGAAAATATCGGGCAGGCATAAACGCATTTTTATTGCTGCAAAGCTGCGCGCTGGGCCGTGTTGATCAGCACCGGGAAGAACTGCTGCATTGCTCGGTTCCACGATGTGATCGGTTGTTCTTCAATAAAGATGATGTCGTTCGGGCGCATTTCGAACCGTGTTGCCAGGGTCAGGTTGATCGCGTTTCCTGCATCCAAATGCCATGCGGTCACCGCGCCGAATTCAGCAGGGTTGCTGGAAGGACGCAGAACGTAGATGTCGGACGGGTCGCCCGTTGTTACGTTAAATCCGCCTTTTTCATAAAGCACATCGGCCAAAGTTGCCTGCTGGCCGAAGGGCAGGGCCACGCGGCTTTGGTTTGAAACCTCGCCTGCCAGATAAACGTAGTCACGTTTTTCCGCGCCCAGATCCAGACGGCTTCGGAAGTTTGACCGCTGTTCATTCAGGGCGTTGCTGCGGATGCTTATCTCTGCCTGTAGTTCTGCCAAGGCGTTGCTGCGTGCTTGTCGGCGCATCTGAATGACTTCGACCTGGCTGTTATAGAAGGCAAGCGCCTGATCCAGATCGTAGTTCGTGTCGACGTAAACAGCATCGCCATCTTGCAGCTTCAGTTTTTGAAGATCGGGGCGGGCAAAGAACGTTTCCAGCGGAATCTGGTAGAGCGTGCCGTCACGGTAAATACGGACCGAGGCAAAATCCTCGTTCTTGACCTGAACACCGCCGGACGCAGTCAGCGCTTCGCTCAGGTCAATCGGGTTCAGCGTTAAGGGCAGGATTTTGGCGCTGCCGACGGCACCGCCAACAACAACACGTTTCGAATTGAACTCGGCGACCTCAAGCGAGAAGGCCGGATCAATGCCGTTTTCCACCAGCGCTTGGAAAACACGTGCTTCAGCTTCTTCCAGTGTCAGGCCAGCGACCATCACCTGACCAAGATCAGGGATCGAGATCGAGCCGTCGTCACGGACGGTATAACCCTGCCGCTTGTTTTGGGCCGTCAAAAGGCCGCTGAGTTCTTCGATTGTTGTGCCGCCGGACTTCGTTGCCAGCAACAGAACATCGCTTACGCCGATACGGTAGGCTTCGACCGGCGGCGTCGGCGGTATGCGCAGCTCAAGCGGTTTGCGTGTTTCGTTGGGCACATATGGCGCTTCGGGCAAGGCGCCAGCGCCACGCAGTTGACCACCGCCTGCTTGTTGGAAAAACGCCACTGGCAGCGCCCTAGGCGTGTACGGTTCGCGGTTGGCGACCAGTACGGTTTGCGCATCCAGATCGACAACGCGAACCTCTGCGCCTGCAGATTGGCTCTTTACGGTGGGGGAAGTGTAAGTCACACCGCAGCCCGCGGTCACAAGACACGTGCCAAGTACGAGTGTTTTCCAAAGGCGTATCATGGTCATTCCTTCTAAAAGCGTGCGGCCTATTGCAGCTGTCGTTCGATTGTCATGTGCCCGACACCTTCGCTGATCCATTGGCGAGACCGCCAGAGCGTGCCGTTGGCCCCTTGCCAGTAGGTATTGGAAACGGAAAACCCGATCGAGGAACAAGTTTCAACAATTCTTGTCACCGGCACGGTGTTTGAGCTGATTTTAATCGTGGTGGCAGATCGGTCCGAAACCTGACATTGGAATGCCCGGAATTCAGTCTCTAACTCACCACCAAGAGTGGTTTGAAAACGTTCATAGTATGCATCGCCAAAAGCGCCTTTGAGCGCCATCAGGCTATTCGAGACGTCGGATGACATCATGTCGTCGCCCAACCCCCGCGTTTCGACGACAAGGCCCTGATTCAGCGCAACAGACACACCCGAGGCATCGGTCCAGTTTGTGACGGCACCAAGGGTGCTATCGGCGGTCAACACCGCAGACGCGCCGCGCGATTCAAGAAAGACCCGGATCGTGGGTGTGGCCGCCTTCTGTGTGTTCAGCACAACGACCTTGCTGCTGGCTTTCGCCCGCGTCGGTAGCGCGGGCAAGCCACTGCAAGCAGACAATGACAGGGCGGCGATGACAATTGCGAAGGTAGATTTCATCGCCAGAACCGCCCCCACTTTTCCTGAAGATCAGGACGGTGGGTTTCTGCCACCGTTTCATACAAACGATCCGATACATTCAAACGCGCGCCACCATCCCGTGTAAGCGAGCGTAGGACGGTCGAATATGTCTGCTTGGTCGGTTTGCCGGTGATCCACGACATCGGTACGCTAAGACGGATACCCTTATCAAAAGAGCCTTCGCCGAAGTCTTCAAAGGGAATATCGGTCAGGGTGGCGAAGGCACCGATGCTCCACCCGTTTTCGAATGTGCGGTCGACTGCCAGTGTGGCACCCCAGTCACCGGCAAGATAACGGCCCGCATCAATCTGCGTCGCAAACCCGTTGTCAAAGTCGTAGTACAGCGATGCGTGACCGGTTGTGACTTCGTATTCGCGGAATCCGAAAAGCTGATCGAACTCGCGTTGTTTCACGTGGTTCAGCTCAAACCCAAGCGCAAGATTGCTGTCGACGGGTTTCCACAAAAGCTCGCCCGAAACACCGGCATATTGGGGCTCAAGATATCCGACGGTCACACGTCCATAGACGTTGTCAGATGGCCTGAAGAAATACGCGGCGGTCAGTTCCGGAATGGAGGGATCGCCTTCCTTTTCGTACAGGTTGGTGTCTGAGCGAACACGCTGGATGACCGAATCCGATTCACGCGTTGATTCATTCTTGTTTCCCAGAAGCGTCTTCCGGACGCGCCCTTTTAGCAAAAATCCCGGCGCAGGCCGATAGGTTGCACGTGCTTCGACGCCAAGATCGGCGCGGATAGGTGCATCCGGATCGAAAAGGCTGGTCGTGATGTAGGGCCCAAAGCCCAAGTCGAGCTTGGGATAGAACTCTTCCAGCGGCTCAATCGATGTGGACTCTGGCGCGATGTCAGCGCGGGCATAGCTTAGCCAAACGTTATCCAGATCGTGCGCAAGGCTTTCCATATCTGCCCTGCGGCTGGTGACCCGCGTGGTAGGAGCGCCGTTTACGACGGGCACAATCACGAACGTGTCCACTGAACTCGGGATCGTTCCGGTCAGCACCCGCGCCGTTCGCCCGATTGCCTGAGGAAGGGCGCGATATGTGTCGTTCTCGATTTCAACCGTGGCTGTTGCGCCGCGAATATCAAGCGCGTGCAGCGTGATGCCGGTCGCACTAAGGCGGCGCTTTGTTAGTAGACGCACATTTGATCGGGCAACTTCGGTTCCCCAACCCAAAGCTACGGCTGATGCGGGCGAAATCGCTGGCGGTGTGCCCTCGAGGCCGCTGGGTGCCTTCGGCGTCTTCGGATCGACCGCAAAGGTGATCTGTGCACCGAATTGTGACCCGTACAGATAATGCGCGCTTAGATGCACGCCGGGACGCGGCGTGTAGGTGACTCCGTAGTTCACCTGAGACTTCAGATCAAAGGCAGTTGTACTTTCCAGAGGGTACCCATCGGAAGACAGTTCGACAGCAAAGCTAAGCTTGTCGTTTAGCTGATATTCAATGCCACCGAACAGGCCTGCGTCACCTTGGAAAATCTGGTCGAATTCGACTTCACCGCCCAGGTTACCATCACGCGAACCGCGGTCCTCAAAGCGCTCGTCCAGAAGGCTCAGCGGGTTTTTGAAATTGTTCGCGGTGCCCAGCCGTCCCCAGCCGATTCCCGCTGTGGCACGCAGTTGGTTCGTTAGTGTTTTTGATACTACCAGGTACTCGGATCGGTAAATGCCGGTGCCTAGAAAATCGTTCAACCCAAACGCCAGCGCTGGACGGTATTTGCCTTCGTCCATCAATCGGTAGTGGATCGAGAAACTACGGTCATAGTTGGTGTATGTGGCACCATCGCCTCCGGGTAAATCCATTTGGCGCGAATACCTGAAACTCGCTGACAAACGGGGAGTGACCTGAAAGGTTAGTGTGCTTCTGGTTTGTCCAGCGAAATGGCTTGTCGAGAACGAAAGCTCGGCGTCGGGCAGGCTATGGGCCGCAGGCATTTCGATCAGGCCGGGAAACCCGTACGAGTTATACCCAGTTTTCAGCTCGGTCGCATAACCGGCTGACGCCGCGCCCATTAGAACGCCTGCAATGCACGAAACGCGGTTCAATCGAAAGCCCCCCATGGCTTATTTAGGATTTGGTTTAGGCCATTACCGAACCAGATTTGACCCTAGCGGATACCATACAAAAGCAGGATTCCAAATTGTGGTCAAACGGCAACAACAGTATGTAGAAAGGGATGTGGAAAGCCCCTGTTTACGGGTGTTTTCACGATAAAACACAGGTTACCCAAAGGCGGCCGGAGCCATAAGAATATGAAGAAAAAGTCTTTGTTGTCCCGTTTGTTCGGTAAGGGACCCAAGCCGGTATCAATGGACTGGTCTTTGACGCCACCTAAGCCCGAAACGCCGCTTGCTGTTATCGGCGATATTCATGGCAGACTAGATCTTCTGCGGAACCTTCTGGCGCAAATTCCTGATGGTTACCAAGTTGTTTGTGTTGGTGATTACATTGATCGCGGCCCAAGCAGCGTCGAGGTTCTTCGCTTTTTGTCCGAACGTGACGACATCATCTGCCTTAAAGGAAACCACGAAGCGATGATGCTGGATTTCCTGTCAGACCCTGATGAAAAGGGGCGCCGCTGGGTCCGGAATGGTGGGCTGCAGACGCTTGCGGAAATCGGTGTGAACGGCCTGACTGAAATGTCTGGCGGTATGAAGCTTTTTGAAGCGCAGAACAAAATGTACGACGCGCTGGGCGAAGGTCTTGCGAGCTGGATCGAAGAGCTTCCTGTTATTCATGCGTCTGGAAATATCGTTGTTGTCCATGCGGGCGCAGATCCTGCCAAATCAATTGATGAGCAAAAGCAGCGCCATCTGATCTGGGGCCATCGAGAGTTCTTCGTCAATGAACGCACCGATGGGGTGTGGATTGCGCATGGGCACACGATCTTTGATCAACCATCCTGCGAAAAGGGGCGTATTTCCCTTGATACGGGTGCATTTGCGACAGGCAGATTAACGGCTGGTCTGATCTCGGTCGATGGGACAGTGACGTTTGTGCAAAGTTGATCGCGCAAAATAAAAGCGCGCCGAAGGGCGCGCTTTTTAACCCACACTTCTGAAGAAGTGATTAGTTTGTGCCGCTGCTGGAGCTGGAGTCGCCGCCACCCAGAAGCAGAGCACCCAGAACAAGGCCGCCGATTACTACACCGGCACCACCGCCGTTCAGGCTGCCTTTTGCTGCAACTTCTTCCGCACATGTGACGCCTACTTCACCGTTCGGCAGGAATTCTGCAGATGTGATAACACCGCCGTTGCATGCGTCGGACGCGATTGCGACTTCCATTGCTGTGCTTTCGCCACCGGCGAATGCAGATGTTGCAGAAGATGCGATCAAGGCTGCTGCCAGGTAGTTGCCAAGTTTCATTTCAAGCACTCCAAAAAAAGCTTTGTGGTTTGGTATATTCATAGGCGAACGGTACAACTCAAGCCAGCAAAAATTTGTGAAACTAAGCTGAAAAAGCGGAATTGTTCCTATTTTCGGGATAATTTTGGACATTTGAAATCATGCCGAAAGAATATGACCGGTGCTATTCAAAACCCATGTTGCGTTAGGTGAATCATTTTGGGTCAAACTTGTGTCCAAGGGGCTTACCTGCTAGCCCGACGGCAAATCAAAGCGCACCTCGTTTTGTTTGATCTCAGCGGCATTGGAAATCGGAATAATGACCAGAGTTTTCATAACAGGAACGGCCGGATTTATCGGTTTTCATCTCGCTAAGCTTTTGCTTTCAGAGGGCTTCGTCGTTCATGGCTATGACGGGATGACGGATTACTATGACGTAGCGCTGAAACAGCGACGTCATGCAATGCTCCTGCAGAATGGCAATTTTTCAGCCACCGAAGGGATGCTGGAAGATCAGGAACTGGTGGACAAAACCATTGATAATTTCCAACCCGATGTGATCGTGCATTTGGCGGCTCAGGCCGGCGTTCGGTACAGTCTTGAAAATCCGCGGGCTTATCTGGATTCGAATGTGATCGGCACGTTCAACATCATGGATGCAGCTCGTAGGCTTAAAGTGCAGCATTTGCTGATGGCTTCGACGTCGTCGGTTTATGGCGCGAACGAGGTTATGCCCTTCACCGAAACCGAAAAGGCCGACACGCAGCTGACGATCTATGCTGCGACCAAAAAGGCCAACGAGTCGATGGCGCATTCCTACGCGCACCTTTGGGATCTGCCGACAACCATGTTCCGTTTCTTCACAGTTTATGGACCATGGGGTCGTCCCGACCTTGCGCTCTATAAATTTGTGGATGCAATCCTCGAAGATCGTCCGATTGATATCTACAATCACGGTGACATGTACCGTGACTTTACCTACGTCGACGATCTGGTGCGCGCGATCAGATTGCTGATCGACGCGGCCCCGGAAATGCCAGACCAACGCACGGATGTTCCCGCTTTCGACAGCATTTCACCGGTCGCGCCATTCCGCGTGGTGAACATCGGCAATTCGGAGAAAGTACGGCTTCTGGATTTCGTGGATGCGATCGAAGAGTCATTGGATAAAAAGGCGATCCGCAATTACATGCCGATGCAAATGGGCGATGTACCTGCGACTTGGGCGGATGCGAGCCTCTTGCAGCATCTAACAGGATACCGCCCTCAAACCCCATTTAAGGACGGTATCGACCGGTTCGTAGGCTGGTTCCGCGAATACTACGACAAGTAATTACGTGTCGTAGTAACCTTCTCCATAAGCAGCATAGGCGCCATAACGCCCGCCATAGCCATAACGGCGCATGCCCTTCGGATCGATTTGTGACATAACAAGCCCGGTCAAAGACAGATTTGCTGTCGCAAATTGCCGGATAGACTCGGCGATTTGCGCTTTGGTCGTCCGGTCCCATGCTACTGTGAAGATGATCGCATCTACGAATTGACCGATCAGGCGAGCATCCGGAACAACCAAAACCGGCGGGGTATCGATGATAACGATGTCATAGCGGCTTCGAACATCATCAATAAAATGTTTAAATTTTTCTGACGCAAAAATATCTGCCGCATTTACTGAAGATTTCTCACCCATCAAGATATCCACATTCATCCGTGAATCCCTGATGATAAGATCTTCAAGTTTGGCATTGCCGGTCATGGCAGAAAGAATGCCGCCTCGTTTCCCTGAGCCATCGAAATACTCATTGAAGGTACGGCGACGGATGTCGCCCTCAATCAAAAGTACCTTCTTGTCCATTCCGGCTAAATTGTGCGCCAGAGAGATCGCCTGCGTGGTCTTGCCTTCGCCCGGGACAGACGACGTCGACATAATCACTTTTGGAGGTGCGTCGATGTTTGAAAGCAAAACGGATGTACGTAGGTTCCTGACCGCTTCTGAGGCTGCTGAAGTGGACTTGGTGTTCAAGTAATCGATGAGTTGATCGCGCTTGGAGAACTCCATTTTGGGAATTTGACCCAAGATAGGCAATTCCGCATATTGCTCCAGCTCTTCAGCAGTACGAAAGCCGGAATGCACAAACTGCTTGAGAAGAACAATGCCCGAGCCAATCATGACGCCAAGAATAGCCGACAACATCAAAATGAGTGGTTTCTTAGGTTCGACATAACGACCAAGGAGCGCTTCTGACAACACACGACTGTCTGCTTGTTGAAGGCCGCGTTGCACTGTTGTTTCTTTTAGTCGCGTCAGAAATGTTTCATACAAGATTTTTGTCGCTTCGATCTGGCGCTCAAGCTCTTGAAGCTGAACAAAATCTGCTGACTGAACTTCAATTGATCTTTGCTGGCGCTCTACTGCGTCTTGCAGAGCTACAATTTGCTGCTCCAGCCGAGCCACTGCAGTCTGTTCACGTGCAGCCAAAAGCGAAAGGCGATCATCGAAAAGTTTATTTGACGAGCTGTCTGCCGTGCCGAGTTGGCTGTAAATACGTCTAAGGGTTGGGTCGCCCAACAAATTTACCAAGGCTTCCAGATTATCTGACTGCCGAAATTCATCAATCTTACCAAGACGCGTTTCGCTTAGGGCAAGGTCCGCTCGTGTCTCATTCAGTCGATCCCGTACATCGATCAACTGACGGTTCAAAGCCTGAAGGCTTTCTTCGCCCATCAGTTCTGTGTTCGACCGTAGAACCTTAATGTCGTTTTCTTGTTTCCGAATTTCGATTTCAAGTTCGGTCACTTTCTCCGACAACCAGGTAACCGCCTGTTCGGTGGCCTGAAATTTTGTTTCAACCTGGTCCGCAATATACAAATCGGCCAGCGTATTTGCGATTAGTTTGGATTTTTCGGGGTCGGTTGTCGTCGCAGAGATATCAAAGATATACGTGTTCCTTACGAGCACCGCCGAGATCGCCTCTCGAGCAGCTGTAACGGTAGAAGTGAGCTCGGAGTTAGACGGTTTCCGGTCTTCGTTTCCGCTCGTTAAAGCACTTATAGACCCCAAAAGACGTCCAAGCGAAAACCTTGCTTCTGGTCTCAATGCTTCATTGAACTCAGGATCATCAACCAAGTTCAATTTGTTAACCAGCTTCTCAATCAGGCCTCTTGAACGGATCACATGCAGCTCTGTGTTCATGCTGGTGTCTTCCTTTGAGACTCCAGAAACAACACTCTCGATATCCACAAATGTCTCAACGTTCAGCTGCAGGGCAATGCTTGCAGTCGACGTGTATTTGGGCACTGCCATGCGAAATGCATAGAAGCCACCAACTGCTACGAACAAAACGGCTACAGCTAAGATCAGCCATTTGCCGCGCCAAAGAGCTGTAAAAAGCTCGACTAGGTCGATCTCATCATTCTCGGCTGATGTGGAAGAATGTGCTCCTGCAAGCATTTTTGTATTGGTTTTAACTTTTTCGAGCATATCTTCCAGCCAGGCAGTTTTGTGGCGATCATTGCCACAAATGGGATAAGCAGGCAACTTTACCGATATTTAAAGTAGTCAAACTGGCCACCTCGGAACGTGCTAACACCCGCGACGGAACACAACCGTTAGAACGGTGTTCCAGAAAATCCACAAATCTAATTTGAAATTGGCAGTCTCAATGTAACCAAGGTCGGATTGAACCTTTCTCACCGTTGCATCGTGGCCCTCAATGTATCCTAGCTGAATCTGCGCCAGACCGCTGATACCCGGGCGAACTGCGTGGCGCTCCCGATAACCCGGGATGGTTCTTACAAACCGACGTGCATGGTGAAAATAATCTGGTCGAGGTCCGATCAGGCTCATGTCACCGATGAGAACGTTAAAGATCTGTGGTAATTCGTCGATACGTGTTTTTCGAAGAAAATGGCCCAATGGAGTTATGCGATGTTTCTCCAACGGATCATTAGCACTTCGCGAGACTTTAGAGGAGCAACGCATTGTGCGAAACTTCATTAAGCGGAATGCACGGCAGTCTTTTCCCATACGAGTTTGAAAGTACAAAAGAGGACCCTGATTCAAAAAGGGATTCAGGAAAAGAAGCGCAAAGCCGACGACGACAACAATCGGAAAAAGTGACAATGACAGTATAATATCGAATATTCTCTTGAATGGCCAAAACAGACTAAGAGAGTTTGCCTCAGATTTTTGACGAAAAACGCCAGAATTCGAAACAATATGTGGTGTAACAGTGTTGGTTTGATCAAACACTAAAAAATTCCCCCAGACAGGTTTAGGCGTACCCGTCCCTACATCCCTACCATTTTGGGTGGTATGCAGGAAGTCACAAATTCCAGTTAGGACAGATTTTGCCAAGTGCAAAAAGGAATTGGGTTTCAGTGGCTTGTGAATATACAAGGGAACATATTTAGATAAAAATATATCTAAAGTTTGCACTCAGTTTAACTAACGATAGAATCACTTTTCACATTGTTATTACTCAATAAACCGCGCCGTATTTCGGCGCGGTTTATTGGACTTATTGGTTTTTAGTGAAGCTTGTCCGACGTGGTATCTGCTTCCGCGTCCGGTGTGGCGATAACTTCCAACACTTCTTCATCCAGCTTTTGCTGTTCAGGATCTACCAAAGGATTTTCAGAAGCTTCTTGAATATCCGGTTGCCCAACCAAAAGCGGAAGCATTTCGGCACCGACGGGCATCGCACCTTCGTTTTTCGGTGGCGTTTTCCAGCTTAGGGTATCGAACGCACCGCAGTTGCCGCAAACCGGTGCCCATTCCGCCTGAATATTCGAACAGTTGTCGCAAACCCACTGCGGGCCACGCGGTGCGGCAAGTGCTTTGGCCAGCCAGCCGCGAACAATCGCGTCATTTGCGCCTTCGCCCCGTTCGATTGCTGCCATAATGGTCAGTACACGTGCATCAGGTTCTGTTTCTGCAAGATCGCCAAGTGCTTTCCGCGCGCCAGGGAAATCCTCGGCCGCAAGATGCAGTTCAGCATTCAGCAGCTTCGCCTCGCGGTGTTCGCTGTTCACGTTCAGAAGCAGATTGAACCTTTTGAGGCGTTCTTGCGGGGTCTCTTCCGGCTCGATTTCAGCAAAAGCAGCGGCAAGGTCGGGGTGGGGCTGAACGCTCCATGTCTTTTTCAGAAGCCGCGTGGCGTGTTTCTTGCGACCGTCTTCGATATAGCCACGTGCAGCCATCGCAGCAGCAGGAATAAGATCCGGGGAGTTCTTGTTCGCGGCGATTGCAGCCTCGCGGGCTTCGATGGAGTTGCCGTCTTCCAGAATTGCCTTTGCCTGAGACAGCGCCAGAACAGCATCGCGGCGTTTGTGGACATCGCGTGGCAATGTGCCGTGCTTCAGTTTGGCATTCAGCGTGTTGCGTGCACCGGCCCAGTCACCACCCTGTGCTTGCAGGGTCAGAAGGGTGTCCTGAATTTCTTCGTGCTTGGGTTTGATCGCAAAAGCACGTTCAGCCAATTTCAGCGCCGTGTCGGTATCGCCATCGGCAAGACGCTGTTTCATCACGCCGCGAATACCAACAAAGCGGGTCGAGTCATGTTCTAGAAGACGTTTGTAGACGTCCTCTGCTTTCTTGCGATCGCCCGTCATTTCGGCGGCTTGTGCGGTCAGAAGGTTAGTTAACTCGGGCTTGTGCAAATAGCGCTCGGCTTTTTGGGCTTTGGCCATGGCCTGACGACCCTCGCCGGATGCCAGAGCTGTCAGCCCCTCGGCCAGAGCGGCATAGCCTTTGCGTTCGCGATTGCGGTCGAAATAACGCGAGATGGCTGTTTCGTCGCCGTTAATGAAGTGCAGAACAGCGACCAGCAATGCGACCAGTTTGAAAAGCACCCAAGCGGCAAGCAGAAAGACCAGTGCAGCAATTACCGACTGCAGCGGGCCAAAGGTGTATTCGACGCCGGCGACCGTCACTTGAATACCGCCGGTAGAGTCCATCAGATAGCTTGCGCCAAGTGTCAGGGCCGCCACGATGGTGACGAAAATCACGATTTTAAGCAAAGACCAGAGCATGTGGTGACCCTTATTCCTTATTCAATTCGGCGCTGATTGCCTGAATGGCAGATACAGCGTCAAAGCGGGTTTTTGCGGCAGCCATCCATTCGGCCATGTCTGCCTTTGCGTCATCCGAAAGACCTTCGATTTCCTTAAAGGCAGCTTCTAGATCGCCGTTCGCGACTGCGGCTTCTGCGCGTGACAGCACCGCATCAGCGTCATCGCCTTCACGCGGTTGCACGGAACGGGCGCCCAACTGCGCCGCGAAATAGGATGTCAGGCTGGGCCGTGTTCCGTCGTCTTCGCTGGCGCGTGCTGTTGCCAGTGCCTGTCGCGCGGCTATGGGGAAGCTGTTCAAAAGATCGGATTGCGTTGGTACTCCGGTATCTGCGACCGAAGTCAGGCCCTCGGGTACAGACACAATGTTCGACGCGATCAAAGGTTCCAGAGATGCTGCAAAAGGTTTGCCTGCGTTCACGTCCGCGATCACAGTAGCAGTTGCGATTTTCAGGTCGGATACCAAAGCTTCGCGCTGGGCGCTTTGTTCGGCTTCGACCGCACGTTGTGCAAGATCGGCCACTTCCTGACGCTGCTTTTCCATTTCAGCGCGTTCGGCATCAACGGACGCAACAAGTTTATCAAGTTCGGCTTGATAGGCCGCAATGGTTGCCGGCGAAACAGCCGCTTCCATGGGCCGTTTTTCAAGTTCGACCATGCGCTCGGATAGGGCCGATATCTGCGCATCAGTTGCAACGAGTGTCGTCTCAAGAGCGTCAGCTTGGCCTGCGATATCGCCAAGTGACGTCTGAATTTCAGCAAAGCCCCCGTCAACACCGTCAAAACGCGGCGCTAGGTCGGCCAGTTGGCTTTCGAGTGCGTTGATTTGCTGTTCCTGATCGGACAATTTCTCAGAAATCTCGGCTTCGAACCCTGCGCCATCGCTAAACGGCCAGCCGTTTGGCCCAAGGTACTGCGACAGTCCAAAGCCAGCCACCGCAGCGGCGACGCCGCCCAAAAGCATCGGGAAAAAGCCCGCTTTCCGCTCAACGATCGTTTCTTTGATGACCGGTGCAGGTGTAGGCGCGGCGTCTTTGGGCTCATCCGAGGGCTGTTCAACTTCTTCGACAGGTTCAGGCGTCGTTTCCGTCGGGCTTTCGCTGGTTTCGGAATCGTCCTTGGTGGTGCTATCGTCAGAAGCGCTAACGGTGTTGTCTTCCGCCTTAACGGCTTGATCGTCAGATGCGGGCGCTGTGTCAGCGGTATCTTCGCTTACAGCAGCGTCTTCGGCTTTGTCCTTGGGCACGCTTGCGTCTGCTGTCTCGGAAGGGGCCTCGGATTTCGTTTCCTCGGTGGCAGACTTTTCCATCTGCTCAACAGCCTCTACCGCGTCCTTTACAACCTCTTCGGCCTCAGCTGTTGCCTTTTGGGCCGCTGCAGTGGTTTTCGCTGCGGTTGAGCGTGGCTTGGTTGTACGTGCCTTGGTGGTTCGTGTGGTTTTTCTTGGGGTCGTTGCTTTGGCCACGCGTAGGTACCTTTCGAATCCATGGGCAGATGAATGCCGAGCGCGTTGATAACTTAGTGCCCCGTCGGGCGACCCTCAAGCATCTGCACCTGCGCCAATAGTCGCGCTACCGCCTTCATCATGCTAGGGGAATTGGGTTTGTCGGCAATCACTACGCCACTAAAATCATTGTTCTCTAATGGCTTAGCGACAGATTCACTCATTGCTGCGACGTAAATTTTTGCCTTGAACGGACCTTGGGCAATAAATTGCTGGGCTGTTCTGGGTGAAAAAAGTGGCACAATCACGGGAATATCGCCTGCCAATGCCTGAACAGCTTCGGGACTCAGTGGCAAAAGAGGCTGATCGTAAATCACGGCTTGCTGCGTTTCTATCCCATGTTGGGACAGCGTCTGGGCGATCGCGCCGCGCGTGTGCGTCCCATGAACATGCAGCAAAGGGGCTTTGGGCTGGTCGGCGATGATGTGATCGACCAAATCCTTGGCCGCGCCCGACGCAGATACGGGATTGAACCCCAGTTCAGCGGCCGCATCACGTGTGGCATCGCCGACGGTGTAACAGGTTTCCAGAACGGGCCCGCCCAAGTGTTTCCACGCAGCGACCCCGTTCTTTGACGACAAGATCAGGCCGTTGATCCCATTCAGGTCGGGCAGGGGGCCGGTAAATGTGATGTCGATCAGCGGTGCATAAATGACATCTGTTCCGTCAATCAAATCGCCCAAATCCGTGATGAATTCGCGCGCGGCGGGCTCGGGTCGGGTCATCAAAATTATGGCGCGGGGTGTGGACATGAACCTGCCGGGATTGTGAGGCGTTGCTTCAGGTGCTACCTGCAAGGCTGGCGTCGCGCAATGGGAAGGACCCATGGATCAACCTTCATTTACAGTGCTCGGGATCGAAAGCAGCTGTGATGACACCGCAGCAGCGGTTGTCAGAGGGCGGGATATTCTGTCTTCCATTGTGCTGGGGCAAACAGAGTTGCATGCCGCTTTTGGTGGTGTCGTTCCCGAAATCGCGGCGCGCGCACATGCCGAAAAACTTGATATCGCGGTGGCAGAGGCACTGAAGGCCGCTGATACGTCGTTGTCCGAAATCGATGCCATCGCTGTCACATCAGGCCCGGGTCTGATTGGCGGCGTTCTGTCGGGTGTGATGACAGCCAAGGGGTTGTCGGCGGGGTCCGGCAAGCCGCTTGTCGGGGTGAACCATTTGGCGGGGCACGCGCTGACGCCGCGTCTGACCGATGGCCTGGAATTCCCTTATCTGATGCTGCTGGTGTCCGGTGGCCATTGCCAGTTTCTGATCGTCAAATCGGTGGAAGAGTTTCAACGTCTCGGGGGCACAATCGACGATGCCCCGGGCGAGGCATTCGACAAAACCGCGCGGCTTCTCGGGCTACCGCAACCGGGTGGTCCTTCGGTTGAACAGAACGCCCGTACAGGTGACGAAAAACGCTTTAGACTGCCACGGCCCCTGCTGGATCAAGAGGGTTGCGATATGTCGTTTTCCGGTCTGAAGACCGCATTGCTTCGCCAGCGCGATAAGCTGATTAAGGAACAAGACGGGCTTTACGAACAGGATCGTTTTGACCTCTGCGCAGGGTTTCAGGCGGCCGTGCGAGACGTGTTGGCGGAAAAGACGCGACGCGCGCTAGAGGTCTATCTTGATATGGCACCTGCCAAGCCCGCGTTTGCCATTGCCGGTGGCGTCGCCGCCAATGGCGCGATCCGCGAGAAACTTCAGGCGCTGTGTGATGAAAAAGGCGTCGCGTTTATTGCGCCGCCTCTTGCGCTTTGCACAGACAATGCCGCGATGATCGCCTACGCTGGGCAAGAGTTGTTCGCCAAAGGCGTCACGCATGACATGTCGTTGTCGGCACGTCCGCGGTGGCCTTTGGACAAAGCGGCATCGCCCTTGTTGGGGTCGGGGAAAAAGGGCGCGAAGGCATGACGATTTCGGTACTGGGGGCAGGCGCGTTCGGAACGGCGCTGGCAATCGCATTGGCGCGTGAAGGCCGCGATGTGCAGCTTTGGGGGCGGAATCCAGATGCATTGGCCGAAATGGAGCGCACGCGGGTCAATCCGAAATTGCCCGATGCGACTTTGCCTGATGGGTTGTCGATAAAGCCGGATCTGGCTGTCGCGGCGCAGTCCCAAACATTGTTGGTCGCGGTGCCCATGCAGACCGTTTCCGGATTATTGGATAGGATCGACTCTCCGTTGGCCGGTCAGCGCGTGGTCGCCTGCTGTAAGGGGATTGACCTGACAACAGGCACGGGCCCATCCCAGTTGATCGCCCGCCAGAAACCTGATGCCGTTCCTGCCGTTCTGACCGGTCCCAGTTTTGCCAGCGATATTGCTAGGGGCCTGCCCACAGCCCTGACGCTTGCCTGCGCGGATGAGGCGCTGGGCGAACAGCTTCAGAACGAACTGGCTTGCTCGGTTCTGCGCATTTATCGCAGCAAGGATGTGATCGGCGCCGAACTTGGTGGTGCGCTTAAAAACGTTGTTGCCGTTGCCTGTGGCATCGTGATCGGTGCAAAGCTTGGCGTGAGTGCACGTGCCGCCCTGATGACTCGTGGCTTTGCCGAAATGCAGCGCGTGGCTGAACGCATGGGTGCCAATCCTACGACGCTGGTGGGCCTATCCGGTCTGGGTGATCTGGCGCTGACCTGTTGTTCCGAACAGTCGCGCAACTATCGCTATGGCATGGCGCTGGGCGCAGGCACCGAGTTTGACAAAACGACAACCGTCGAAGGTGTTGCCACGGCCAAAGCAATGGCAGACATTGCGCAGAAAGAAGGGCTCGACCTGCCAATTTGCACAACGGTCAATGCCATCTGCGAAGGACATATCACGGTGCCCGAGGCGCTTAACCAGCTGCTGTCGCGCCCATTGAAGGAGGAATAAATGCTCGTTGCACTTTTTGCCAAAGACAAGGCTGGCGCACTTCAGGTTCGCAAAGACAACCGCGAAGCGCATCTTGGTTATATCAAGGACACAGGCGTGGTCGCGCAGGCGGGCCCGTTGATCGTAGACGGCGACATGGCCGGATCGCTGGTTATTCTGGACGTCGAAGACATGGCTGCGGCCGAGGCATGGGCGGCAAACGACCCCTATGCAAAGGCTGGGCTGTTCGCGTCGGTCGAACTGGTTGAATGGAAAAAGGTCATCGGCTGATGCGCTACTGGCTGTTCAAATCCGAGCCGTCCACATGGTCATGGGACCAGCAGGTCGCCAAAGGTGACGAAGGCGAAGAGTGGGACGGCGTGCGCAATTATCAGGCGCGCAACTTCATGCGCGAGATGTCGGTCGGCGATCTGGGCTTTTTCTATCATTCCCAGTCTGAAAAGGCCGTTGTTGGTGTGGTCGAGGTGATTGCCGAAGCCCACCCAGACAGCAAGGCCGATGATCCGCGCTGGGAATGCGTCGACATCAAAGCGGTTGCCGCCTTTCCGAAGCCTGTAACGCTGGATCAGGTCAAAGAAACCGAAGAGTTGGCAGACATGGCATTGGTCAAACAATCACGTTTGTCTGTGCAGCCTGTGACAGAAGCCGAATGGGCAAAAGTCTGTCAGATGGGCGGCTATTCCGGCGGGAAATAGTATCAGGGGACCGCGCAAGAAGGCGGCCCCCTGCTCACCCTGTGCACTCCCATACACAACACGTGAAACAGTCAGATCGGCCTTCTGGCGAACTGAATAGAACGTAGCATGTACATCGTGTTTCGCGAAGCGCTAAGCGTCGGGCAATTATCTAAAAACCGCCGCAACAAAAAAGGCGCCCCGAAGGACGCCTTTTAATAGCCAGTAGGCGTTTAGCTTAGCTGTAGACGCTTTCTTTGCCGAAATGTTTGGTCAGCATGTAGTAGATCACGGCGCGGTACTTGTTGCGCTCGGATTTGCCGTATGTCTCGATGACCGAGTTGATGGCGTCCATCAGTTCGGGGCTGTCTTTCAGGCCCAGCTTTTTCATCAGGAAGTTTGTTTTCACTGTTTCCAGTTCCGCCGGCTGAGAGCCCGCAACTGTGGAAGCATCGGCGTTATAAATTGCCGGGCCGCAGCCGATTGTGACTTTGGTCAGAAGGTCCATATCCGGTTCCATGCCGCACTTGCCGCGCAGATCGTCCGCATATTTCGCGATCAATTCGTCTCTTTTACCCATAATTCAGTCCCCTGGTTTTTATTGCGATCACCCCAAAATGGTGTCTGCAAAGAACCTAAGGCGCGGTTTGCACTCCAAACAAGGGAAAAGACACATCACAATTCCCACCATGCAAAAATCTGCCATTCTACAGGTAAAATCGACCCAACACATTTTGTTTTCCAAAAGTGTTGACGTCGAAAGGTATAAAAAAGCCGCCAGTGCGAAACTGACGGCTTTTCCTGATAATGCGTTTCCGCTGATTAGTAGCGGTAGTGTTCCGGCTTGAAGGGGCCTTCCGGCGTAACGCCGATGTAGGCTGCCTGATCGTTGTTCAGCTTGGTCAGCTTCACGCCGATGCGATCCAGGTGCAGGCGCGCGACCTTTTCATCCAGATGCTTGGGCAGGATATAGACTTCGTTGTTGTAGCTTTCGCCGTTGGTCCACAGTTCGATCTGCGCCAGCACCTGGTTGGTGAAGGACGCGGACATCACGAAGGACGGGTGACCTGTGGCGTTGCCAAGGTTCAGTAGACGACCCTCGGACAGCAGAATGATGCGCGAACCAGAGGGCATTTCGATCATGTCGACCTGCTCTTTGATGTTGGTCCACTTGTGGTTCTTCAGCGCAGCGACCTGAATTTCGTTGTCGAAGTGGCCGATGTTACCGACGATCGCCATGTCCTTCATCTCGCGCATATGCTCGATGCGGATGACGTCCTTGTTGCCGGTTGTTGTGATGAACACGTCAGCGGTGGAAACAACGTCTTCCAGAACGGTAACTTCGAAACCGTCCATTGCGGCCTGAAGCGCGCAGATCGGGTCGACTTCTGTTACTTTCACGCGGGCACCTGCACCTGCCAGCGATGCGGCAGAGCCTTTGCCAACGTCGCCGTAACCACAAACAACCGCGACCTTACCGGCCAGCATTGTGTCGGTTGCGCGGCGGATACCGTCGACCAGCGATTCCTTACAGCCGTATTTGTTGTCGAACTTCGACTTGGTGACGCTGTCGTTCACGTTGATCGCGGGGAAGGGCAGCTGGCCTTTCTTGTGCAGATCGTAAAGGCGGTGAACGCCTGTGGTTGTTTCCTCAGAAACGCCTTTGATCGCGTCGCGTGTTTTGGTGAACCAGCCCGGGGACTGTTCCATGCGCTTTTTGATCTGCGCTTTGATGACGGCCTCTTCTTCGGACTGCGGCACGGGGATGATGTCTTCACCCGCTTCGGCGCGTGCGCCCAGAAGGACGTACAGTGTCGCGTCGCCACCGTCGTCGAGGATCATGTTCGCGCCTTCAGGGAACATGAAGGACTTGTCCAGATAGTCCCAATGCTCTTCCAGCGTCTGACCCTTGATCGCGAAGACGGGCGTGCCGCCTGCCGCGATTGCCGCCGCTGCGTGGTCTTGGGTCGAGAAGATGTTGCACGATGCCCAACGCACGTCCGCGCCCAGCGCAACCAGTGTTTCAATCAGAACCGCTGTCTGGATCGTCATGTGCAACGAACCAACAATGCGCGCGCCCTTCAGGGGTTTGCTTTCGCCGTATTCCGCGCGCAGCGCCATCAGGCCCGGCATTTCTGTTTCAGCGATATCCAGTTCCTTACGGCCGAATTCGGCCAAGGAGATGTCTTTTACGATGTAATCGTTGGCCACAACGGCCTCCATTCATTAATCCGAGTTTGGAGTGGCAGGTAGCACCGTTTCCCTATTTCGGCAACTTCTAGCATCTGGTTCGTTGCGTGATCCGCGGCTCTGTGCGAACCAGACGGCAAGAATGTCACGTCCGGAGCAGTGGGAATGTCGAAACAGCCAAGAGCATGGCAAAAAATGTTGTCGGGGCGCCGATTGGACCTTTTGGACCCGACGCCTGTCGATATCGAAATCGAAGATATCGCGCACGGCCTTGCATTTGTTGCCCGTTGGAATGGCCAAACCAAAGGTGATTTTCCCTATTCGGTCGCCGAACATTCGATCCTTGTCGAAAAGCTGTTTCAGCGCCTTTACCCAAGTTGTAGCGTTGCAGCGCGTTTGACCGCGCTTTTGCACGATGCGCCGGAATACGTAATTGGGGATATGATTTCGCCGGTCAAAGCGGCGGTTGGCCCTGATTACGGCGTTCTTGATGATCGTCTGGCTGGGGCTATCCACATTCGGTTCGGATTGGCCGCAGTCACTCCGAAACGGCTGAAGGCGCAGATCAAAAAGGCAGACAAGGTCAGCGCATGGATGGAAGCCACGCAAATCGCGGGTTTTGATGAATCCGAGGCGAACCGCTTCTTCGGGCGCCCTGATCCTGCGCTGATTTCCGGATTGGAAATATCCCTCAGGCCGCCAGTTGAGGTGCGCGAGGAATTTGTCGCAAGGCACGAAGCGCTGCTCGCCCAGATGTAAGCGCAATCGGGTCAACAGACCTGCGTCTAAAAAGCAACGCCAAGAAAGCTAGTGTGCTAGGGGGTCTCACACGAGAATTCCAAGTCATATCGCATTGTGCAAACATAAGAATTGTAAACAAAAAACAAAATACGGCCCCATTGTTCGCAAACGATAGGGGCTGAACATAGGCAGATGAGGCCAGGGTAGTGAGTACAGGATTCAAAGTCGCTGCGTGTATCGCAGCGCTCGTGATAACAAGTGGCTGCGCGCAGTCTTCCAAAACCTTCGAAGTGTCGAAAAACGATGTTGGTCAGCTTAGTCTGGCTGAAAGCACGCTGTCGCCCGAAGAAAATCTGCAACAACAGGCGATCGCCCTAAACGAGCTGACGGCACAACTGGTCCGGCAATCAACCGTTCAAGGCGCGACGATGGGCGCGATTGGTGGCTGCGCCGCGGCTGCGATTGCTTCTGCAGGTATTAACAAATGCGTAGGCTCGGCAGTCGTTGGTGCAACAGTTGGCGGGCTGATCGGCCGCGCGACGGGAAAAGCCAACGTAAAGAAACGGGTCGAGATTGTGTCGCATAACGGCGTTGGTCGTGGCCTGCAAAAAGCAGAGGCTGATCTAGCGGCGATGCAGCTTGATCTGGACGATCTGATTGAACAGCAAAGCATGGAGCTTTTGGTACTGGCAGAAGCCCGTAAAGAAGGCCGCATTTCCGAGACTGAATACGCAAACCGCGTTGAAGCCATCCGCCAAGTGCGGGCGGAACTGGTCGAGGCTTTGACCCTGACCGGCAAGCAGGCCAAGCAGGTTCATGCGTCGCTGCAAGAAGCGCAGGCGCTTGGTCAGGAAAAACTGGAATGGCACCTGCTTGCATCGCAGCGCCTTAGCGAAAACTCAGTCTCGGCGCGCGAAGCGGTGTCGCTGTTCTGATTTAACGCGGCGAGCGTTTCGCCAGAATACGCTGCAGGGTGCGGCGGTGCATGTTCAGACGCCGCGCCGTTTCAGACACGTTCCGATCGCATAGCTCATATACCCGCTGGATATGTTCCCAACGCACGCGATCCGCGCTCATGGGGTTTTCAGGCGGTGGCGGCAGGTCATCGCCAGTCGCCAAAAGCGCATTTGTGATGTCGGTCGCATCGGCGGGCTTGGACAGATAGTCGGTCGCGCCGATTTTCACGGCGGCCACCGCCGTCGCAATTGCACCGTAGCCTGTCAGGACAACCACCCGACAATCGGGGCGCTTTTCACGCAGCGTTTCAACCACGTCCAACCCGTTGCCGTCCGTAAGCCGCAGGTCAACCACGGCATAGGCCGGTGGGCGCGCCGTGGCTATTGCTGTCCCGGCTGCAACAGAACCTGCTGTCTCGACTTCGAAACCGCGTTTCTCCATCGCTTTGGCAAGGCGCTTCAGAAAAGGTTCGTCATCGTCGACCAACAGTAAAGAGCGGTCATCCCCCAAGGCTTCCAAAGTTTGCTCGCTCACCGTGATCTCCCTTATCCCCATGCCTAAATTGTTAACTTGCCTTTTAAAGTCGGTCAAACTTTCAAGCAGCGTCAATAAAACAGGCGGTCTGTTTGGCTATCTGTTCAGGACTTAGGTCGCGGCGGAAGAAATCAACGAAACCATGTTCCGGCAGCACGAGGTAGGTGAATGTCATGTGGTCCACGAGATAGCTGTCATCGTCGGTTTCAGGCACACGATAGTAGACGCGAAAGGCCTCAGCCGCTTGTTTTACTTGCTCTTCCGTCCCTGTCATTGCGATCAGATCGGGGTGCATCATGTCCACGTAATCGGCCAGCACCTCTTGCGTATCACGGCGTGGGTCAACCGAGACGAAAAGAGGAGCCACATCGTATCCCATTTCCGCCAGAACATCGATTGCATCGGCATTTCGTGCCATATCGAAGGGGCAGATGTCGGGGCAGAATGTATAGCCGTAATACAAAAGGGCCGGTTTTGTGAAAACATCCTTATCAGTCACGCTCATGCCGCGATGATCGGTTAGGTTGAATTCACCCCCCAAAGCGCCGTTTCCAGCCACGCGCGACGTTCTGCAATCGGCAAACTGATCGCCCCCGGCACCGGGCCCTGTGACATACCAAAGCCCGCCGATCATTCCGGCAATGGCAGTGCAGGCAGCGGCAACGACAAGTTTTTGCATGGCTCGGTCCTTTGGTAGGGTGCGGGAACAATTGCGCATCATTGATAGGCCACCTATCAATTTAGGAAGCCTGGACAAGGGGGCACAATGGCGCAAAACGCGACAGACGACGTCGATAACGGGATTTTTAACGAAAGCCGTTGGTCAAACTGGATCCGCCTTCGGACGATGATCATTCTGCGGTGGTTTGCGATTGCGGGCCAGTTGGCTGCAATTGTCATTGGCACATGGCTTTATGATCTGGATCTGGAAACGGGTCTGTGCATTCTGGCCGTCGGTGTGTCGGTTGTGGGTAACCTGATTGCCAGTTTCATCTTTCCGGAAAACAAGCGCCTGACCGAGTTCGAAAACCTGTTGATGGTTTTGTTCGATGTCTTCCAGCTTGCATTCCTTTTGTTCCTGACGGGCGGTCTTAGCAATCCGTTCTCGCTGCTGGTGGTTGCGCCAGTCACGGTTTCGGCGGCAGTTTTGACGGTGCGGTCTACTGTGATCCTGAACGTATTTGCGTTTTTGCTGGTGACTGGGTTGGTGTTTTTCCACTTGCCGCTGGTCACAAAGGACGGGGTCGAACTGCGTATTCCCGATTTGTTTGTGTTCGGCCAATGGGTCGCTATCACAATCGCGCAGGTATTCATTTCGGTCTACGCCCACCGCTCGGTCAGTGAGATGCACAATATGTCCGATGCTTTGACTGCCACCCAAATGGCGCTTGAGCGGACGCAGAAGCTGAATGACCTCGGCGGTGTCGTGGCCGCTGCGGCACATGAACTGGGTACGCCTTTGGCCACCATCAAACTGACCTCCTCCGAGTTGATAGAAGAGCTTGAGGGCCGTGATGAACTTCAGGATGATGCGCGTCTAATCCGCGAACAGGCAGACCGCTGTCGCGATATTCTGCGTTCCATGGGGCGTGCCGGTAAGGATGACTTGCAGCTCCGATTTGCCCCCCTGTCAGAAGTGATCCGCGAGGCAGCCGAACCCCATCAAGATCGCGGGAAAGAGATCGATATTATAGTTCTCGGATCCGTCGAGGACGTAGACGTAGACGAACCAGATATCCGTAGAAAACCCGAGGTCATTCACGGCCTGCGTAACCTTATCCAAAATGCCGTCGACTTTGCGCGAAGCACTATCTGGGTCGAGGTGTCGTGGAGCGCGGATCAAATCTCGATCCGGATTATTGATGATGGTCGCGGGTTTCCGCCCCATTTGATCGGTCGGATCGGTGACCCGTTTGTCCGGCGCAGAAGATCCGAGCGCGATAGAAAAGACCGCCCCGGATATGAGGGCATGGGTCTCGGCCTTTTCATCGCCAAGACCCTGCTTGAACGAACAGGTGCATCGCTGAGTTTTGCCAATGGCGGTGGTGATATGCATAGCGCGATGCAATCGGCATCGGGGCAGGGCGCCATTGTCGAGGTTGTTTGGCCGTCTTCCGCAATCACGGTTGATCCCGACAGCGCCCGCGGTCCCTTGGGCGAGAACCAGCAATTTAGAAGCTGATTGTAATCAAGCATTTAACAAAATCTTAAGCATTTGTTCATTAGTGTTTTCCTTGTCTAAAGGAAAATGCGGATGGTCCAGATTGTTGCGCTTCAGCCGGTGGTTTTCGCCCTGATTTTAGGGGCGCTGATCACCTGCGTTGCTGCATGCATCCTGTTCAGGCGACACAGTGCAAATCGGAAACGGTCGAGCGAGCCGTTATTTCTGATCCGCAATGGCTTTGTCATCGACTCCAGCGACATCGGAACGCGCCTTTTGCAGCTTGGTGGCGTTCAGGGGGCCAAGGGATGGGCCGATGTCCGAGAGGTTCTGGCTAACCTTATTCCGGATCTGCCCGTTACTTTACCTAGTGAAACACGCACGTTCGCATCTACGCGTGTCGATGCCCTTGCCCTACGGATTGTTCCGAACAGGCGGGGGCATCGCATTTCGTTGACCGGCCTTGATAAGGACAACGGCCAGCGTCTTTTGCTTGAACTTAGCCAAAGCAAACTGGCCTTTCTGATGCGCGTGACCGATGCGGTTTCCATGCCGATCTGGAAGACGGATCAGGATGGAACGGTGAATTGGTGCAACAAGCATTTTCAAAGTCTTGTTGAACGATCGGGCGACGAACAACCCTTTGATGTACCGTCGGGAAAGAACACCATCCAGTCATCGCGCCGATACCGTTTGTTTTCCAACGCCTCGCAGGCAGATGAATGGTACGAGGTGCATAGCCGCGAGCTCGACTCTGGAAACATATTCTTTGCGCAGGAAATCAGCGCATTGATGCGGGCCGAGGATGCGCAGAGAAACTTTGTGCAGACGCTGGCAAAAACCTTTGCCTACCTACCCACCGGGATTGCGATCTTTGACCGGAAAAGCCAGCTGGTTCTGTTCAATCCGGCGCTTTTGGATCTGACCGAGCTTTCGGCAGAGTTTCTGTCAAACAGGCCCACCATCACGACTTTCTTTGACCAATTGCGCGAACTCCGGATTATGCCGGAACCCAAACGGTATGTGGATTGGCGGCAAAATCTGGAACGTTTGATCAGTGACGCGCAGAAAGACAGGTTTCGCGAAACGTGGACGTTGCCTGGTGGTTTGACCTACCGCATCACCGGCCGTCCGCATCCTGATGGCGCGGTGGCTTTTCTGCTGGAAGACATCAGCGCCGAGGTGTCATTGACCCGCAAATTCCGCGCCGAGCTGGAGATGACCCAGGCCGTCATGGATGCCGATGCGGATGGTCTGATCGTCTTTGACAATGCTGGGCGCACGGTGTTTTCGAACCTGTCCTATCGTCAACTTTGGAACCTTGATCCGGATGGCGGACTTGAGGCACTGACTGTGCTGGACGTGGTCAAGGCCCTGCGAAAAAAATGCGACCCGACACCGTTCTGGTCTGATCTACGCGATTTTACAGCCAGCTTTGACTCGCGCGCTGAATGGGACTGCGAACTGACAGGACGGCGGTTCGGTCGTTTGATTGCGACTGTGACACCCTTGTCTGCTGGCGCGACGGTTGTCAGATTTCGGCAGGACGCCCGAAGGGTGCTTATCGCAGGGCCTAACGATAATTCGCTGGAACAAGCCTGACGTCTGACTGGGAATAGCGGTTGCGGAGAACCGCCCCTTGGGTAATCTCCGCGCATGGAAAAAACTGCCGAAATTCTTCTGCCTTCTGCCGATGCTACGGCGCGCCTTGCCGTGGCGATCGGCGCCCGTCTGAGTGGCGGTGACGTTATCCTTTTGTCCGGCGATGTCGGCGCGGGCAAAACGCATTTCGCCCGCAGCCTGATCCAGTCGCGCCTTGCCGAACCCGAAGATGTTCCGTCGCCTACCTTTACCTTGGTGCAGGTCTATGACGCGCCCGAAGTCGAGATATGGCATAGCGACCTTTACCGTCTTTCCGGACCGGATCAGGTGTTCGAACTTGGGCTGGCAGACGCATTCGAAACCGCCGTTTGCTTGGTTGAGTGGCCGGATCGTCTTGGGGATCTCACTCCGTCATCGGCGTTGTCAGCGACATTTACAGACGGCGACAACGATGATGCCCGCGTTGCGCATTTCAGTTGGACGGATAGCCGTTGGGATGACCTGATGCGGCAGGTGACCGAATGAAGGATTTCCTGCTGTTTTCTGGTTGGTCCGAGGCCCGGCACGAGCCTGTGGCGGGCGATGCATCGTCGCGCAGCTACACTCGCCTGCGTCGGGGCAAAGACACAGCCATCCTGATGCAGGACCCCGAAGGCGATGTCGCGCTTTTTTCGCGGTTGGCCGAGTATCTGACAGCCATCGGCCTAAGCGCGCCACGTATTCTGGCAATTGATGCGGCTAAGGGGCTGCTATTGATCGAAGACCTTGGCAGCGATCTGTTTGCCGCCATATTAAGGGATGCACCCGACCAAGAGGGGATGCTTTACCAGCTTGCGACCGACGTTCTGTTGCACCTGCATGACCAAGCGCCGCCCGAGACACTTCCGGTCGCGAGTGTTGATCATCTTGCTACGGCAACGGACCTTGTTTTTGATTGCTATCTGACAGGCGCTGGCGGCACACAAAACGACCAAGCAAAAGCCGATCTGCGCGCCGCGTTTCAGGATGTCCTAAGCCAGCATGCCGATGTGGCTGATGTGATGATCTTGCGGGACTACCATGCTGAAAATCTTCTTTGGATGCCGGATCGCGACGGAGTGAGGCGGGCAGGCGTGCTTGATTTTCAGGACGCGCTTCTTGGCCATCGTGCCTACGATCTGATTTCACTTCTCGAAGACGCCCGGCGCGATGTGTCCGACGAAACGCGCGACCATGTCATCAATTATTACCTGTCGCGGACCGGCGCGGATGAGGCAGAATTCAGAACCCAGCTTTGCGTTCTGGGCGCTCAACGTAATCTGCGTATTCTTGGGGTGTTTGCCCGACTGGCGAAGGTCAGGGGCAAACCCGGCTATATCGATCTGGTGCCGCGTGTTTGGGCGCACATTCAGCGTGATCTGGCCCACCCCGCGCTGGGCAATATCGCAAGCATCGTTTCGGCGCATCTGCCTGCACCGACAGACGCGGTTCTGGAAAGGCTAAAAACCAATGTGTGACGCCATCATGTTTTTTGCGGCAGGCTTCGGAACGCGCATGGGTGCGCTGACCAAAGACACACCAAAGCCGCTGATCCCTGTTGCAGGTCGGCCCTTGCTGGATCATGCGCTTGAGTTGGCGGATAACTATGGACCGCTTCGGAAGTACGTGAATGCCCATTATCTGGCCGACCAGATCACGGCCCATGTGGACCCGAGCGCTGCCGAAGTGATCGTTGAACACCCCCAAGTTCTGGATACAGGTGGTGGATTGAAGAACGCTTTGCCCCTGTTGGGAAACGCGCCTGTTTTTACAAGCAACACCGATGCAGTTTGGTCGGGTCCCAACCCTTTGACGCTGTTAAAGCAGGCATGGCGGCCCGACGATATGGATGCGCTTTTGCTATGTGTCCCGTTGGAAAACGCGATCGGGCGGCAGGGTGGTGGCGATTTTGCGCTGGATGACAACGATAGGCTGATCCGGAAAGGCGATATGGTCTATACTGGGGTCCAGATTATCAAAACTGACGGACTTCTTGATATTTCAGACGATGTATTTTCCCTGAATGTGCTTTGGAACCGGATGCTGGAAAACGGGCGCCTTTTCGGTGCGCGGTATCCCGGGAAGTGGTGTGATGTTGGCCATCCTGATGGCATCACGCTGGCAGAAACCATGTTGGATTGCGCCTGATGTTTGAAAAGCAAGGCACACATCTTTTCGGGATTGATCCGGGCATCGATTTTCCTGCCGCTTTGGTTGCTGGCCTCAGGGCGCGCATGGAAGGTCAGCCGCCGCATGCCATCGCCAAGGTTGAACTGATCGTAAACACCCAGCGCATGGCCCGCCGGATCGAAGCGCTGTTCCGTAAAGACTCGGCCAGTTTCCTGCCTAAAATCCGGCTGATCACACACCCCGGCCCGCCCGAGGTTGAGGCCGCCCTTCCGCGCCCTGTGTCCGGCCTGCGCAGGCGGTTAGAACTGACAGGCCTGATCTCAAAGCTTCTGGATACGTCCCCCGATCTTGCGCCCCGTGCCGCGTTGTTTGATCTGGCGGATTCTCTGTCCACATTGATGGACGAGATGCAGATCGAAGACGTGCCGACGTCCGTTCTTGAAGATCTTGATGTGACCGACCAATCCGGCCACTGGGAACGCGCGCTGACATTTCTGCGCATCGTGAACCGGTATTTCGATGCGGCCGACCCGACACCAGACGCCGCCGCCTTGCAAAAGCGGGCCATCGATCTTCGCCTTGCAATGTGGGCCGAAAAACCGCCCGCACATCCGATTATCATTGCGGGTTCCACCGGTTCGCGGGGCACCACACATCGTCTGATGCAGGCGGTCGCCGCGCTGCCGAACGGTGCTGTGGTCCTACCCGGTTTCGATTTCGATATGCCCCGTCATGTCTGGGATCAGTTGATGGACGGTGTGAATGAACCCGGTTGCATCATGCCTGCCGAAGATCATCCGCAGTACCGCTTTGGCAAGCTTCTGGCCGACGTGAATGCGACGCCTCAGGATGTGCATCGTTGGACCGATGATCGTGCGCCAAGTCCTGAGAGGAACAAGCTGGTGTCGCTTGCGTTGCGGCCTGCGCCGGTGACTGACCAATGGCTGGCTGATGGCCCGTCGTTGCCTTCACTCGCCGTCGCAACACAGGGCCTGACCCTGCTTGAAGCGACCACGAAACGGGAAGAGGCGTTGGCCATTGCCCTGCGTCTGCGTCAGGCGGCGGAAGACGGCGTTACGGCCGCCCTGATCACACCTGACAGGGTGTTGACCCGTCAGGTCACGGCGGCCTTGGGGCGTTGGGGCATCGTCCCTGATGACAGCGCCGGTACTCCGGTTCAACTGTCCCCGCCAGGACGCCTGCTGCGCCATGTTGCAAAGCTGTTCGAAGGTGATCTGACCGCCGAAGCCCTGCTGACGATCCTGAAGCACCCGTTGTGTCACGCAGGTGCCGAGCGTGGCGATCATGTTTTGATGACCAACAAGCTTGAACTGAAGATCAGGCGCGAAGGATGGGCCTATCCCAAGGCCGAAGATTTGCTTGCGTGGTGCGCGACCCAAGAACGCGCTGACTGGGGCGAGTGGATCGTGCGGTCTTTCATAGACCAACGCGGACACGGCGAAAGGGCGCTGTCGGTTTGGCTGGACCATCATATCAGCCTGACAGAACAGATTGTTGCGGGTTCACACAGTGAAGATTCCAGCGCTCTCTGGGATAAAAAGGCAGGGCGCGCCGTGCGCGAGATCGTCGATGATCTGATCTCTGAGGCACCATATGGCACTGACCTGTCGGCCTCTGACTATGGTTCATTGTTCGGCTCTGTTCTTGCCAAAGGTGAGGTTCGGGATCGTGATGAACCCCATCCGCACATCCGTATCTGGGGCACGATGGAAGCGCGGGTTATGGGCGCAGACCTGTTGATCCTATCCAGCCTGAACGAAGGCACATGGCCGCAGGTTCCGCCTGCTGATCCGTGGTTGAACCGCCGGATGCGGGCCGATGCTGGCCTGTTGCTGCCTGAACGGTCTATCGGCCTGTCTGCGCATGATTTCCAGCAGGCAATCGCTGGAAAGGATGTCTGGCTTACCCGTGCGGCGAAATCCGATGATGTGGAAACCGTACCATCCCGTTGGGTAAACCGCTTGCTAAACCTGATGAACGGCCTGCCGGGGAATGGCGGGCCCGACGCGGTCATAGAAATGCGAAAACGTGCCAAGCCTTGGCTGGACTATGCCCGCCAGATGGATGCGCCGATCCCAGCCCCTCGCGCGCACCGCCCTTCGCCGCGTCCGCCTGTTTCTGCCCGCCCGCGCGAGCTGCCGGTCACCCAGATCAAAACGCTGATCCGCGACCCTTACGCGGTCTATGCCCAGCGCGTTTTGAAACTGCGTCCTTTGAACCCGCTCCAACGTATCCCCGACGCGTTGATGCGGGGGATCGCGGTGCACGACATTCTGGAAACCTACATCAAACGCACGGTCGCTGATCCGTCGATCCTGACGCGCGATCAATTCATGGCCGAGGCCAAGGCGCGGTTGGCCGAAATCCCTTTCCCGTTGGTTCGAAAGCTATGGGAAGCGCGGTTGGACCATGTGGCGACCAGCTTTGTCACCGAAGAAATCGCCCGTCAGAACCGTGCGCGTCCTAAGCATTTCGAAGTCTCCGGGAAAAGCACGATCAACGAGCTTGGTTTCACTCTGACAGCCAAAGCCGACCGCGTTGATATCGACGAACGCGGTGGTGCGTGGATTTATGACTATAAAACCGGAAAACCGCCCTCGGTCGCCGAGCAAGAGCATTTTGACAAACAGATGTTGCTTGAGGCCGCCTTGGTCGAACGACACGGGTTCGAGGCCTTTGAAGGTGCGCATTTTGAACGCGCCATTCACATTGGGCTGAAGGCCGGTACGGGCGAGCAAGAGGCCCCGACGGACAAAATCCCGCCTGCGCAGGTCTGGCAGGAACTGACCACCTTGATCGCCGCCTATCTGGACGAAGCGCAGGGCTTCACCTCGCGCAGGGCGGTGCAGATGGAAGGGCAGGAAGGCGACTACGATCACCTTGCCCGTCTGGGCGAATGGCAGCCATCCGATGAACCCGTGCAGGAGATCCTGAAATGAAGCGGGACGAGGCCACCCTACGCCAGATCGCAGCGGCCCAACCGGACCAATCTGTCTGGCTGTCGGCTAATGCGGGTTCGGGTAAAACGCGCGTGTTGATCGACCGCGTGGCGCGCTTGTTGTTGCAGGGCGTTGCGCCGGAAAACATCCTGTGTCTGACCTACACCAAGGCCGCCGCGACCGAGATGCAGAACCGTTTGTTCGTGCGTCTGGGTGAATGGGCGATGCTTGGCGACAGCCAATTGCGCGATGAACTGGCCAAGCTTGGTGACGAAACCGAGTTCACCAAAACCTACATGCAAAAGGCCCGTACTCTGTTCGCCCGCGCGATCGAGGCGCCAGGCGGTTTGCGTATCCAGACGATCCACTCGTTCTGCGCGGCCTTGCTGCGCCGTTTCCCGCTTGAGGCCAAGGTCAGCCCGCAGTTTCGCGAAATGGATGACCGCTCTGCCGAACTGCTTCGGGCCGAGGTGCTGGACCAGATGGCGGACGGCGAGCACAGCGATCTGGTGACGCGTGTGGCGTCCTATTTTACCGATACCGAAGACAGCTTTGATCAGATGATCCAAACGCTGTTGGGGCATAAGTCTGCGTTTAATCCACCGCGCCAGCCTGAGGACATCTTCGCGTCTTATGGTCTTGACGCGGGCGCGTCCGAAGAAAGCATACTGCAATCGGTTTTCCTTGGATCAGAAACCGCGTTTTTAGCCGAATTAGTGCCACATATGCAAAGCAGTGGATCGACGGACCAGAAGGCCGCTGCCGTCTTTTCGACGATCAAGCAGGCTGACATGGCTGCGCTGACTGCGCTGGAAGGTGTGTTGCTTTACGGTGGCACAGCGAAGGAACCCTTCGGGCCCAAAACGGGGTCGGTGCCGACCAAAGGCTTGCGGAAAAAAGCACCCATCGATAGCGCCTGTGATCAGCTTGACCAGCTTATGGAACGTGTGGCGTCTGCTCGCGAAACGCGGCTCGCTCTGCTTGCCGCGCGGCGCGATATTGCGCTGCACCAGTTCGCGCAGGTGTTCCTACCGATGTACGAAGAGGCCAAGCTGCTAAAAGGCTGGCTGGACTTTGACGACCTGATCGAAAAGGCCCGCGCTCTGCTAAGCGACGAACTGGTGGCAGAATGGGTGCTGTACCGTCTTGATGGCGGCATCGACCATATTCTTGTAGACGAGGCGCAGGATACATCGCCGATCCAGTGGGACGTCATCGAGCGTTTGGCGCGAGAGTTTACTTCGGGCGAAGGTGCGCGTGCGGATGTTCTGCGCACCATCTTTGTGGTCGGCGATAAAAAGCAGTCGATCTATTCTTTCCAAGGCGCTGATCCACGTGAATTCGACCGTATGCGCGCCGATTTTGCCGAACGTTTGGGGCAAACGGAAACGCCACTGGCATCGCGATCCCTGTCGCATTCTTTCCGGTCAGCTGGCGCAGTTCTGAAGGTTGTCGATGCCACGTTCGACGGGCGCGATGCGTCGGGCTTTACCGAAGAAGAAAAGCACATCGCGTTTTTTGAGCATCTTCCCGGCCGTGTCGATCTTTGGCCGGCCATTCCGAAGGCCGAAAAAGAGGACTCGGACGTATGGTTCGACCCCGTGGATCGGGTCAGTGAAACCCATGCCGATGTGGTTCTTGCCGGTCAAATCGCGGATTTCATTCATCAGCAGATCAAGGCGAAAACGCCTCTACCGGGCGCAAAAGGCACGGCGCGCCCCATGAAGGCGGGTGATGTGCTGATACTTGTCCGCAGGCGCGCACGGCTTTTCAACGAAATCATCCGTGCCTGTAAGGTGCGTGGTTTGCCCATCGCGGGCGCGGACAGGCTTAAGGTGACGGCGGAACTGGCGGTCAGGGATATTGTGGCCCTGTTGTCGTTCCTTGCGACTGCGGAAGACGATCTGTCACTGGCGACCACTTTGCGATCCCCGTTGTTCGGGATTTCGGAGCAGGACCTGTTTACTTTGGCTCATGGCCGTCCTGCAGGTCAGCCGCTTTGGGAAGTATTGCGCAATAACAGAGACACATATCAGCCGATATTGTCTGTTCTCGACGATCTGCGCGACAACGTGGATTTCTTGCGCCCCTATGATCTGATCGAACGGATTCTGACCCAGCACGATGGTCGTGCGAAACTGATTGGCCGTTTGGGGGACGAGGCCGAGGATGGCATCGATTCATTGCTGCAACAGGCGCTGATTTACGAAGAAACATCGGTGCCTTCGCTGACCGGTTTCCTTGAATGGGTGCGCACCGACGATCTGGAAATCAAACGAAGCCCCGAAAGCGCTGGCGACCGCATTCGCGTGATGACGGTTCACGGCGCGAAGGGTTTGGAAGCGCCGGTCGTGATCATGCCGGACTGTGGCGAGATGAGAGGCATCCTGCGGGACAAAATCATCCCTGATGGCGAAGAGGTCATCTGGAAAGCCACGAAAAACGAACAACCCGCCCGCCATGCGCAGGCCGAAAACGCGATTAAACAGGCGCAAGCCGAAGAGCGTGACAGGCTGCTTTATGTCGGGATGACGCGGGCCGAAAACTGGTTGATCGTGGGGGCTGCGGGCGAGGTTGGCAAAACGCCCGAGGCCTCTTGGTACAACATGGTCGAACAAGGGATGACTGCGCTGGGCGCGGCAGAGCATGATTTCGGCCTTGGGCAGGGCCTGCGGTTTGGCGAACAGCTGGAAGCGCTGGTGGTTGAAGAGACCGAGGACAAACCAGAGACCGTCCACAACTTGCCCGATGTATTTTCAAAGCCAGCGCCCGAAGCGCCGCCGGCGCCCGAGGTGCGGAGCCCGTCCGACCTTGGTGGTCCCAAGGCGTTGCCTGGTGCGGAAGGCGATGAAACCGAGGTCGCGAAACAGCGCGGCACTTTCATTCACCGCCTGCTGGAACTGCTGCCCGAGGTGCCGCGCGACAGTTGGAACGACGCCGCGCCACGATTGCTTGGGCTGGAAGTGGAGGAAGCCGAGCCATTCCTGACAGAAGCGGCAGCTGTTCTTAGTGATCCGGACCTAGCGTATCTGTGTGACGATACCGCGTTAGAAGAGGTCGCTCTGACTGCCGATTTAGGCGATGCAGGGCCTTTTTATGGGATTATCGACCGGCTGATTATAACTGATGACAGCATTCTTGCCGTCGATTTCAAAACCAACCGTGTGGTCCCCGATACGCCCGACCGCGTTCCCGAAGGTCTGTTGCGGCAAATGGGGGCCTATCACGCCATGCTGGCGCGGATTTATCCCGGTCACAAAATCCAGACCGCGATCCTTTGGACGGCGATGTCACAATTGATGATGCTGGACACAGATCAGACCGCTGAGGCCTTTGGGCGTGCGACCGCATCTTGACGCCGTTCGGGTGGCTACATACGTTCACGTCAACCAACCAACGCATATGATGCGAGGAGATGTATCATGGGTACTGTAGCTGTCACGGACGCCACATTTGACGCTGAGGTCAAAAACTCGTCCGTTCCTGTTGTCGTCGATTTCTGGGCCGAATGGTGTGGCCCCTGTAAGCAGATCGGCCCCGCTCTGGAAGAACTGGCTGCCGAATACGGCGACGCGGTGAAGATCGCCAAGGTCGATGTCGACAGCAACCCGAACGCGGCTGCGGCCATGGGCGTACGCGGCATTCCGGCGCTGTTCATTTTCAAAGACGGCCAGGTTGTTTCCAACCGTGCCGGTGCGGCCCCTAAGGCGGCACTGAAAGGCTGGATCGACGAGTCGATCTGATCACGGTGATCAATCCAAGAAACGGCGCCCAAGCAGGCGCCGTTTTTTTATGGCTTGGACGCGACTAGGGTGGTCATCGCAGGCGGTACGTCTGCTTGTGTTCAAAGGCGCAAAGACCCATATCAAAGCGGATATTCAGGAGGTTTCCATGGCGGATACAGATTTTCCGGGCTGGCACGGCACCACAATCATCGGTGTGCGCAAAGGCGGTAAGGTGGTCATTGCCGGTGACGGGCAGGTCAGCCTTGGCCAAACCGTAATCAAAGGCACTGCGCGCAAGGTGCGTCGCCTCTCCCCTGGCGGATTTGACGTGGTGGCGGGCTTTGCAGGATCGACCGCAGATGCCTTTACGCTGTTGGAACGTCTGGAATCCAAGCTGGAACAAACCCCTGGTCAGCTACAGCGCGCGAGCGTCGAACTGGCCAAGGACTGGCGCACCGATAAGTACCTGCAAAAGCTGGAAGCGATGCTGATCGTGACAGACGGCAAAGAGTTGCTGGTCATCACAGGCGCAGGTGACGTGCTTGAACCTGAACACGACGTGGCAGCCATCGGCTCTGGCGGCAACTACGCTTTGGCGGCCGCGCGTGGTCTGATGGATTCCGATGGCGATGCTGAAACGATTGCACGTAAGGCCATGGCGATTGCGGCTGATATCTGCGTTTACACCAATGGCAACCTGACGGTTGAAACGATCGACGCCTAAGCCAACGGCGACATCGGAAAAGGACGACACATGACTGATCTGACCCCCCGCGAAATCGTTTCCGAACTGGACCGCTTCATCATCGGCCAGCAGGACGCCAAGCGCGCCGTTGCGGTAGCCCTGCGCAACCGCTGGCGTCGCAAGCAGCTGTCTGATGATCTGCGTGATGAGGTGTATCCCAAGAACATCCTGATGATCGGGCCGACGGGCGTGGGCAAAACCGAAATCAGCCGCCGCTTGGCGAAACTTGCCCGCGCGCCTTTTATCAAGGTTGAAGCGACCAAGTTCACCGAAGTGGGCTATGTCGGTCGCGACGTGGAACAGATCGTACGCGATCTGGTGGACGCCGCCATTGTGATGACCCGCGAACACATGCGTGAGGATGTGAAGGCTGCCGCCCAAAAATCTGCTGAGGATCGCGTGATCACTGCCATTGCTGGCGAAGATGCCCGCGAAGGCACGCGCGAGATGTTCCGCAAAAAGCTGAAGTCAGGCGAGCTGGATAATACCGAGATCGAACTGGATGTCGCCGATACGGCTTCGCCCTTCCCGATGATGGATATCCCCGGCCAGCCCGGCATGGGGATGGGGGCGTTTAACCTTGGCGATCTGTTTGGCAAGGCGATGGGCGGACGCACCACGCGCAAACGGATGACGGTTGCCGAAAGCTACGACATTCTGATTTCGGAAGAAGCAGATAAGCTTCTGGATGATGAAACCGTCAAAAACGCCGCGATTGAAGCGGTCGAACAGAACGGCATCGTGTTTCTGGACGAGATCGATAAGGTCTGTGCCCGCACCGATGCCCGCGGCGGTGACGTCAGCCGCGAAGGCGTGCAGCGTGATCTGCTGCCGCTGATCGAAGGCACGACTGTCAGCACCAAACACGGCACTGTTAAAACCGATCACATCCTGTTCATCGCATCGGGCGCGTTCCACATTGCCAAACCGTCCGACCTGCTGCCAGAACTGCAGGGCCGTCTGCCGATCCGCGTGAACCTGCGCGCGCTGACCGAAGAGGATTTCGTGCGCATCCTGACGGAAACCGATAATGCACTGACGCTGCAGTATACCGCGTTGATGGGCACCGAGGACGTCACTGTGTCGTTTGAACAGGAAGGGATCGCGGCCTTGGCGAAGATCGCCGCTGAGGTGAACCAGTCCGTCGAAAACATCGGTGCGCGTCGTCTTTACACGATTATGGAGCGCGTGTTCGAAGAACTGTCCTTTGCCGCGCCCGATCGGGCGGGTGAAACGGTGGTGGTTGATGCCGCCTTTGTTGAAAAGCACCTTGGCGATCTAAGCCGGTCGACGGACCTCAGCCGCTACGTGCTGTGATCCCGCACGGCCCAGTGCCACGGCCAAACCGGCAAAGATGAAAAACACGGCTTCCAAGTTCGGATATGGCTTGGTCAGCGCGGCCTGAATGATCAGCGCCGCGCAGCCTGTTTTCAGGGCTGCCGAAACATTGGTGTTCAACGTGTCGGTCACTTGCCGCGCAAAAATGACCCTGGCCAAGAACCAAAGATAAAGCGCGGTTCCCGCAATTCCCAATCCGCCCAGACAGGCGAAAAGCCAGCCGGACGCGCGCCCCGCGCCCATGCCTGTTCCAAGGCCGATGGTATCTTTCAAGTTGGTCAGAGCCTGATTGTTCCAAGACATACGCTCTGTCGCCGAGTCGCTGGAAACCTTGTCGATCAACACCGCGTCAATCACATGCGCGACCTCGGCGTTCAGGCTGTATAGCGCCACAGACGCGCCTGCCATGACCGGAAGGAACGCGGAAGAGAGCAGGATCAGCCGCGCCGCAGGTTTCAGATGCGAAATCGTTTTCAAATGCACGGCCACAAAGCCAACCGAGAACAAAGTCAGGCCCAAATAGGCCGCGCTGGATGTGGAGCGGATCAAAAGAAAGAACATCGCGATGGCAAATAACTTTGGCCACACACCAAGGGATTTTACCATCGTCATCCGAAGCCAGAAACCGAATAGCGCCATAGTGAAATAGGCATAGGCAGAAGGTTCTGGAAACCCGCCGCTGACCCGTTTGATGCCACCCAGATACTGGTTATCCAGCATGGCTGCCCGCATTGTCCGGATCGGGTCCAACAGATCGGGAAATCCCAGCGCATAGGATGCGATATCAGCCACGCTCAGCACAATGTGTAAAGACGTTGCTGTGATCAGTGCCTTCAGCGCCAGATCGGCGCGCGGTTTGCGTGCAAAGACACCGGCCAGAAGGAAAAAGATCGAAGAGGCGACCATGAAACGCAGAAACTGGATGGTGACTGTGGATGTGGGTTCAAGAGGTCTCAGGGCGATGGTCGCAAAGTCCCGCATCTGAACTGTGACAAACACGTCGGTTCTGTGGCTAAGGATTTGCGGAAGGAACAACGCGCCAAGCCCTGCCAGAATGATCAGCAGTAATAACGGGAAGCCCGCCTGATGTGGGCGCGCGGACTGGACGATGGCGGCGGTAAAGCCCGTGCGCCCGATCAGCGACAGCCACATCGCCAGTATGGAGAAATCCAATAGCGATACGGTGCCCGCCTGACCAAGTGCAAAAGCGGCGCTGCTTCCGAATGGCATAACCGCAGCCAGCAAAACGACGCCGCGAACCGGTCCTGCGAACAAGATCGCTGCGAATAGTACCAGCGCAATGGGAGAGGTGGTGAGCAAGTGTTTTGCGGTCCGTGTTCTGAGTGTCGCGCAAGATTCCCTTAGTCATGATTAAGGAAGTCTTTACGTTGTTCGATTTTCTTGAAGTAGAACGAAAGAAGGCAGGAAAGACGTGTCCGTTCCAGACCATATCAAGGGTATAGCCGCGGCAACTGCCGCTTCCGTTCTGCCGCGTCTGCGGTTTGAAAACAGCATCCTTGTTCTGTCCCATATGCGATCTGTCAGCACCGCGCTGACCCATGTTCTGGCGATGCACCCGGAAATCTGGGGATACGGTGAAACACATGTGTCTTATACGGACGAGCGGGCACCGGGTCGGCTTTGGCTTAATCTGCTTCGTCATGACCGGTCGGGTATCGGCCGCAAGCTGATTTTGGACAAAGTGCTGCATAACGATCTGGATCGCGCCGTCACGCCTGCGTTCTATCAGGCTAGGGCCGTCTTCCTGTTGCGTTCACCTGCTCCGGCGATCCGGTCGATTCAGGCCTTGTCCGTGGCGCAGGGGTTGGCCGATTGGCAGAGCCCCGACCAGGCAGCGCGGTATTATCTGATGCGGATCACAAGGTTGATGCATCACTGGAACCACTTCCCGCCAGAGCAACGTATCGGGATGCTGTCCGAAAACCTTATGCGCGATCCCGAAGGTGCATTGGTGCGTCTGTCGCAGTTTTTGCCTGTCTCGCACCCGTTAGAGAACCGCTATGATTCTGAACGTCGGGCTGAGCGACACGGGGCGGGTGATCCGACGCGCAGCCAAGACTTGACAAGGATCGAGCCGACAGATGCCTATGTGGATTTAACGCAGCCTGTTGGCGTTGATGAAAAACTGGCTGCGCACTGTGTTCAGGCTTATCTTACGGCTTCGGACCTGATGGACTTGGCCGAACATGCGTTAAACGATCGGGGCTAACCTTTCCCCGTATCCAGTCCTTCAGCGCGGCACGATTACCGCGCGCCCGCCCGGCGCGATCGATCCAGTCTTCGGGACAAAGCTGTTTCAGATGGTTTGCGAGGATGTTTTTCATCGTCAGTTTCAGCAGAAACACCGGCGGTATATGCCCCTTACCGGTCAGGTAGATGGGGTTGGCGACCTGACTGTATCCAAGCATATCGCCACTGCTTTCGCGGCCCAGCTTTGTCCCGCAATGAACGCCGGTGACAGTATTCACCTGAACCATTTCGCCAGCGACGCGACTGGCAAAATCAACGTCTTCCTGCCAGCCGTAAAGCGGCAACGCCTCATCAAACCGCGTGTCGCCAATGGCTGCTGTTCGGTAGGCCATGTTGCAGCCGTACAGACCCACAAGATTGCGTTTGATCGCTATTGGCACCTGCCCGACTGCAGGACGGTTCCGAAGCATGCTACGGGCGTCTGAAGCATCTATTCCGCGGGAATGGATACCATCGGCCAAAAGCGTGCCGTTCATTCCAGCGGCATAGGGCAGGGCGGCGAAGGCGCGTGAAAGCTGTTCCAAAGCATCGGCGCTGGGCATGTAGTCATCGTCGATGAAAAAGATGATGTCGCATTGGTCTGACAGGATGTTCAGAGCATGGTTGCGCTGCTTTGGCAGGCCTTTTTCCGCAAACTCAACACGCAGGGGCAGTTTGGCCGTGTATCGCGTCAGGTCGGGGATGTCGCTGGGCTGCGTTGCGACGATGATGACCTCGTGTGCGGGCTGCGTCTGTACGGTCAAAGTATCAAGTGTGTCGGGCAGAATGCGTGCCCGTCCACAGGTGCAAATGACAACGGAAACGCGCACGGCTTACAGACCGGACCGTTTTAAAACACATCCAATCGTGCGGAACAGAATGACCAGATCTTTGCTGACCGAGACGCCCGATGCATAGCGTACATCCATGTTGATCCGCGTATCGTAGTCGACCGCATTGCGGCCTGAAACCTGCCAAAGGCCGGTGATCCCTGGGCGCAATTTGAGGTAGAAATTACTGTGACTCCCGTACAGTCGAAGTTCGTTCAGCGGCACGGGGCGTGGGCCGACAAGGCTCATGTCGCCGATCAACACATTCCAAAGCTGGGGCAGTTCATCCAGACTGGTTTTCCTGAGCAGGCGTCCAAGCATCGTCACCCGCGGATCGTTGGTAATCTTCCGCCCCTTCGTCCATTCGGCACGGGCAGCTGGGTTTCGGTTCAAAAGGTCTTGTAGCTGCGCCTCGGCATCGGGGCGCATTGTTCTGATCTTCCAGCACGTAAACATCCTGCCGTTTCGGCCAACCCGTTTGTGACCGTAGAATCCGGTGCCGCCATCAAGGCGCGCCAGTACCCACAAAAGGGCCACGACGGATGCCACTGGCACCGCCATCAGCAGCGCCAGGCAGACATCAAGGCTCCGTTTGCCGTGCCGTTTGTAAAACTGGTTACCAGTCTGGCTTTCGGGGAAAGCAATGGTGCTGTGGATGGGAGTGAGATCGGTCATAGACGTTCCCTGATGTCGCGCGTTCCAATTCTAGTTTGCGCGCTCAGGAGACGTTTCTTGTGGTTACTATCGCGTTAAAAACCCGAAGATAATGCAGGTTTTATCGCACCTTGTTGCGGGTAGCCGCGCGGTTCGGTGCGCGGGTCTGTCCATGACATCACGATGCCTTCCGGAACGACGCCGATATTGCGCAAAGTGGCCAATCCATCCGCCACTGATCCGCGCGCCGTAGCGCCATATTGCACCACGAACAGAACCTGATCGACCAACGGCGCGATGCTCAGGCTGTCAGACACAGGAAGCAACGGTGGCGCGTCGACGATAACGATATCGTAGCGTTTTTTCAGATTGGCGAACAAAGCGCGCAGAACCCGACCCGAGTAGATCGGCGCGCCGACGGTTTCCGGCCCGATCCCTGCAAAATCAAAGCTAAGATCATCGGCTGAATGAATAACCTCATCCAGATCACAGCCTTGCGTCAGGTGCGCATGTAGGTCGGGCCCCGAGAACAAACCAACCTGACGTGACAGGCTTTTCTGGCGTGTGTCCAGATCAAGCAGCACCACAGACCGCCCCATGCTGGCAGCCGCATTAGCAAGGTTCATCGCAGTTGTGGTTTTGCCTTCGCCGGGCATCGAGGACGTCATCATAATGACCGAGGCTTCGTCGTTCATGCGTTTGGAAAGAACTGTCCAAAGCTGTCTGATGCGTTCAAGGTAAAGGCATTCTGATGCGGCGCTACGTTTGATGGGCAGGCGTGTCAGAACGCGGACACCTGTTGCCCTTTCGATGTCCGGATCGCGGCGGAAACCCTTTTCGAGGATCTCCATCAAAAGCGCGAGAACCAGACCAAGGCTAAGGCCCAGGGATGCGCCAAATCCTGTCATCAGTTTGATCCGCGGTGCAGACGGCCCCGCAGGGATTGCCGCCGCATTGACCACTTTGGCCTCGGCCCGTTGAATTTGAAGCTGTGCACGGGTGTCGGCAAGCCGCGTCAGCGCCGTCTCGTAGCCATCCCGGATGGCATTTGCTTCGGTTTCAAGTTGGCGCAGGGTCAGTGAGCGCTCTGAAATATTGGAAATACCCCGCTCGATTTCCAGAATATCGGCTGAAAGGCTTGTCTCGCGCGCGGCGAGGGCCGTGATGTTTTCCGACAAGTTGCGTTTTTGTTTGGTAACTTCCCGCGCAAACTCAGATTCAACACGGCTGATTTCAGCATCCAAGAGCCTGCGTTTCGGGTGGTTCGGTCCGTACAAAATTGACAGGCGTGCCTCTTCCTGAACAAGGCTGCGGCGCGTTGATTGAAGCGCCGCGATGGCCGGATAGGCGTTGGGCTGAAGATTGACCTCAAGCAAGTTTTCCGCAGGAATAGACTCTAATATTTCCAGCTCTTCCTTGATCCGTGTTTTGTCGGCACGCACGGAAGACAGCGCTTGGTTCAGCGATAAGGCCTGTTGCTCCAACACCTGAGGCGAGGCGCCCGCGTAGTCCAGATTGTCCTTTTTCGCCTGCTCGACCCGCTGTTCTGCTTGGGTCAGTTCGCCTTCACGCAGTGCGACCTGATCTGAAAGCCAATCTGTCGCTTTTTCGATGACTTTTTGCCGTTCGCGAAGCTGGGTTTCGAGGTAGATCTGGGCAAGCGTGTTGGCGACTTCTGCCGACAACTGGGCAAGCCCTGTGGTGACCGAAACCTCCATCACGTAAGACTCATCAACTCGTTTGATCCGCAACCCGTTTCGCAGCGACTGAACGATGCGATTCAGCCGTCGTTCTTCAAGCGAAATCAGTTTGAAATCCTGTTGGTCGTAGGAACTGATGCCAAGGGCGCGGCGAATGTACTGGGCCAGTCGCGTGCTAAGTCCCTGCGATGCGAGGCCGGGATCAATGGGGGTGAATTCATCAATACCGATACGCTGGACAACCCGTTCCAACAAAGTTGAAGAGCGCAACATTGCTATTTCGTTGGCCATAACCGGATCGGATATATCCAGATCAGACACGACCTGATCTGACGAGGCGGCCAGCTGTTGTTGTCTGGGGTCCAGCAACAAAGTGGCACTGGCGGTGTACTGAGACGGCTTCATTGCGGTCAGGACAAACATCGCAACAGTCGCGGCAAGTGTGATTGCCAGAACCAGATTCCGCCGACGCCAAACACCGACAATCAAGCGCAAGAACTCACCATGGTCGTCAGTGCTCCGCTGGTCAGCGTAGGGGCTTTGCCCGGTGTCGGTATGATGCGTGTTTTCCATGGGCCCAACGAGTTAAGTATTCCGTCCTAATCCTTTCCGGATCACGTTTTTACTTTTCTAAAAACGGGATTAACGAATGCTTAAAGCCCGGCATGCGACGGTTGGTTTCACCACGAAATGCACGGCTTACGGCGCCTTGATGTCCATTTTAATTGTAACTGCAAAGTCTCGGGCCTTGGGGGCCTTGTCGCTGGGTTTAACCGTGCTGGGTCCGGCATCGCAGCAGATCGCGTCACTGGTGATCGCTCTGGCCGCTGCTGCGATTTTAAATGTTGCTGATTTCGGCACCTACGCCTTGGCCATAGTGTTTGTCGAGGCTGGCATCCTGCTGATCTACACCGGCTTTCATCACTTTATTACAGTCGATGGCGAGGATGAGTCCGTTCTTTTGCCAACCTGTTTATGCTTGATGGTGGGGATCAGCGCGGCTTTCGGTCTTGTCCTGTTCTGTTTGGCCCCATCGCTTGCTGTTTGGTTCGAAAGCCCCGAGCTTTCGTTGTTGTTGCAGGTGCTTTCCGTTTTGCAGCCCGCTGCCGCAGTGATTGGGTGGTGTTCGGCTGTGTTGTTGCGAAAGGGCGCGACGACCACCTATTTTGCCGGTCTTTTATTCAGCAACGCCGCATCGGTTTTTATCGGCGTTCTCGGACTACTGGTGTGGCCGTCCGTATTCGCGCTGCTTGCCTACCGTGTGGTGCGTATCTGCATTGGCTTGGCAGTGTTCCTTTGGGCGGTGCCCGTAAAACCCAAGCTTGGTTTCAACCAATCCTTGGCCAGACGGGCCTTTGCTTTCGCGCGTAGCTTATACGCCGCGCGATTTCTTGGGTATTTCGGCAATTTCGGGGCCGACCTTGTGCTAGCGGCCATGTTTACGACGGCAGAGTCCGGCCTTTACAGGTTTGCAAACCGTTTGGCGTCGGCCTCTGTCGATGTCGTCGCGCTGCCGATCAGAACGCTTGCTCAGTCACGCTTCGGTCTGGCCGCGCGTGAGGGTGCCGGATTGCAGGGCAGGTTCGAGGTGTTTGTTACCTACCTCGCCTTCTTCGGAGGTGGGGCAGTGGTAACCGTGACCCTTCTTGCGGAAAGCGCCGTCGCGGACTTGTTTCGACCAGAATATCTGCCTGCCGCCGCACACGTCGGGTATCTGGCCTGCCGATCCATTTTAGTAGCGTTCGGGGATCTGACCGAACCGGTGTTTGCTGCACTCAAGAAGACAAAAATCAGTCTCTGTTATAGCGTAATCAGTACATTTTTAACGCTTACAGCGATCACGTTTAGCGCGCCATACGGTGTCGGGTCTATGGTGGTCGCCCTTGCAATCGGCGGGCTTGTTTCGGCGGTGGCCGCGGTGGGTTTGATCTTAAGGCACACTGATCTGAAGATCCGGCCCTTGCTGGTTCCGCTGTTCAAAATCGTCGTTGCACTTAGTGGGTTTGCGTTTGCCTTGGGTGGCATTCTGGACAGCGTTGACTTGGGCTTTATCGGTCAACTTATCGTTGCGGTTTGCCTAGCGCTTTTCACTACTCTTTTCGCGGCATTGATCGGGGCTTTGCCGGGTTTCGGATTGCCCCTCGTTACATCTTTCAAAAACCCCAGCCTTCCAGATGTTCCCAAACACGCTGTGCGGCAGCGTTCCATGTAAATCGAGATGCCTGCTGCCGTGGGCAATCCCGCGCGGTCACGTGACCTGTGCAAATCTTGGCAATGTGCTGGGCCCAATCAGATGGGCGCATGTCGTGCACGACATAGCCTGCTTTTCCGACAACTTCGGGCAGTGCCCCATAGGGCGACACGATGGGGTGCTTTCCAAAGCACATGGCTTCCAGCGCAGGAAGGCCAAAGCCCTCTTCCAGCGACGGGATCAAAACGGTTTGTGTTGCCTGATAGAGCGCGGCCAGTTCTGCGTCGGGGCATCGGCCCGCGAAGATGACATTCGAAGGAACGGTCACGCCGGCACGCTCAAAATCTTTGGAAGTTGCGCTGCCAACCAGTACCAAGGGGATGTCGCCCAACCGTTGATCCCTGAATACATCGATCAGGAAAGCCACGTTTTTATGCGGCAGGGTCGAGCTGAAGCCGAGGCAGAAGGGTGTGCTGGTTGCTAATTCCAAACGCTTCAGAACTGCGGTGTCAAGTTTGGTGGATACGACGGTGCTTGGGCCGTTTGGGACCACCCCTATCGTGTCCGCATGTCCGATCCCGAGCGCAAGTAGCGCCTGCTTTGAATGCTCGGACACCGTTAAAATCCTGTTGCCGCTCGCGCCAGCCCGCCGAGAGGTCAGCTGACGCCATTTCCGAGCGGGGAAACCGTAAGACTGCGGCGTGCGAAAGACGTGGGCATCGTGCAGCATCGTGACATAGCCGCTGCCTCGAAGCGGGACTGAGTTGAACAGACCCAGAGGCACGCCGACCTCGCGAAGTTTGGGCATATAAACCTGGTCCCACATCGTACCCGTGGATTGGCCGACAGCGATGACAGAGCGGGATAGTTGCATTGCGCGGTTTTCCAGCGGTTTCGGCACGGCAATTTGTACTTTCCATCCGCGCTCATCCGCCGAGGTGATCAATGCTTTGGTCAGGTTCAAAGCCACCGCGTTCACAGCGCTGTTTGTATCCTTCAGAAAGCGCCCGTTGATTACGATCGACCGTGGCTTCACCGCCAACCCAGCCATTTCTCAATACCTGCACGATTGGCGATTTGGCCTGCCAACAGGGGAATAATCAGCCCGAGTAGGGTCGCTGCGCAGATGATCACGGCCCAGTCTGTAACGCCGACTTGCAGCAATCCGATGCGGGTGCCTGCGGTTATCAGGATGTGCAAAACGAAAACCGGCATCGTGTTCTGTCCGATAAGTCGAAGCACCTGCATGATTGGCACATCCGGCATATTCAGAGCCACATATTGGCTTGCTCTGTACAGTAAAAACGGCCCTGCAAATGCCGCGGGCAACAGCCAGATCTGCGACGCGGGATACGCATCTGTATTGTCGATTGGCAGGGTCCAAAGCATTAGTAAGCTAAGGGCCGTGATAATAACTGCCACCGTTGTCGATGATTTCGGGAAGGGTCCGGAACTCCCCGCGTTGGGGATCATCGTTCCGAGGATAAAGAAGCCGATAAAACGGGTCTGGTCGGGTAATGCGGGTAGGATGTATGGCGCGCTGATAACGGCAATGCCCAGTGCTGCACGTGCCGTCTTTGGCGCCCCCCTCGCCGCGCGGGTTATCAGAATTGCGATGCCCAAATAGTAGAGAAACCACATGACTGCGGGCGGTTTCCACAGAATGGTCAAAGGATGAAAGCCGGTCATCGCGGTATTTGTATAGGCCCGCATTAAAAAATGGGCCGACATCAAAACCAAGCTCCACAACAGATAGGGCCAGACCAATCGGGACCAGAACCTTGCTGCAAAAACATCTGTTGGAAGGTTGATCAGTCTGGGCGCCAGATAGCCCGAGATCATGAAGAAGAGCGGCATATGCACCGCATAAATCGCGGTTAAAACCCGTTCTGTGTTGTCCGAGATAAGGCCAGCGCCAAGCGCACCAACCAGGGCATGGCCAAAGACCACAAGGACCATCGCAAAGCCGCGCGCAATGTCCAAACCCACGTCGCGATTTTTGACCCGTGTCAGGGGTGCTGCGCGCAGGTTCGGAAGCAACTCAGCCCTTTGCGCCTTGTCCCCGTGCATATACGTCCTCGTAGCGAATGATGTCGTCTTCGCCTACGTAGCTTCCGGTCTGAACCTCGATCAGAACCATGGGCACCTTGCCGGGGTTTTCCATCCGGTGCTTTGCGCCCAGCGGCACGTAGATCGATTCATTTTCCGACACCAGAGTGACCTTTTCGTCCACAGTGACACGCGCGGTGCCCTCGACGACGATCCAGTGTTCGGACCTATGGTAATGGCTTTGCAGGGATAGCGCCGCGCCGGGGTGTACCAAAATACGTTTCACCTGAAAGCGGCCGCCGATGACAAGGCTTTCGAACCAGCCCCAAGGGCGATGTTCCTTGGGGAAGTCTTCGGCCTGTGTCGCTGATTTTGCCTTTAGCCGGTCAACGGCCAGCTTTACATCCTGCGCGCGATCCTTGGATGCAATCAGAACGGCGTCGTTCATAGCAACGGCAATCAGGTTTTCCACCCCGATCCCGACCAGTTCCAGTCGTTCGGATTCAGACCGCAGGATACTGTCTTTGCATTCAATCGCCGTCACATTACCTATAGCGGCAACGCCGGAATTATCCTGATCAGACGCACGCCAGACAGCGTCCCATCCACCCAAATCGGACCAGTCCGAGTTATAGGGCACGACAGCCAGACCGGTCGCCTTTTCCATAACCGCGTAGTCGATCGAGATGTTCGGCGCGCGGTCCCAATCGGCAGGTGCGAGGCGCAAGAAACCGAGATCAGGTTGCGCATTGCTGACAGAGGCCTGCACGGGCGGAACAATCTCGGGCGCGTGTTTCTGGAATGCGTCGACAACGTCTGATGCGCGGAACAGGAAGATACCCGCATTCCAAAGGTAGTTCCCCTTCGAAAGCATTGCTTCGGCTGTGGTCAAATCGGGCTTCTCGACAAATGCCTTCAGCGGCAGACAATCGTCGCCACCTGTGTCCAGCTCTAGATAGCCGTAGCCCGTTTCGGGGCGATCCGGTTGAATGCCGAACAACACAATGCGCCCATCGTTTACAGCCATCATGCCTTTGGCAATGGCCTGGTGAAAGGCGGCGTTATCCTGAATGAGGTGGTCGGATGGGGCCACCAGCATGACGGCTTCGGGATTGCGATCCATCAGATGTAGCGCGGCGGCCAGAACCGCAGGCGCCGTGTTCCGGCCCGAGGGTTCGATCATCACTGTGCCCGGATCAATCCCGACTTCGGTCAGTTGCTCGGTCACGATGAATCGGAAGTCCGAATTGGCAACCACGACAGGCTTTTCGAACCTGATCTTACCTGCAGTGCCGTGCAAACGGCGGGCCGTTGCCTGAAACAGCGAAGTGTCGCCAATCAGGGGCGAAAACTGCTTCGGATAGCTTTTGCGGGACAAAGGCCAAAGCCGTGTGCCCGATCCGCCGGCAAGAATGACAGGTGTGATGCTCTGCATGATGCGCAAGCCTTTGACTGTAATGGTTACCAAGTGGTGAACATTTCTGAGAACAGAGGCCACATTAAGGAAATACGGGTCAAAAACCAGTTCTCTTCCAAGGCGTTGCGAATGAGCATCAAAAATTTAATGGTTTGGAAACCTCTCTAAACCCTGAGTACAGCATCCGAGTCTAGATCAGAGTGGGTGCGTTGTGCAGGACGCCTTGGACAATTTGGCAATCAACGGCCGCTTCCTGACGCGGACGCCCACAGGTGTTGATCGGACGGCCTATGAACTGACCTGCGCATTGGCGGATACGTCTGCGCAAAATGGCGTGCAGCCGCCCAAGATCGTGGTGCCAACGGATGCCCAGACGATCATTCCGTTTCCCGACGAGATACCTGTTCAGGCGCTTGGAAAGGTCCGACGCGGGGGTGGCGCGTTTTGGGAACAGAGCAGTCTTGCTGCCCTTCCCAATGATCAGATGCTTCTCAATTTTTGCAACACGGGGCCTATGCTGCGCAGGCAACAGGCCGTGATGATCCATGATGCACAAGTCTGGTCCGCACCCGAAAGCTACAGCGCGTCCTTCCGGAATTGGTACCGCCTGTTGTTACCATCACTCGCCCGCCGCGCCGATGTGGTTTTCACGGTATCGGATTATTCCCGCAAGATGTTGGAACACTTCGGCGTCGTCCCTCGGGGAAAGGCAAAGGTTATCCCGAACGGCGCGGACCATATTCTGCGTGTCAAATCTGACGCCACCGTTTTGGCGCGGCACGGGTTGACGCATAGGGAGTATTTTCTGGCGATTGCCAGCAACCATAAACATAAGAACATCGACCTACTGGAAACCCTGCCAACAGACCGTCCAATAGTTCTCGCAGGCGGCGCGCAGCGGGCGGACATGGGACATCTGGTCTCAATCGGGCGCGTCACAGAAGGCGAGCTAAGGGCTCTTTATGCGTCCGCTCAGGCCCTTTTGTTTCCGTCGCTCACCGAAGGTTTCGGGCTGCCTCCGCTTGAGGCGATGGCGCTGGGCACGCCTGTCATTTCATCGACCGGCGGGGCATTGCCGGACACGTGCGGCCAAGCGGCCATGTTCGCAAATCCCTCGGATGCCAATGATTGGACCACGTGCATCCAAAGGCTGAATGGCTCCAGCCAGCTTTGGAATGAACTGTCAGCCATGGGAACTGAACACGCGGCCAAATACACATGGGCCAGATCAGCAGACCTGATCCGGCACCATCTGTCCGAAGCCAGCGGGATTAGCCGATAGGCCCGTATCCAGTAGGCGCAGTTCCCGCAATCCTGTCAGAGGACCCGTGCAATTCCACTTGCGCGGCGGCGTCATTTTTAAGGTTCACATAGGGATAGATCGCTCCGGTCATGCCCGAGCAACTGAAACCACTTGACGATGTCGCAGGGTCTGCTGCTGCGTTGTTGTTCCAGACCGTGTCTCCGGCCTTTCGCAGCCAGAACTGGCTTGTGGTGGTGTCGACGGCGATCTGGATGATGTCGCCGTCCGCGATGGTATTCCCGCTTCCCATGAAGGACGAGCCGCCGGTGTGAAAGACATACGCCCCCGACCAATAGCAACGGGACACACCGTTTTGGCCGCCGGTTGCGTAGTCGATAGTATCGCCGGAAATACCCAACCCGTTTACGCCGACAGTTGCGCCAATCTCAAAGTAGACCGTTCCGCTAATCGCGATCGCCCCCCGCGTATGGCGCATACCATTGATCGCGGCAGTAGCCGACACTGTCCTGTCGCTATCGCTGTAAGCCAGCTGCTCGGGCGCAGGGCTGTTGATCTGGCTGTCCCAAGCGATGATTGCGCTCGCCACCGGCGCGGTTACGGCCGAGGTTGCGGCAGAAACCGCAGGCGCGCTGTGGCCATCGGCATTTGTTGCAATAACAGAGACTGATATTGCAGCCCCCTCCAGTTCTGCCCCTACCGTCAACATGTTCTCGGTTGCGCCAGATATCGCCACACCATCGGCCAGCCATTGGGTCGTATATGCGGTTGGTGACCCGCTCCACGTTCCGTTCGAGGCCGTCAACGTATCACCTACTACCGGTGTCAGGCTGTCGATTGTTGGCAGGCTTGTGTTTGTCGGGGGCACCAAGATGACAGGCGTTGTTCCAATGTCATAAACAACTTTGAAAAGCCCCGCATTCGTCACCCGATATGTGACCGAACCACCCGCTGCGACAGACAGTCTAAGAACTGCAGGGACGGTGGTTCTATCTGCAGTCAAGGCGACCAGTTTTGCGTGCGGATACAAAGTTTCAGTGGGTGGATTTGCGACTGCGACGTCGAAATACCCACCCAGGATCGAGCCGTCGACTGTCAGCGTCTGGATGCCATTGAAACCGGTGCTGCCAGCATCGACAGACACCTCAAAAATGCTGTCGAATATTTCGCCTGTCGCGGCCTCCATTGCGACGTCGGCCCTAAGCTGTAGCTGGCCTTTGTCGGGCGCATCGGTGATCGATACGATGAGGTCGTTGTTGACGCCGCGTGAAATCGTCCAACTTCCAGTACCCACTGCGCGCGTGGCCTGCCAACCTGTCGGAACGATGCCCGAGACACCCGTAGCAGCGGCAGGTGTATCCCCGTCAAATGTGGCAAGCGCACCCAAACGGTTCGCCGCATTGTCCATCCGGTTGCCCGCCACAAGGCTGCGAATGGTGCTGGCAGTTTGCCCCGCTAGATAAGCGGCGCCATGGGACACATTGGGGTGTGTCCGGTCATCCTTCATGGTTACGGGATCAAAGCCAGAGATATCGACAGCAATCACTGAAGGATTGAGCGCTGCGATATCGCGAATGATTTGCGCCAGCTCGGCGTAATATGCGTCATTGCCATAGGGGTCGACGTCTTCGGCACTGGTCCGGCCATCCGGTAACGTCGGCACGGCAACGACCGTCGCGCCAGCCGCGACATAGCGGTCAAACAGATCCTGAATCTGCGTTCGATGATCTTCAACAGTCGCGTTCAGTTCACGATTTGCACCAATCGGCCCGACCACAACAATCGTATTGTTTGGGACAATCCGCTCAATCACGCTGCCCGCGCTATCCAGCATGTCGATGATCGTGTGACCGCCCACCGCCTGATTGTATTCCGGCGGAACCAGCGCAACATCCCCCGTGGTCGACACCAGAAGATCGCGAAATCCGGTATGCGCCATGACGCTGTCGCCATCGATCAAAAGCGTAGGCGGCGTGTCAGCAGAAAAGATTTCCGTCGTCACGCCCAAAAGGTTTTCTGGAAGAATGGTCGAACGGGACGTCAAGCTTCCGTACTGGACCAGTTCCTGCTCTCCGTTCGCAAGCAGCCAGATGTTGTAGACACAGCTTTGACCTTCGGGCAGCGCAGCAAGATCGTCTGTACCAAGCACCGCTTGGCTGTCTTGCGTCACGTGTTGAAGAAGCGGCGATTGGTGGGAATGCTCGGCGATCGTGATGGCCACGCTGGCACTCGTCGGAACGCTGTCAAAATGAAACGCCAGCGCTTCGCCGGTGAAAAATCGGACATCCTTACGTGCGACTTCGTTTCCGAATTGCACCACCACGTTCTCGGTCATATCGCACCCCTTATGAAAAAGCTGACCGCGAATTTTGTGGTGTTTGGCTAAAAAGCCTTTAGGCCGCCGTGCGCTACCGCATCGGATGCAACGGATTGTCGGAACTGCTTAAGGGGCTGTTAACCTCGCTCAAGAATTAATGAGGCCAGTTCTTAACCTGCCTCCGGTTCTTTTATGGTCACTCTGAAACCAGCACTCTTAACGGCTCTTACCCTTGCACTGCCAAGCATGGTCGTGGCCGGCGACTATCAGCTGATCGTCGGCGACGAGGTGCAGTTGCTTTTGCCCGGCGATACCGAGCCGTCAGTTATGAAGGTCGATCTGGATGGCGAAATCCGGTTGTCCGGTTTGGGCGGGGTCGCCGTTTCAGGGTTCAGTCTGGATGAAGCGGAACAATCAATCGAAACGGCTCTCGCGGACCGTGGCCTATACTCAAATCCAGACATCACCATCGACATTGCAAACTATGCGCATGTGACCGTCGTCGGTGATGTCGCACGTCCGGGCCGCTACGATTTCACGCCGGGAATGACCGTTGCCACCGCTTTGGCGATGTCTGGAGGCCATCAGGAATGGAGTATCAGCAAAATCGAACTCGAGCGGGCGCAGATCGAGCTGGAAAGCCAACGAAAGGCGTCCAACTACGAATTGGCGACGCTCGTTCTGCAAGAAGCTAAGCTGAGCGCAAAACTGCAGGATTTGGCTGAAATAGAGCCTGATACTTCCCGTATTCCTCAACCGACTGCGGTCAATTTCAAGATCAGGTTAGATCAGGCCACAGCACTCTTTACGCAAGAGCAGTCCTACTATGCTGAAACCCTTGCCTTTATGGAAAAAGAGGTCGGCGACCTGTGGCGCCAAAAGGAACTGTTCGATCAGAAGCTGGCCGTTCAGAACGAAATTCTGGATACGGCTGAACAGGGAATGGCGCGTTCGAAAGCGCTGCTGGCAAAGGGTCTACAGACCTCGACCCAGCAGGCGATTACGCAACAGCGTTATGCAGATGCGCGGGCGAAAAAGCTGGAACTCGAACAGGCAATATTGCTGGCAGACCGCGCATGGTCGGACGTGTTGAAGGCGAAGTCTTCTTTTGTCGAAGACCGCCGTCAAAAAGCGATGACTGAGTTGATGCAGACACAGGCCAAGCTGGATCAAGAAACGCTGAACTACCGCCGTTTGGTTAAACAACTGGCATTGCTCAGCGGCGGGGAATTCGCCGCAGCCCTACTGTCGGAAGAAGCGACCCTAACCGTCAGTGTACAAAGCTCGCGCTCTGGGCGCGAATTGCTGGAGGTTGCGGACACCAACCTGTCTCTGATGCCCGGCGATACGGTGATTATCAGCCTTAAAGACCCCAGCTTTTTCGACGGATAACCGATGTACATCAGGTCCAGAAAAGCGCCTCGGGTCGCGTTGATCCACTACTGGCTGGTGGGGATGCGCGGTGGCGAAAAGGTTCTGGAATCGCTGTGCCGGATGTTCCCGCAAGCGGATATTTTCACGCATGTTGCTATCTCTGAAAAGCTTAGCCCGACATTGCGCCGCCATAGAATTATTGAGACTAACATTGCCCAATACCCATTCTCGAGGCACCACTATCAGAACTACCTCCCCTTAATGCCCCGCGCTCTCGAGGCGCTGGATCTCAGGGGGTACGACTTGGTCATTTCGTCTGAATCCGGTCCTGCCAAGGGTGTGCTGCCCCCGCCTGATGCCCCGCACTTGTGCTACTGTCACTCACCCATGCGCTACATTTGGGATCAGTTCCATGTGTACCGCGAACAGGCCAACCCGCTGCAACGGGCCGTGATGCCCCTGTTTGCTCATGGCTTGCGTCAGTGGGACGTCTCTTCATCCGCGCGCGTCGATGGTTTTGTTGCGAACTCGACTCATGTGTCCAAGCGCATCCAGAAATACTGGCGCCGAGAGGCTACCGTCGTCGCGCCACCGGTAGACGTTTGTTCGTTCCAGCCCGCCCCGAAAGAAGAAATCAGCGATAGCTATCTTTGGGTTGGCGATCTTGCCTCGTACAAACGGCCTGACCTGATGCTTAAGGCTTTTAAACAGATGGATTTGCCGTTGAACATCATCGGCGGATCCAAGGCGCAGATACGCCAATTGTCCTCTTTGGCAGGGCAACGTACGAAATTTCTGGGTCACGTCGATGGCCCAACCTTGCGCGCTTATCTCAGCCGCTGTCGGGCGCTGATTTTTCCCGGCGAGGAAGACTTCGGCATCGTGCCCGTCGAGGCTATGGCCGCGGGTCGTCCCGTGATTGCCTATGGTCGCGGTGGTGTCCTTGATACGGTCATAGACGGACATACTGGGATTTTCTTTGATGATCCCTCAGTCGACAGTCTGGTCGGCGCAATAGACAGGTTCCAACAATCCGGTTTGGCGTCGGCGGACTCCACTGTGTTCACCGCCCAAGCTGGTAAATTCACCGAAGCCCGGTTTCACGCTGGCATTGTCAAAGCGCTGAAAAACATTGGATTTGACGAAAACGTTTGCGACTTCCCTTTGCCGGTCAGGCTTGCATCAGGTTAGATAAGATCTGAATGCAGTAAATCGTGGGGCGTTTATGTCACCAAAGTTTGGAACCAGCGGGCTTCGTGGATTGGTAACGGAACTGACGCCGGATTTGGTGACATCCTACGTTCAGGCCTTCCTGCGATCCTGCGATGTCGGAAGTACGCTCTATGTCGGCCGTGATTTGCGGCCGTCTTCTCCGAACTTGGCCGACGTTGTCATGACTGCAGCCCAAAACATGGGCATGACCGCAATCGACGCGGGCGAAGTGCCGACGCCTGCATTGGCGCTCACGGCCCAACAGCAGAGCGCCAGCGCGATCATGATCACCGGCAGCCACATACCTGCGGATCGCAATGGGCTGAAATTCTATTCCCGTGCGGGCGAGATCACCAAAAAGGATGAAACTGCGATCTGTGCGGCTTTAGAGAAGCCGGTGCAGGCTGTTGCCCAAGGTCAGCGTGTCAGCGATCCGGAAGTCAACTCTCGCTATGTATTGCGATACGTGACGGCTTTTGGAAGTGCGGCTTTGGCCGGAAAAAGGATCGGTCTTTACTCACATTCTGCAGTTGGTCGTGATGTGCTGGCCAGTATCCTGCGGCTTTTGGGGGCCGAGGTGACCGAACTCGGACGCTGCGAAACCTTCATTCCTGTTGATACCGAAGCGGTTGATAGCGCAACGCGCGACAGCATCCGTACGTGGGTTCAGTTGAACGGCTTCGATGCCGTGATGTCGATGGATGGCGATTCCGACAGGCCGCTGCTTGCTGACGAAAACGGCAAGATCGTTCCTGGCGACGTCATGGGCCAGATCACAGCCGAGGTATTGGATGCCGACACTGTCGTAACGCCCATTTCCTCGAACAGCGGCGTTTCCGCCAAAGGTTTTGCGAACGTCCATCTAACCCGTATCGGATCGCCGTTTGTGATTGAGGGTATGGAAGCGGCTGGCGGCAAGGTTATCGGCTACGAGGCGAACGGCGGTTTCCTTTTGGGGTTCGAGGCCACGGCCCTTATCGGAACCTTGTCGCCGCTTATCACGCGCGACTGCGTTTTGCCTTTGATCATGACACTGGTTGCGGCGGGTGATGGCCCTGTTTCCCAGCGCGTCGCCCACGAACCGCGCGTTATCACGGTTGCTGACCGGCTTCAGGATGTTCCGCAGGTCCGCTCTTCTGCTTTTGTTGGCAAACTGGCGCAAGATCCGGAGGCGCGCGCCCGTTTTCTGGCGGCGCTAGGTTCGACCGAACGGAAAACCGATCTGACCGATGGCGTGCGAATGTATCTGACGGATGGTCGGGTCGTGCACGTCAGGCCGTCAGGAAATGCCCCCGAATTGCGCCTCTACGTCGAAGCGCAGGACGAGGACGCAGCAAACGCGACTTTGGCACTCGGGCTTGACGTATTACGCTCGAATCTTGCTTGATTCGCTGAATTCTGTTGCTTTCATGGGCAAGTAACGTCAATTTTTGCCAATCTTTTGAGCATCTTTGAAGTTTTTTCCCGATTTCAAAAATTTACCGTTTGATAAAAAAATGAATTGAAGCAAGCTGAGTGCAGCTAAAACACCCAAAATAAAATTAGCAGGGAAAGCCAATGAACAGTCCGACAACATCCGGAATTGTTGCGGGACGGTTAAGTGAACAGCAGCTTGCTGACAATTTTTCCGACCTGCATGCCCCCCTTGATCCACACGAAGCATCAGTTGCCGCAGACCGATGCTATTTCTGCCACGACGCGCCTTGCGTAACGGCCTGTCCCACCGACATCGACATCCCGCTGTTTATCCGCCAGATCGCAACAGGCCAGCCCGAGGGCGCGGCAAAAACGATCCTGTCGCAGAACATCCTCGGCGGCATGTGTGCTCGTGTGTGCCCGACTGAAACGCTGTGCGAACAGGCATGTGTGCGGGAAGCGGCCGAGGGCAAACCAGTCATCATCGGCCAGCTTCAGCGCTTTGCGACTGACACGCTGATGGCGCAGGGCATTCATCCGTTTGCGCGTGAAGACAGTACGGGCAAGCGCGTGGCTGTTGTCGGGGCCGGCCCGTCCGGTCTTGCCTGTGCGCACCGTCTGGCGATGCGTGGCCATGACGTGGTCATCTACGAGGCCAGCACAAAGGCCGGTGGCCTGAACGAATTTGGTATTGCCGCTTACAAATCCACGGATGATTTCGCCGCGAAAGAGGTCGACTGGCTTCTTAAAATCGGTGGCATCACCATCGAAACAGGAAAGGCACTTGGTCAGGGCCTGAACCTGTCTGACCTGACCTCGGACTATGACGCGGTCTTCCTGTCCATCGGCTTGGGTGGTGTGAATGATCTGGCAGCAAGCGGCGCCGAAAAAATCGGCGTAACCGATGCAGTCGATTTCATCAGCTTGCTACGTCAAACAGATGATTTGAAAACACTGCCAATCGGTCGGAACGTCGTTGTGATCGGCGGTGGCATGACGGCTGTTGATGCGGCCGTTCAGTCAAAACTCTTGGGTGCGGAAAACGTCACCATCGCCTACCGCCGTGGCCGAGATCGGATGGCAGCGAGCGAGTTCGAACAGGACCTTGCGACCTCGAAAGGCGTTCGCATTCTCTATAATCTGCAACCCGTTGCCTTCCACGGAAACGGATCGGTGGTCGAGGTTGAATTTGAATACACCGCCGACACGCCAAACGGACTGCAGGGCACTGGCGAAACCATGCGTATTCCGGCAGACCAGGTGTTCAAGGCGATTGGCCAAACGCTTGAAACTTCGGAACAGCTGAAAATCGAACGCGGCAAGATCGCTGTCGCCGGCGCTGGACGCACTAGCGTGGACGGCGTCTGGGCCGGTGGCGATTGCGCGCTGGGCGGCGAGGATCTGACAGTGACCGCCGTCGCGGAAGGTCGCGATGCCGCAGAAGACATTCATCAAACTCTGATGGGAAAGGCGTAAACCATGGCTGATCTTACGACCAATTTCTTGGGCATCACTTCGCCGAACCCGTTCTGGCTGGCCTCTGCCCCTCCCACGGACAAAGAATACAACGTCCGTCGCGCATTCGAGGCCGGCTGGGGCGGTGTTGTCTGGAAAACACTTGGGTCCGAAGGCCCCCCAATCGTCAACGTGAACGGGCCCCGCTATGGCGCGATCTATGGCGCTGATCGCCGCCTTCTGGGCCTGAACAATATCGAATTGATCACAGACCGTCCGTTGGAAACCAACCTTGAGGAAATGGCCCGCGTCAAAGCGGACTATCCCGACCGCGCCCTGATCGCGTCGATCATGGTCCCGTGTGAGGAAGAAGCCTGGAAAGCGATCCTGCCCCGCGTGGCGGAAACCAACGCTGACGGGATCGAACTGAACTTCGGTTGCCCCCACGGGATGAGCGAGCGCGGCATGGGCGCCGCCGTCGGTCAGGTGCCCGAATACATCGAGATGGTCACGCGCTGGTGTAAAAAATACTACGATCGCCCTGTGATCGTGAAGCTGACGCCGAACATCACTGACGTCCGTTACCCTGCGCGAGCCGCAAAGAACGGTGGCGCGGATGCGGTCAGCCTGATCAACACGATCTCGTCCATCACGTCCGTGAACCTCGATAACTTCAGCCCTGAACCGTCGATTGACGGCAAAGGCAGCCACGGCGGCTATTGTGGCCCCGCGGTGAAGCCTATCGCGATGAATATGGTGGCTGAAATTGCCCGCGATCCCGAAACGCACGGTCTGCCCATCAGCGGTATCGGCGGGGTCACTACATGGCGTGATGCGGCCGAATTTATGTCGCTGGGCGCTGGCAATGTTCAGGTTTGCACGGCGGCGATGACCTACGGCTTCAAGATCGTTCAGGAAATGATCACTGGTCTATCTGAGTGGATGGACAAAAAGGGCTATACATCGACGTCTGACTTCATCGGTCAGGCCGTGCCCAACGTGACCGACTGGCAGTACCTGAACCTGAACTATATCGCCAAGGCCAAGATCGATCAGGACGCCTGCATTAAATGCGGTCGCTGCTATATCGCCTGTGAAGATACCAGCCATCAGGCGATCTGGATGAAGGAAGGCCGCGTGTTCGAGGTCAACGATGCCGAATGCGTGGCGTGTAACCTTTGCGTCGATGTTTGCCCGATCGAAGGCTGCATCACAATGGAACGGATGCCAGCAGGTGCAACGGATCCTCGTACAGGCCAGACCGTTCAGGATGAATACGCCAACTGGACTATGCATCCGAACAACCCGTCCTCGCAGGCGGCGGAATAAAAAACGGGGCGCTGCATGGCTTTGATGCAGATTTGTGCAGCGCCTCACTCAAACCAATCTCAGGCCGCGAGCGCACAGAATAAATCTTGACCGGCTGGTCAGTTTCTGTTCGCCTAGTGGCGATCCAGTGATCCAAGCCCGACCAAGCCAAAAGGCATAGGGCACGACAACAGGGAGACATGCTTATGCCCGCACCCGGTGAAAACCTGCGGATCAATGGCGACCGTCTTTGGGACAGTCTGATGGATATGGCCAAAATCGGCCCAGGTGTCGCCGGTGGTAACAACCGCCAGACGCTGACCGACGCCGACGGCGAAGGCCGCGCGCTATTCAAGCAATGGTGCGACGACGCGGGCTGTACGATGGGCGTCGATACCTTGGGCAACATGTTCGCCCGCCGCGAAGGCACTGATCCGGAAGCGCTTCCTGTTTACGTCGGCTCTCACCTTGATACGCAACCCACCGGAGGCAAATACGACGGTGTTCTGGGCGTTCTAGGCGGCTTGGAAGTGATCCGGTCGCTCAATGACATGGGCATCAAAACCAAACACCCCATTGTTGTAACCAACTGGACGAATGAGGAAGGCACGCGCTTTGCCCCAGCCATGCTGGCCTCGGGTGTGTTTGCTGGCGTTCACACCCAAGACTGGGCCGAAGATCGTACAGATGCTCAGGGAAAACGGTTCGGCGATGAACTGGACCGGATCGGCTGGCGTGGGGATGAACCCGTCGGTGCACGCAAGATGCACGCATTTTTCGAACTCCACATCGAACAGGGCCCGATCCTAGAAGCTGAAGGCAAGGACATCGGCGTCGTGACGCATGGTCAGGGTCTGGCGTGGATTCAGGTCACAATCACCGGCAAAGATGCGCACACAGGCTCGACCCCGATGCCGATGCGCAAGAACGCGGGCCTTGGAATGGCGCGCATTCTGGAAAAGGTCGATGAAATCGCATGGTCCCACAAACCCCACGCTGTGGGCGCGGCGGGCCATATCGATGTCTACCCGAACTCGCGCAATGTGATCCCCGGTAAGGTCGTGTTCACTGTCGATTTCCGCTCGCCTGATCTGGCGGTCATTCAGGACATGGAAAAGCGCCTATATGAAGAGGGCGAAAAGATCGCGGCTGATATGGGCCTGACGATTGAATTTGAAAAGGTTGGCGGCTTTGACCCCGTCGCCTTTGACGATGATTGCGTTAGTGCCATTCGTAGCGCGGCGGAACGTCTGGGGTATTCCCACATGAACATCATTTCGGGCGCTGGGCACGATGCCTGCTGGATCAATCAGGTGGCCCCGACCGCAATGGTGATGTGCCCTTGTGTCGATGGCCTAAGCCACAACGAAGCCGAAGAGATTTCGAAAGAATGGGCAACAGCGGGCGCTGACGTTCTTCTGCACGCCGTGGTCGAAACGGCCGAGATCGTATCGTGACAGAACGGCACAAACCGATAAGCTATACGAATTCAATGATCCGAGGAGTATTTCCATGACCACTGTGATCAAGAACGGAACGGTCGTTACGCATGACCTGACCTACAAAGCAGATGTTCTGATTGAGAACGGCCAGATCATTGAAATCGGGCAGGGCCTTTCGGGTGATGAGGTACTGGACGCCACGGGCTGCTATGTGATGCCGGGCGGTATTGACCCGCACACGCATCTCGAGATGCCGTTTATGGGCACATACTCGAGCGATGATTTCGAAAGCGGCACGCGCGCGGCGCTGTCCGGTGGCACCACTATGGTTGTCGACTTCGCGCTGCCGTCGCCGGGTCAGGGCCTCTTGGACGCGATCCAGATGTGGGACAACAAATCGACCCGCGCGAACTGTGACTATTCCTTCCACATGGCCGTCACATGGTGGAGCGAACAGGTCTTTGATGAAATGGAAACCGTGATCAAGGATCGCGGTATCAACACCTTTAAGCACTTCATGGCCTACAAAGGTGCGTTGATGGTCAACGATGATGAACTTTACGCATCATTCAACCGTCTCGCCGATCTGGGCGGCATCGCCATGGTGCACGCCGAAAACGGTGATGTGGTTGCGGAACTGTCCTCCAAGCTTCTGGCGGAAGGCAACACAGGCCCCGAAGCACACGCCTATTCCCGCCCCCCGCAGGTCGAAGGCGAAGCAACCAACCGCGCGATCATGATCGCCGATATGGCGGGTGTGCCGCTCTATGTTGTCCACACCTCTTGTGAAGAATCCCACGAAGCCATCCGCCGCGCCCGCCAGCAGGGCAAGCGCGTTTGGGGCGAACCGCTCATCCAGCATCTGACACTGGATGAAAGCGAATACTTCAACCCTGATTGGGACCATGCCGCGCGCCGCGTCATGTCGCCCCCGTTCCGCAATAAACAGCATCAGGATAGCCTGTGGGCGGGGCTTCAGTCCGGCTCTCTTTCCGTTGTTGCTACCGACCACTGTGCATTCACGACCGAACAGAAACGCTATGGCGTCGGTGACTTCACAAAGATCCCGAACGGAACCGGCGGGCTTGAGGACCGTATGCCCATGCTCTGGACATACGGCGTCGGCACAGGCCGCCTGACCCCGAACGAATTCGTCGCCGTTACGTCGACCAACATTGCGAAAATTCTGAACTGCTATCCGAAAAAAGGTGCGGTTCTAGTCGGTGCGGATGCGGACCTTGTTGTCTGGGATCCCGAAAAGGAAAAAACCATCACCAGCAGCACCCAGCAGTCTGCAATCGATTACAACGTCTTCGAAGGCAAAAAGGTCAAAGGCCTGCCGCGCTACACGCTGACCCGTGGGCAGGTTGCCGTGATGGATGGTGAAATTAAAACTCAAGAAGGCCATGGCGAGTTCGTCAAACGCGAACCCAACACGCCTGTGAACCGCGCCCTCAGCACTTGGAAAGAACTGACCTCGCCGCGTCCGGTCGAGCGAACAGGAATACCCGCAACCGGTGTTTGATCTGTAACCCCATACCCAGCCAGACACCCAAGCAAGGAAGACCCTATGAAGACCCCTGTGATTCAGGCCAAGGACCTGAACCTCACGTTTGAAACGAATGACGGCCCTGTCCATGCGCTGAAAGGCGTGAACCTTGATATCCAGCAGGGCGATTTTGTTTCCTTCATTGGGCCGTCTGGCTGCGGCAAGACCACGTTTCTACGCTGCATCGCTGGCCTTGAGACACCCACCGGCGGGTCACTGACCGTTAACGGCATGTCGCCCGATGACGCACGTAAGGCCCGCGCTTACGGCTATGTGTTTCAGGCAGCGGGCCTGTACCCGTGGCGCACCATCGGGGGCAACATCCGCTTGCCGCTGGAAATCATGGGCTATTCCAAACAAAAGCAGGCCGAACAGGTTCAGCGCACGCTGGAACTGGTCGACCTTGCGGGTTTCGAAAAGAAGTTCCCATGGCAGTTGTCTGGCGGCATGCAGCAACGCGCGTCTATCGCGCGCGCACTCGCTTTTGATGCCGATATCCTGCTGATGGACGAACCCTTTGGCGCGCTGGATGAAATCGTGCGCGACCACCTGAACGCTGAACTGCTTAAGCTGTGGGACCGCACCGGCAAAACCGTGGGCTTTGTCACCCACTCGATCCCCGAGGCCGTGTTCCTGTCGACCAAGATCGTCGTGATGTCGCCGCGTCCGGGTCGGATCACCGATGTGATTGAAAGCACGCTGCCCCGTGAACGCCCCTTGGAAATTCGCGATTCAAAGGAATTCATCGAGATCGCTCACCGTGTCCGCGAAGGCCTGAAGGCAGGATCGGAGGTCTAGGATGAAGCGCCTTTTGCCAGTCCTGACCGTGGTGATCGCGCTTCTGGCGGTGTGGTATATCGCCTGTATCCCGATGAACGTGAAAGAGGTGCTGACAACCGCTGAACGCGCAGGCGTCACCATCGACCCACCCAGCGCCGCTGAACGGCGCGATATGGGGCATCTGGCGCTGGTCATGCGCAACACCGACGCATTGGGCGGCAGCTGGTCACAGGACCGCGCTCGCCTGCCATCGCCGCACCAGATCACCGCCGAGCTTTGGAAAAGCACGTGGGAGGAAGAGGTCAACGGCCGTCGTGGCATCGTCCGCTCTGGTAGCCTGTCGAAGCGGTCTCTGATCTATCACGGCTGGATCACGCTCAGCGCCACGTTTGTCGGCTTTCTGATCGGTGCTGGTCTGGGCGTCTTGCTGGCCGTCGGCATCGTGCATTCCCGCGTCATGGACATGAGCGTGATGCCATGGGCGATCATCAGCCAGACCATCCCAATCGTCGCACTCGCGCCCATGATTATCGTCGTGCTGTATTCTGTCGGCATCAACGGACTGATCCCCAAAGCCATCATCAGCGCATACCTCAGTTTCTTTCCTGTCGTAGTCGGCATGGTCAAAGGCCTGCGCGCGCCGGACCACATGCAGCTTGATCTGCTGAAAACCTACAACGCAACTCAGTCCCAGACCTTCTGGAAGCTACGCCTGCCATCCTCGGTGCCGTACCTGTTCACATCGCTGAAAATCGGCATCGCGGCGTCCTTGGTGGGGGCCATTGTGGGCGAACTGCCGGTTCAGCGCGGCGGCCTTGGCGCACGCATGTTGGGCGGGTCTTACTATGGTCAGACAGAACAAATCTGGGCGGCGCTGTTTGTTGCCGCGGGTATGGCCGCGTTGCTGGTATGGCTGATCGGCTGGCTTGAAAAGCGGACGCTGACAAGAATGGGGATGCTGACATGATCCTTGTTGTTCTTGCCTTCGTCTTCTGGATCGCCGCGTGGGGCCTGAACGGCTATCTGGCCAACGGACCCTTCGCGAAACAGCGTTGGGTGTCGATTGCTGTGCCTGCGATTTTTGGCATTACCATTCTTGTGTGCTGGGAACTGATCGTGCGTGGTGCGGGGGTTCCGGCTGTAATCCTGCCGCCGCCTACACAGATTGCCAGCACTCTGGTTGCCAATCTGGACGTGGTCTGGGGCGATTTCGTTCAGACATTCGTCAAAGGCGCGCTATCGGGTTATCTGATCGGGTGTGGTGCGGGCTTCCTTCTGGCGATACTTGTGGATCGTTACCAGTTCCTGCGTGAAGGTCTGCTGCCTGTTGGCAACTTCATGGCGGCACTTCCCATCGTGGGTACGGCGCCCATCCTTGTGATGTGGTTCGGTTTCGACTGGCAGTCGAAGGCGGCAGTCGTTGTCATCATGGTGTTCTTCCCGATGCTGGTGAACACCGTTGCGGGCTTGCGCGACACGACGGCCATGCAGCGCGATCTGATGCGCACCTATGGCGCGGGCTATTTCCAGACGCTGTTCAAACTGCGCTTGCCCGCCGCGATGCCGTTCATTTTCAACGGATTGAAAATTACCACCACCTTGGCCCTGATCGGTGCGATCGTGGCCGAGTTCTTTGGATCACCGACAAGAGGCATGGGGTTCCGTATCTCGACTTCGGTCGGTCAACTGGCGCTGGACATGGTCTGGGCCGAAATTGTCGCCGCCGCGATAGCTGGCAGCCTTTTCTATGGCGCGGTGACTTTCCTCGAACAACGGGTGACATTCTGGCACCCCAGTCAGAGGGCAAAACAATAAGTTCAGGCTGCGATGCTAAAACGCATATCCGACTAGGAGGTCGACATGAAAAATTACATCTACGCTGCAGCGGCTGCACTGGGGCTGGCAAGCCCCGTTATGGCTGCAAGTCATCTCGAAGACGTCACACTTCAGCTGAAATGGGTCACGCAGGCCCAGTTCGCGGGCTACTATGTGGCGCTTGAACAGGGTTTCTACGAAGAAGAGGGCCTGAACGTCACCGTGCTGCCCGGTGGCCCTGATATCGCACCGACCCAAGTCATCGCCGGTGGCGGTGCGGATGTAACCGTTGAATGGATGCCCGCCGCACTGGCCGCCCGTGAAAAGGGCCTGCCGCTGGTGAACATTGCACAGCCGTTCAAATCCTCTGGCATGATGCTGACCTGCTGGGGCGATGTGGGCATCGAAGGACCCGAGACGCTGGTGGACCGCACGCTGGGCGTCTGGTTCTTTGGCAACGAATTCCCGTTTCTCAGCTGGATGGCGCAACTTGGCATCGAAACAGATGGCAAAGACGAAAATGGTGTCGAGGTTCTGAAGCAGGGCTTCAACGTGGATCCGCTGCTTCAGCGTCAGGCGGACTGTATTTCTACCATGACGTATAACGAATACTGGCAGGTCATCGACTCGGGCGTTTCGCCGGATGAATTGGTGACCTTCAAGTACGAAGATCAGGGCGTCGCCACACTGGAAGACGGCCTTTACGTGCTGGAAGAAAACCTTGCTGATCCGGCCTTCAAAGACAAAATGGTGCGTTTCGTGAAGGCCTCGATGAAGGGCTGGAAGTGGGCCGAAGAAAACCCCGAAGACGCTGCCATGATCGTTCTGGATTATGACGAGGCCGGCGCACAGACCGAAGAACATCAGATCCGCATGATGGGCGAAGTGGCCAAGCTGACGGCAGGTTCCAACGGCGCGCTTGATCCGGCGGATTATGAACGCACAGTTCAGACGCTTTTGGCGGGTGGTTCCGATCCGGTCATCACGGTCGAGCCGACCGGTGCCTACACTCTGGATATCACAGACGCTGCTCTGGAATAATCAGCAAGCAAGATAAACAAAAACGCCCCGTTTGTACGGGGCGTTTTGCGTTTCAGGTGTTCGGATCAAGCAGTTTGCGGAACACCATATCCAGGAAAATTTCTGCCCCTTTGAACGGGTCTTTCTTGCCCAGGATTGCCCTGATCTGCACTTCGAAATCGGCATAATGCTGCGTCAGCGCCCAGATCGAAAAGATCAGGTGCACGGGATCGACCTTGGCGATTTTGCCCTCTGCGATCCAACCGTCGATGATTGCGGCCTTTTCATCGACCAAATCCTTCAGCCCGCCTTCCATTATTTCCGTCAGACGTGGCGCACCCTGCAGGGTTTCGTTGGCAAACAGGCGGCTTTCGCGCGGCATCTCTTTGCTCATCTGCAGCTTGCGTTGAACGTATTGCAACAATTCTTCGCGCGGCTCGCCGGTCGCATCGATGTCCCGAAGGGGTTGCAGCCAGATATCCAGCAAGTCCACCAGAAGGGTGCGGTGGATGTCTTCTTTGCTTGAGAAATAGTAGATCAGGTTCGGCTTGGACAGGCCCGCCTCAGAAGCGATTTGATCAAGCGTAGAGCCGCGAAACCCGTTCTGGGAAAAAACCTCAAGCGCGGCATCCAGAATACGTTTGCGGTTGCGCAACTGAATGCGGCTAAAGGTTTTTTCGGGTTCTGCCATAGGTCTATTCCATACAAGTAGGCAAAATCTAACAGCCCATCCGTCCAAGCGCGAGACCTAACAAAGAAAAACGCCCTGCCAGTGTGGCAGAGCGTCCTATCATTTCAGCAATCAGGTCTCGAAATCAGGCATTCCACCAGCGTTCTGCCAGACGCGAGTTGTCCATCTGCCAAAGGTTGCCGACGTTCTCGGGTGTCGCGATCTTGTTCGATACGGCCTGAACCCAGTTGGCAAACATCGGGATAATCACGCCACCTTCGTCACGCAGGATCATCTGCATTTCGGTGTATTGATCGCGGCGTTTGCCACTGTCGAGTTCGGCACGAGCGGTGATCAACAGTTCCTGGAAACGCGGGTGATCCCAGTGGCTGTCGTTCCACGGTGCGCCGGCGGCATAGGCGGATGTGAACATCCAGTCTTCGGTCGCCCGACCGGACCAGTAGCAGGCACACCACGGCTTTTTCAGCCAGACGTTCGACCAGTAGCCATCTGCGGGTTCCTGAACCACGTTGATGTTGACGCCGCCGCGCGCAGCCGATGCCTGATACAACTGCGCCGCATCAACCGCGCCTTCAAAGGCAGCCGAGGATGCGGAAAGATCGACATTGATGGAATCCAGACCAGCCTGCTTCAGATAGAACTTGGCCTGATCGGGATCGTAGGGGATCGGGTCCAGTTCAGCCATATACTGGTTTGCAGGGCCGATCGGGCTGTCTGCCGCGACGCGGCCGTGACCCATAAGAACCTTATCCAGCATTTCCTGACGGTTGATGCCGAATTTCAGCGCCTTTCGTACGTTCACATCATTGAACGGCTCAAGGTCTGTCAGCATCGGGAAAGTAAAGTGCTGGTTTCCGGTCACTTCCTGAATACGGACATTCGGGTTCGCTTTCAGCAGCGCTTCGGTTTTGAAGTCGATCCGGTTGATCGCATCCACCTGCCCGGTCAGCAGGGCATTCATCCGTGCTGTATTGTCATTAATCGCGATGTATTCGATTTCGTCGAACCAACCGGCGCGCCCGTCTTTGTAGTGGTTTTCCACCCGTTCACCGACAAAGCGCACGCCGGGGTCAAAGGATTTCACGCGGTAGATACCTGTGCCGATGCCTTGGGCAATCGCCTCTTCGATCTGGCCAGCAGGATAGATCAGCAGGTGATAATCCGACATCAGGTAGGGGAAGTCGGCGTTGCCTGCTTCCAGCGTGAATTGCACCTGATGTTCGGTGATCTTCTTCATTTCCGTGATCGGGGCGACCAGCGGCTGCGCACCGGATTTCGCGCCCTCGGCAACGTGCATCTGAAGGCTTTCAATGACGTCGTCCGCGCCAAAGGACTTACCGTTATGGAAGGTCACGCCTTTGCGCAGGTTGAATGTCCAGACCTTCGCGTCAGGCGTTGCTTCCCAATCCGTCGCCAGCTCGCCAATCAGGCTGCCGTCGGCGGCGACTTCGGTCAGACTGTCGAACACCGCACCTTGTGCCGAGGCGTTCATGAACAGGTCGGAATGCGTACGACCGTCCCAGCTGTCGGATGTGTTGGCACCGGACAGACCGGCAACCAGACGACCACCACGCTTGGCGGTTTGGGCGCGTACCGGAAAACCGGTTGCTGCCAGAACACCGGCTGCGGCACCGGACTTCAACAATCCGCGTCTACTAATTCGTGTCATTTATCGTCTCCCTGTTTTTCCTCGGCGGGGGTCTCCCGCAATTTTGGTGCACTTCTTGGGAAGCGTCTTTCAGGCCATCTTATCGGTGGCCATATCTCCTACGTTGTCACGACCGCGCTCTTCTAGCAGTTTGGTCAGCCAGTCCGGATCCATTTCGGGAACCGAACTCAGCAGCAGGTCAGTGTACGGATGGTGCGGCGGCGTGAACATGTCTGTCTTGGTGCCCTGTTCGATCACGCGTCCATCCTTCATCACGACAACATCATCCGCGATTGCGCGCACTGTGGCTAGGTCGTGCGTGATAAACATATAAGACAGTTTTAGCTCATCTTGTAGCTGTGCCAACAATTTAAGGATGCCTTCGGCGACAAGTTGATCAAGCGCCGAGGTCACTTCGTCACAAATAATGAACTTGGGTTCGGCCGCCAAAGCACGGGCAATGCCCACGCGCTGCTTCTGTCCGCCAGACAATTCGCTGGGCAAACGATCATAGAATTCAGAGGTCGGAAGTTCGATCTGATCCATCAACTGATCAACGCGCTGGCGCTTTTCACGGCCTTTCAGCCCCATGTAGAATTCCACAGGACGGGCGATAATTTCACCCACGGATTTACGCGGGTTCAGTGCCGTGTCCGCCATCTGGTAAATCATCTGGATTTGCCGCAACTGGTCTTTGGACCGTTTCCGGAAATCGGCAAGCAGGGGCGCACCGTCCAACTCAACCGATCCGCCCGTAGGCGGCAAAAGCCCCGTGATACAGCGCGCCGCCGTGGATTTACCCGATCCGGATTCACCAACCACCGCAACAGTCCGGCCTTCGTGGATGTCAAAGCTTACGTCATGCAGAACGGGCGTCTGGCCATACGAAGCATTTACGTCTTTCAGGCGGATCACCGGCGTGGCGTTTGTCTGAATGGCGGGCTTGGCGGGGCGCTTAAAGCTGCGCACAGACCACAGGCTTTTGGTGTATGCCTCTTTGGGATGGGACAGCATTTCATTTGTACTGGCCTCTTCCACCTCTTCCCCGCGCAGCAGCACTTTGATCCGATCTGCCATTTGCGCCACAACCGCCAGATCATGGGTGATATAGATCGCAGCCGTTCCGAACTGATCCACGATATCGCGGATCGCTGCCAGCACCTCGATCTGTGTGGTCACGTCCAGCGCTGTGGTGGGTTCGTCAAAGATGATCAGATCAGGACGACAAGACATCGCCATCGCGGTCATCGCCCGCTGCAACTGCCCGCCCGATACCTGATGCGGATAGCGAAAGCCGATTTCCTGCGGGTTCGGCAGGCGCAGGCGTTCGTACAAACGAATGGCGTCTTCTTCGCTTTCGGCACGGTTCATGACGCCATGGCGCACAGGGCCTTCGACATGCTGGTTGATCAACTTGTGCGCGGGATTAAAGCTCGCGGCGGCGGACTGCGCGACATAGGCGATCCGTTTGCCCAAAAGCGCGCGTTTGTCTGGCAGTGACGCTTTGACCAGATCGACACCGTCGAACAGAACCTCACCGTCGGTGATACGCACACCGTCACGGGTATATCCCATCGCGGCAAGCCCTACAGTGGATTTACCAGCACCGGATTCTCCGATCAGGCCCAGCACCTCACCCTTTTTCAGTTCAAGGTCGATGCCCTTAATGATCGGCATCCACGTTTCATCCGACCGGCCTTCGATCTTCAGGTTGGATATGCGCAGAAGGGTGTCAGACATCGCTTACTCCTTCAGCCCGGATGATTTGTGCAGCATCCAGTCCACCACAAAGTTCACCGCAACGGTCAACAATGCAATCGCGCCAGCAGCCATCAGCGGAAGCGCAGCCGCAAGCGGAGAGAAGGCGGCAAAGTTGATGAACTGCGCCAGATCGCGTACCATCGTGCCCCAATCGGCCAAGGGTGGTTGGATGCCGATGCCTAGGAACGACAGCGCGGAAATCGTCAGGAAGACAAAGCAGAACCGCAGGCCCAACTCCGCCAGCAAGGGGGCCGTGGCATTGGGCAGGATTTCACGGAAAATCAGATAGCCTAAACCTTCACCACGCAGCTTGGCGGCCTCAATGTAATCCATCACAACAATTGACTGCCCTACGGCACGGGCAAGGCGGAACACGCGGGTGGAATCGATCAGCGCGATGATCAGAACCATGTAAACGGTCAGCAACCACTGCTGCGAACCGGCCCATGCGCTTGCGATGGTCATCAGAAGCAGGGCAAAGATCAGCGACGGGATCGCCATCAAAACATCGACGATCCGCGACAGGATATTGTCCAGCCAGCCGCCAAAAACAGCCGCTAGAAATCCAAGGCTGCCGCCGACAAGGAAGGCCAGACAGACCGTCGCAAAGGCGATGCCGACGGTGTTCTGCGCGCCATAGATCAGGCGGGTCAGCAGATCGCGACCGATCTGGTCTGTTCCCAGAAGATGCGCAGGGTCACCGCCCGTCGCGGGGTTGCCGCCGGGCAGGACGTTGACGTTCTGGAACACCTCGGCCTGACCGTAGGGCGCCAGCACGCCCGCAAAGATGGCGCAGACGGCATAGATCAGGATCACCAGAAAGCCAAAGCTGGCGGTTAGCGGCATCTGGCGAAAGGCCTTCTTTGTGGCTTTGGTGCCAATCGTCCGACCCAGCAAGCGGAATGCATAGGCGGCAACGATTGAAATGGCCAAGCCTTGCACAAACCAGCGGAAGAACACGGCGTTGGGCTGGAACCAGAGCCAGACGCCAAACGCCGCGACGGCGACGCCCAGCACATAGCCAAAGGCAACGGCCAAGGGCATATCGCGGAACCGCGGCTTGTTTCCGGTCACCACCTGCGCCAGCTTTCGCAGACCCCAGCTGATCGCCAAAAGCGCCAAAAGCCCGCCTATGATCCAAAGCAACGTGATCATTTCGGATGCCTCAGGCGCGGGTTCGACAGGATCGACAGGATGTCGGCCAACAGGTTCAGAAGGATGTAGACCGCTGCAAAGATCAGGCAGCAGGCCTGCACCACGGGAATGTCCCTGATCTTGACGCTATCGACGAACAACTGGCCCACGCCCGGATAGACGAACACCACCTCGACCACGACAACACCCGTGACAAGATAAGCAAGGTTCAGCGCGACCACATTGATGATCGGTGCCAGCGCGTTGGGCAGGGCGTGATGCACGATCACGCGCATCGGCTTCATGCCCTTCAGACGCGCCATTTCGATGTAAGGGCTGGCCAGCAGGTTGATGATCGCCGCCCGCGTCATCCGCATCATGTGCGCTGTGACGACAAGGGTCAGGGCCAAAGCCGGCAACATGGTTTTTTCCAACCGGTCGCTGAACGCCATGCCATCATAGATATTTGACAGTGACGGCAGCCACGGGTTCAGAACAGCCAGAAACAGGATCAGGATGTAGGCGACAAAGAACTCGGGGCTTGAGATCGAGGTGAGCGTGAACACGTTGCTGACCTTGTCAAAGGCCGAGTTACGATACAGCGCAGCCAAGATGCCAAGCCCGATGGCAAAAGGCACTGCGATGACGGCGGTGACGCCAGCCAAGAACAGGGTGTTTTTGATGCGCGGCGCAATCTGGTCGGCAACAGTGGTGCGTGTACCTGAATCCTCGCCCACAAAGCTGGCAAAGTTCGCTTGGGCGAACGACGTGCCCAGATCACCCTGCAAGACGCCCGCAAGCCATGTGAAGTATCGTGTGATCGGTGGCTGATCCAAACCCAGATCACGGCGGATGGCGGCGACAGCCTCGGGCGTGGCGCTTTGGCCAAGGATGGCTTGCGCAAAATCCCCGGGCAGCATGTTCACAGCGGTGAAGATGATGATCGACACGACGAACAGCGTTAGCAGGCCCAACAGTAACCTTTGGGCGATGATTTTCGGTACCGAATTCACGTGTTCTTCGTTGGTCTTGCCAAATGGGTTCTGGTGAACCCGCAGCGAAACACGGCAGGGATGGCACGTCAACGCAAAGACGACGAAAAGCGACTTTTAATGTCGCTTTTAGGCTATGAAGTGAGCGTCTGCGCGAATTCATCCATAGCGCGGACAAGTTCGGCGCTGATCCCCGGCTCAGAGAGGGCATGGCCCGCGTTGCGAACCATGCGCAGCTCGGACGCTTTCCAGCTTTCCGAAAGTTCCCACGCACGTTGCGGCGGGCAGATCATGTCGTACCGTCCCTGCACAATGACGCCGGGAATGTGCTGGATGCGGTCGATGTTGTTCAGAATCCAACCGTCTTCCTCAAGGAAGCCGCGGTTGATGAAGTAGTGGTTTTCCAGCCGCGCAAAGGCGCGGGCATATTCACCGGGCGCATCGCCGCCATTGCCGTTTGACGCAACCGAGGCCAAGGCATTTTCCCACGACGACCATGCGCGCGCGAAATGGGTTTCGATGCGTAGATCGCCACTGAACAGGCGGCGATGATAGGCCCCGATCATGTCGTCACGCTCTTCAGGCGGGATCAGGCGGGCAAAGCGCGCCCAAGTTTCCGGCCAGAACTGTCCGGCACCGCCGCCGTAGAACCAATCAAGCTCGGCTTGCGTCATCAGGAAAACACCGCGCAAGACAAGCGCACGGACCGACTCGGGATGGCTGATGGCGTAAATCAGCGCCAAAGTCGCACCCCAAGACCCGCCAAAGACAATGAACTTTTCGATCCCCAGCTCTTCACGGATGTGTTCGATGTCGGCGACCAAATCCCATGTGGTATTTGCCGTGACGCTGGCATGGGGGCGCGACCGCCCGCAGCCGCGCTGGTCAAACAGGATCACGCGGTAGACAGACGGATCGAAATAGCGGCGCATTGCAGGGCTACAGCCGCCGCCCGGCCCGCCATGCAGAACGATCACGGGGATGCCCTCTGGATTTCCGCACTGTTCGACATAGATGGTGTGTCCATCAGAAACGGACATCATCCGCTGATCGAACGGATCGATCGGCGAATAAAGATACTGAACTGCGCGTTTTTGGCCCAAGTCTTTGTCCATAGCCTAGCTATATGAGACAAGCAGGGCAGATGACCATGGGATTCTCGACATGACCGACACTCAAACCACAGTTGACCCGGCAGAAGTTGCTAAATTCGAGGCAATGGCCGCCGAATGGTGGGACCCGAAGGGCAAGTTCAAGCCGCTTCATATGCTCAACCCTTGCCGGTTGGATTATATCACATCGCAGATTGCGGCTGAATTTGATCGTGATCTGTCGGCGGAATCGCCCTTTGCCGGTCTTCGGTTGCTGGATATCGGCTGTGGGGGCGGCTTGCTGTCCGAACCGATGGCGCGGCTTGGTGCCACTGTCGTGGGTGTGGATGCTGCCGAACGGAATATTCCCGTGGCGCAGGCCCATGCTGCGCAATCTGGTTTGGACATCGACTATCGCCACAACACGGCCGAGGCGCTGGCCGCAGCGGGTGAACAGTTCGACATCGTTCTTAACATGGAAGTCGTCGAACATGTGGCCGATCCCTTGGCCTATCTGACGGCTTGTGCGCAGCTTTTGAAATCTGGCGGGCTGCACATCTGTTCGACCCTGAACCGCAATCCCAAAAGCTTTATGATGGCGATTGTTGGCGCTGAACATGTGATGCGCTGGCTGCCCAAGGGCACACATGAATGGTCCAAATTCATCACGCCGGACGAACTTTTCGATCTGCTGTCAAAGTCGGGTGTCACGCCCGTGGATCGCAAGGGGATGGTGTTTAACCCGATCACGTGGTCGTGGTCGCTGTCTGACCGCGATCTTAGCGTCAACTACGTGACGGCCTCGGTCAAACCCTAGGTCGTTGTTTCCAGCTTGACCCGCAGGTCGCGCAGCACCGGCAGCGCGGCCCGCACTTTGTCATCACCCAGATCAGCCACAGTTTCGTTGATCAACGGCGTGATTGCCGCCAACGCCGCATCCCGGGCCTGTGCGCCCGCTGGGCTGATAGCCACCAGCTTGCGGCGTGCATCATCCCAATCGGGGCGGATGTGCACGTAGCCGGCGATTTCCAGCTTGGACAGCGTGTTGGTCATCGCGCCGCGGGTGACGTGAAAGCTTTTGGCCAACTGGGCGGGTGTGCGTTCATCCCCGATGCCCGCCAAATGATTAAGTACCGAAAAATGTGAGATTTCCATTTTGTTCGGCAAAACCCTCGTCAGCCTGTTTCGCAACAGCTGATCGGCAGTCAGGATTTCACTGATCAGCGAAATCGCAAGGGCGTTCTGTTCACTCATCAGGTCCTGAAAACGTTCTGTCGTGGGTCAAGGCGGGTATCTTACTCCGCGCTTTCTGCACGTCGCTGACGTCCAGATCAACCAAGAAGACCCCGGTGTCCGTTCCTGCGTCCAACAAAACGTCGCCCCAAGGCGAAACCACCATGGAATGCCCATAAGTTTTGCGGGTCGGGCCGCGGCCGCTGCTGTGCGTGCCTGTTTGGGCAGGGGCGATTACGAAACATCCGGTTTCAATCGCACGGGCGCGCATTAGCGGTTCCCAGTGCGACGGGCCTGTCGCGGTCGAGAACGCAGATGGTACTGTCAGTATGTCCGCGCCTGATTTGGCCAACGCGCGATACAGATAGGCAAAGCGCAGGTCATAGCAAATCGACATCCCGATTTTTCCAAACGGCGTGTCCGCGACAACCGCGCGGTCCCCCGGCGCATAGCCCGAAGATTCGCGGTAGGTTTCGGTTTCCGAGACTTGCACATCGAACATGTGCATTTTGTCGTAGTGCGCCGCGATCTGGCCTTTGTTGTCGATCAGGAAAGACCTGTTGGCAAAGCGCGTCTCTGGTGGGTCGGATTTGACTGCAAGCGACCCTGCCAGAACCCACAGGCCCATTTCACTGGCCGCATCGCGAAGGCCCGCTAAAACAGGGCAATCTGCTTGCGGCTTAAGCACGTCGTTCTGGTGGGCACGCGAACCGGATAGGCAGTTGGTGACCTCGGGCGTCAACACCCACTCGGCACCTCGGGCTTTGGCGTCTGCCATCATGTCGCGAACCATAGTCAGGTTCGCGACGGGATCGTCCGAAGACGTGATTTGTAAAAGGGCGACCTTGCTCACGCGGCCAAAAGCGGATCGAGCTTGCCTGCGCGATCCAGCGCATAAAGGTCGTCGCAACCACCGACGTGTGTTTCGCCGATAAAGATCTGCGGCACAGTGCGGCTGCCGTTGGCACGCTGAAGCATTTCAGGTTTGCGGTCAGGGTTTGCGAAGACGTCGATTTCGGTGAATGTTACGCCCTTATCCGTCAAAAGTTTTTTGGCGGCGTGGCAAAAGCCACAAAGGGGCGAGGTGTAGATTTCAACAGGCTGCATTGGGTTCTCCGTCACGGTTCCCCCTGATTTAGGTATCTTTTCCCACGCGCGCTAGTGCGACAACGCGCACTTCGGCTGCTTTTGCTGTGAAACAGGCTTCGGTTGCGGCGGCTAGGGTCGCGCCGGATGTCATCACGTCATCCACAATCAGGATGTTCCGGCCTTCAATCATTGCGGCCCTTTTGGGGTTTGCTGTGATCGCATTGGTCAATGTCGCAAAGCGTGCATCACGGTTTTTGCCATCAAGGCTTTCGGTGTGCCGAACACGCATCAATGCATCGCCACAGAATTGATGGCCGGTACGTTTGGCCAGAGCGTTTGCCAGAAGTCCCGACTGGTTGTAGCGCCGTTTCAACAGCCGCCTTGGATGCAGCGGCACGGGCACGATCAGGGTGTCGTTTTCCAGCAATTCGCGGGCCGCACGGGCCATCCAGATTGCGGCAGGGCCAACAATGTCGTGCCGATCACCATGTTTCAGCGCCAGAACCAGTTTGCGACCAGTGCCGCGGTACTGAAAAACGCTGCGGCCGGCATCCCAAGGGCGGGATATCCGCAGGCAGTCATCACAGGTTTCGCCCGTGTCGCTTTCACCGGGCAGCGGCGTTCCGCACTTCCCGCAGGTCAGCCCTGCGATAAACGACGTATCGCGCCAGCAGTCACCGCAAAGCCCCATGTTATTTTCCACCAAACCACCGCAGCCAAGGCAACGAGGCGGGTAAATGATCGCAAGTGTTCTTTGCACCCAAGGGCTTTGCATCCTATGTCCTTCGCCATGTCAGACCAGAATCACATCACTGATCGCGCCGCTTTGCTTATGCACCGCGCCCGTGTCACGGACCCGTCCGCCTTGTTCCTGCATCAGGCCGCAGCCGAGGATGTTCAGGATCGCCTGAGCATGATTAACAGAACCTTTACTAAGGTCGCCGTGGTCACGCCTTTTGCCGATGTGTGGCGCGCGGTGTTTCCGGATGCGGTTTGTGTGGTCGACGATGACGTGCTGACGCTAGAGCCGGGCGCACATGATCTGGTGATTCACGCTATGGCGCTGCATTGGGCGAATGATCCGGTCGGTCAGCTGATCCAATGCCGTCGTTCGCTTCAACCTGATGGTCTGTGCCTTGTCCCCTGTTTCGGGGGCAACACGCTGACGGAATTGCGGGCCGCGCTCGGGCAGGCGGAAATCGAGGTGACAGGCGGCCTTAGCCCGCGTGTGGCCCCGATGGGGGATATCCGCGATCTGGGTGCCTTGCTGCAACGTGCGGGCTTTGCCATGCCCGTGGCCGACTCCGCGACGATGACGGTACACTACGAAAGCGCCCTGCACCTGATGCGCGATCTGCGGGCGATGGGCGAAACGAATGCCCTGAACGCCCGCCTGAAAACTATCACGCAGCGGGCCGTCCTGCTGAAAGCATCCGAGATTTACGCAAATTCCTATGGCACCGAAGATGGCCGGATTCCTGCAAGCTTTGAAATCGTTATGCTGTCTGGATGGGCCCCTGATGAAAGCCAGCCAAAGCCGCTTCGGCCTGGTTCTGCGTCACAACGGCTCGCTGATAGCCTTGGAACCTTGGAAATTCCGTTGAAAGATTGACCCACACGTCAGGCAGTATACTTAGGCGTTAAAGGACAGGAAGGAACATGCCGCCCATGCTGGATGCATCGAACAAAGCCATTTGCCCGGTACACGCACCCACCGACCACCCCAAGATTATGCCAGGTAAAGTCGGCATTCTGCTGGCGAACCTCGGGACGCCCGACAATTATGACTACTGGTCGATGCGTCGCTATCTAAACGAATTCCTGTCTGACCGTCGCGTCATCGACTACAGCCCGTGGCTGTGGCAGCCGCTGTTGCAGCTGATCATCCTGACCAAACGCCCGTTTTCATCGGGCGAGGCTTATAAATCGATCTGGAACGAAGAGCAGGGCGAAAGCCCGTTGATGACGATCACCAAAGATCAGACATCCAAGATCGCCGAGTCGATGCAGGCCCGTTACGGCGATCAGGTCATGGTCGATTTCTGCATGCGCTACGGCAATCCCTCCACGAAATCTAAAGTGCGCGAGATGATCGATGCGGGCTGCCGCCACATCCTGTTCTTCCCGCTCTATCCCCACTACGCGGGCGCGACGTCTGCCACTGCAAATGACGAATTTTTCCGAGCCTTGATGGAAGCAAAGTGGCAGCCGACGGTGCGTACCGTCGATCCGTATTTCGAACATCCGCTATATATCGAGGCGTTGGCCAAGTCGATCGAGACAGCCTATGCCAAGCTTGAGAAAAAGCCCGATATTCTGGTCTGCTCCTACCACGGCGTGCCGAAACGCTATCTGATGGAGGGCGACCCCTATCACTGCCAGTGCCAGAAAACGACTCGTCTGCTGAAAGAGCGTCTGGGCTGGGATGACACGCAGATCACCACGACTTTCCAGTCAAAGTTCGGCCCCGAGGAGTGGCTGAAGCCCTACACCGTCGAAGAGGTCGCGCGTCTGGCTGAAGAAGACGGTAAGAAGAATATCGCCGTTTGTGCGCCTGCGTTTTCGGCCGATTGCATCGAAACGCTGGAAGAGATCAACGAAGAGATCAAGGAAAGCTTCGAAGAGGCTGGCGGTGAACATTTCACCTATATTCCCTGCCTGAACGACGACGCGGCCCACATCAAAGCGCTGTCTGCCGTGATCGAAGAAAACCTGAAGGGTTGGCTGGACTAAATCCAAAATGAGAGTCGCTGGCGCCTAGTTTTTAGGCGTCGCGCTTCGTTTCAGTATCTGGAAAAGAAAAAAGGCGGTGCAAATGCACCGCCTTTCTTTGTCTTTAATCGCGCTGATTAGTCAGCGGAGATCGCAGCAGCAACCAGAGCCAGCAGGATCAGCGGGACCAGGATGCCAGCAGAGGACGATGCCTGAGCTGTTTCTTCAACAACAACAACGGGTTCCATAACCACGTCGTCTTTTGCGTAGGAACCGGCCATTGCGGATGTGCCAGCTGCTGTCAGTGCGACTGCGAGAGCGAGTTTCTTCATTTTATCCTCCAGATAATTGCCTGCCATTCCAAACAATTTTGCGGAATAAGCAAGCCCCAAGACTTACCTCGTACTTTGTACTAAGCAGCAATCCGAGGTGATTGCAAACCCAACTTTATCCCTTCGGATAGAGCGCTGCCGATATGTCGTCAAATTAGCAACACCTGTGTGCCGACTTTTGCCAATTCGTACAGCTCTTCAATGTGTTCGTTGTACAGGCCGATGCAGCCGTTGGACGAACGACGACCAATTTTGCGTGTGTCGTGCGTGCCGTGAATACGGTAATACTGCCAGCTCAGGTGCATTGCGCGCGTGCCCAGCGGGTTATCGGGGCCGGGGCCTACGTAATCGGGCCATTCGGGGTTACGCTGCTTCATCGACGGTGTCGGGCGCCAATCGGGCGACGGATCTTTCAGCGTGATCTTTGTGCGGCCCAGACGTGTCAGATCCTCGGTCAGCGGGACCGATGTCGGGTACAGTTTGTAGATCGTCTGATCTTCCGACCAGAAGTGCAGGGCGCGGCTGCGGATATCGACCAGAATCGCCCCGTTCTTCGTGTTCGAGAAAAACGGCTGCCAATCAAGCGACCGGAAGCTGGACGCGTTACGGCGCACGATGTTTCCGATATCGCGTTCGATTTCTGTTGTTGCAGAGCTGTTTACGTCCTGCGCAAGCGCTGGCGTTGCAAGAACCGATGCGGTGCCTGCCATGAACGCGCGGCGGCTGAGTCGTGATTTTGCTGACTGTGTCATTGCAAAAACTCCGTCAAATGAACTTTATTCGTGACTTACATATGGCCCGAAAGCCTCAGTCGCAATTCAAACCCCTGTCATCAGGCGTGCTCACGATCAAGTGGGTTTGAATAGCAACGCATGTCACGCTATTGCGTTCCAATAGCAGAATTCTCTCACTGTGGAAAATTGACCATGAAACTATTCGCCATTCTCGCACTCTCAGTCGCTGTAGCCGTTGCAGGATGTGCGCCCACAGTCACTGAGCCGGTCGAGCAGCCGCTTGGCCCTGATGGCAAACCTTTGCCGAAGCTTTACAGAATTCGCGCAGCTGACGAGTCGCGGATCGAATTCCGTATGTTTGATTCCGTCAATTCGCTGCGGCAGGCGGCGGGCGTTGCCCCGCTGACTTTGAGCGCCCAGTTGAAAGCGGCCGCTGCAACGCATTCCCGAGATATGGCCGTTCAAAACCGCCCGTGGCACTTTGGCTCGGACGGATCTTCGCCAATCATCCGCGCACAGCGCGTTGGGTACTCGGGTCGCGTTCTGGGTGAAAACATCTCGGAGACCTACGAAACAGAACTGGAAACGCTGGCTGCGTGGATGGAAGATCCGGCCACCAAAGAGGTGATCATTGATCCGGAAGCGACCGAGATGGGCTTTGCGTGGTATCAGGAAGAAAACGGCAAGATCTGGTGGACGATGGTCACGGGTACGTCAGCGGCTGCACCTGTCCAAATCGACGTGTCTGATACATTCTCGACAGCGTTCTAAGAAATGTCCGATCCTACCGCCCGAGTTTACGGGCGGATCAGGATCGGCGTGCCGTTCTTCACCATCGCATAGATGTCTTCGATTTGCGCGTCGCTGACCGCGATGCAGCCCCATGTCCAATCGGTGAAACGCTTGTAGCCGCTGCCTTTGGGCGGACCGCCGTGGATAAAGATGTCGCCACCCGCGCTTTTGCCCAATTCAGCCGCCAAAGCGCGGTCCTGTGGATTGGGGTACGAGATGCCCAGTGACAAATGGAACCTTGAATTCGCATTGCGGCGGTTGATGAAATACAGCCCTTCGGGTGTCTTTCCGTCACCTTCGATCGCCTTGTGCCCCTGAGGTTCAAAGCCAAGGTCGATCCGGTAGGATTTCAACACTTCGCTTCCGTGCAAAAGGTACATTCTGCGTTCGCCCTTTTTCACCAGAACCTGAGTGACTTCGGGACCATTGTACGTTTTGAATTTGCTCGCGCAGCCCGACAGCGTCAGGGCAAGTGCGATGACCATGAAAATTCTGAAAACGGGCATGCTGCTGCTCAATATGTTTTCTCTGTTCTTACACGATTTGCCCGATCCGGAACAGAACGACTGTGCTGGATTCACAAACCAGTGAACGGATCACTTTCGCTTCGTCAGGCACCCGACAACTTCCACATGCGTGGACCACCGGAACTGGTCGACCGTCTGCACCCAATCAAGCTGATAACCGGCTGCAATTAGTGTGCCGCAGTCGCGGGCGAAGGTGGTCGGGTTACAGGACACGTGGGCAATCACGGGCACATTGCTTTTGGCAATCTGCGCCACTTGGGCTTCTGCGCCGGCGCGGGGCGGGTCGATGACAAGGGCATCCATTTTGGCCAGCTCGTCGGGCAGCAACGGATTGCGGAACAGGTCGCGTGCAAGTGGTGTCAGCTTTTTCAGGTTCTTGCCCTGACGCCAGCCTTCTTCCAACGCGTGGGTCATTGCCTTGTCGCCCTCGACGGCCAGAACCTCGGCCTTTTCGGCAAGGGGCAGGGCAAAGGTGCCGCAGCCCGCGAAAAGGTCAGCCACGCGTTTGCCAGAGCCTACAATTTCCTGCACCGCGGCAACCAGCGCGGCCTCGCCATCCTTCGTCGCCTGCAGAAAGGCACCGGGTGGAGGGGACACGGGCGCGTTGCCCAGCCGCAAGATCGGCTTTTCCCGCTGAAGTGCGATTTCGTCGTCCCACGAAATGCGCGCGATGTTATATTTTCGGGTCAGGTCGGACAGCGTGATGCGCAACGCGTCGTCGATCGGCTTGCCGCCCGATACAGACAGATCAAGCCCGTTGTCCGTCAGCGTGACCAACACACTGATTTCGCCTTTGCGGCTGCCACCCACGACGGCCAGTTCCTCGACCAAGGGCAGGGCAGCCATGACATCAGGGTGCACCAACTGACAGTTCGGAATTGCGATGACGATATCGGATTGCTTCTTGTGAAAGCCGGCAATCGCCGCCTTCTTGGTGCGCTTGGCGGAAAAGGCAGCACGTCGGCGCGATTGGGCGGGCGATGTCAGGATCGGGCGCATTTGGGTTGTGATGCCATGCGCGGCCAAAGCGCGTTCGACCACTTCCATCTTCCAGTTCGCGACGAAATCATCGCTGGCGTGTTGCAACTGGCAGCCGCCGCAGGATTTGGCATGGGAACAAGGCGGCCGAACACGATCCGATGACGGCTCGATGATTTTTGCGTCACGCAAAACGCTTCCGTCCAGCGTGCCCTGAACGATTTCACCGGGCAGCGCGCCGGGCACATAAACGGGGCCTTCGGCGATGCCATCGCCTTGGTGGCCCAAGCGGTCGATCTTGTACTGTTCCATGCCTGCCTATTGCGCGAAATCGCTCCGCACGTCGAGTGGGCATTTGGTTAGCGCCTATTCGGCGGCATCCTGCGTTGCGACAAAGCCGCCAGATTGGCGATCCCAATAGCGTGCATATAGCCCGCCTTTGGCCAGCAGTTCGTCATGCGTGCCCTCTTCGGCCAAGCGACCCTGATCCAGCACCAAAATGCGATCCATATGCGCAATGGTCGACAGGCGGTGGGCAATTGCCAGAACGGTTTTTCCCTCCATCACGCGTTCCAAAGCAGACTGGATCGATGCCTCGACCTCGGAATCCAGCGCCGATGTCGCTTCGTCCAGAATGAAGATCGGCGCATCTTTCAGGATGGCGCGGGCAAGGGCGATCCGCTGGCGTTGACCACCCGACAGCTTGACCCCGCGTTCACCCAGATGCGCGTCATATCCAGTGCGCCCCTTGTGATCCTGCATCGCGGTGATGAAGTCATGCGCTTCTGCCTTTTCGGCAGCGGCAATCACCTCGTCCAGCGTTGCGTCCGGCTTGCCGTAGCGGATGTTTTCAAAGGCCGAGCGATTGAACATCGCGGTTTCCTGCGTGACCATGCCGATCTTGCTGCGCAGACTGTTTTGGGACACTTCGGAAATATCCGTGCCGTCGATTTCGATCTTACCGCTTTCGGGATCATAAAGCCGCAGCAGCAATGCAACGAGCGTCGACTTGCCCGCACCGGACGCCCCGACGATACCCAGTTTTTCACCCGGCTTGATCGACAGGGAAATCTTTTCGATCCCGCCTGTTTTTTGTCCGTAAGCAAAGGACAGGTCGGTGATGTCGATCTGCCCGTGTGGAACGACCAATTCTTTGGGATTTTCCGGGTCCATCAGCGTGTGTTGCGGCGTTAGCGTGCGCATGCCGTCTTCGACTTCGCCCAGATTGGCATATAGGCCCATCAGCGTGAAACTGACCCATCCTGTCATCTGCGCCAACCGCAAGGAAACAGCGCCTGTCGCAGCAATGTCACCCGCAGAAATCAGGCCGCGCGACCAATACCAAAGCGCGCCGCCAATCAGCAGAACAGGCAGGAACCCCGCCAGCGCCATCAGCGTAAAGCGGAAACTGGCCGAAACGCGGCCAAAGGCGATGAACTTGCTTCGATACGACCCCATCGCATCCAGCGCCGCGCGGTCTTCGTGGTCGTCATGGGCGAACAGCTTGACCGTTTTGATGTTGGTGACCGTGTCCACGATTTGGCCCGTCACCATCGCCCGCGCCGAAGCCCGCGCCTGTGACCGCGTCCGGATGCGCGGCATGAAAAACCGCAGCAAGAACACATAGGCGACCATCCAGATAACCAGACCGCCTGCAATGCGGATATCGACGGTGCCCAGCATCAAAACCGCACCAACGACCGACGCCAGCGCAAACAGGACGGTATGGATGATCTCGGTCACGACATCATTCAGCGCACGGGCGGTCTGCATTTCTTTCTGCGCGATCCGACCGGCAAAATCGTTGTCGAAAAACGTAACTGCCTGCCCCAGAGTGTAACGGTGCAGGCGAGACAGGATCAGGTTCAGCACATTCGGCTGGACAATGATCGTCTGGGAATAGGCCGTCATGCCGAACAGGATGGGGCGGAACAGGGCGAAAAAGACAAACGCACCCAACAGCAATCCCATACCGTCTGAAAAAATCTGGCTGGGTTCCAGAGCAAGCGCCCTGTCGATCACCATGCCAAGCAGGATGGCCGCAAATACTTCGGCCACGCCCGCAACAACAGACAGAATCCCGGCCGCCCAAAGCGCGGGCCATGCGCCTTTGACCGCCCACAGAATGAACTTGAAAAGTTTGTTCGGCGGCGACCCGTCGGCGGGCGCGTTGTGGGGGATCCAATCGGATAAAAACATCAGTCGTGCTTCCTACTCGGCCAAGCCGGTTTACTAAGCGACGCTACTCAATCTCGGGATGGTCCAATAATTCTTGGCGGGTCAGCTGGAATTTGGATTTGACCCAAGTTCGTTCAAGCGACCTAAGGCGTTGCCCTAAACTTGGGCCGGAATAGTCAGGTTGCAAGTCTTTTGCTGCGATCGGGAATTTTTGTTCCGCCCCTGTTCGGATTTCTGCAATCACATCGGGCGATAACGGCTGTTCCAGCATCGCGGCGCGCAGCAGGCACGCATCCAGCGCCATGTCCGCCCCGTACCAATAACCAAGGTCCTGTGCGCTGTCGGGCCGTGCGACGATTTCCTGTAGCGTGGTAATGCGCCGTTGTTCCGCTTTGGACAGGCGCAGATCTGCCGGATCGGAAATGCCCAAAGATACCAAGCGCCGGATCGCGTCTGGCGAAATGCCCAACCCCTTTTCCAGATGAACCAGCGGGGGCAGAGCCTTGGCGCTGGAACCCGGGCACACCCGCATCAGAACGCCGGTTTGCTCCATCACAGCGACAGCTTGGGATGGGTCCGCTGCACACAGAAGCTTTTTCATCTCGGTGCCGACTCTTTCGCGGGAAAGCGTCTCTAACCCGTCAAGATTTGCGGCAATAGCGGCAAGTGTGTCTGCCTCGAAACCCGCGTCGGGATCAGCGTAAAAGGCCGAGAACCGGAAGAACCGCAGAATGCGCAGGTAGTCTTCGCGGATGCGCTTATCGGGGTCTTCGATAAACCGGATACGACGTGCCTTCAGGTCAGGAAGGCCGCCGAGCGGATCAATGACATTGCCCTGCGCATCGCAATAAAGCGCGTTCACCGTGAAATCACGACGCACCGCATCGTCGGCAACATCCTTGGAAAACCGAACGATCGCATGGCGTCCGTCGGTTTCAACGTCAGCACGGAACGTCGTGACCTCGAACGTGGCGCGATCCACCACCAATGTCACCGTGCCATGGTCAATGCCAGTCGGAACCGCCTTGATGCCCGCGCCTTCCGCCAAAGCGATCGTTTGATCCGGCGTTGCGTCAGTCGAAATATCGACGTCATCCACCGGCACAACCAACAGGCTATTGCGCACACAGCCGCCCACCGCAAAGGCCTGATGACCGGCCGCATCGAACATCGCAAAAACGCGCTGGGCGGCGGGGTCTGTCAGCCAATCGGCGGTGATGGTGTTCATGGGCTCATCCGGTCTGCAAGTGAGCGTAAGATACGCGCAGTTGCGCCCCAGATGTAATAGGGGCCGTAGGGAACCGTGTAATAATACCGTCGTTGCCCACGCCAGCGGCGATACTGCACTGCAAATCTGGTTGCAGACAGAACGTGTTCAAAAGGAACTGTGAACACCTCGTCTACCTCGCCCGGTTCCGGGATCGGATCGAAAGGTTCGGTGATCAGGCCGATCACAGGCGTCATTTCAAAGCTGGTTACGGTTTCATGTGACGGCAGCTTGCCGATGATGTCGACTTTGTCAGACGGCAGCCCGATCTCTTCCCGTGCTTCGCGCAGCGCGGTTGCCACAACGTCGGCGTCCCCTTCGTCAACCTTACCACCGGGAAAGGCGATCTGGCCGGGGTGATGTTTCAGGCGCGAGCTGCGCTTGGTCAGGACCAGCCGCATTTCGCCCTGATGTTCAATCAACGGCACCAACACGCCCGCAGGCCGCAAAACACGGTTCTCGGGCAAGACAACTTCTGGGTTCAGATCATAGTCGGTCGACATGCCCGCCGGTTTCGACAGGGCATATCTGACACGATCCAGAATGTCGCCGGATGTTTGATTAGTCGGCGTCATTCGCCTCCGCCTCAAAACCGACTGTCTTTGGGTCCAACACGTAGTGCGCGCCACAGAACTGACAGTCTGCGGTGACTGTATTTTCCGGCGTGGTCATCTTTTCGATGTCTTTGGCCGAATAGATCGACAGCGATTGGCGCACGCGGTCTTCCGAACAGGTGCAGCCGAACGCCACCGGAAGCGGATCAAAGATGCGGGGTGTTTCTTCGTGGAACAGACGCAGCAACAGGTTGGTCGGCGGAACAGACGGGCCGATCAGCTCAAGCTCTTCGACCGTGTCCAGATGGATGTTCACGCGGTTCCAGTTTTCTTCATCGTCGTCCGACACCAGATCGTTTGCCGACAAAAGACCGCCTTCGCCACTTCCGCCTTCTTCCGAGCCTGCAAATTGCGAGAACGGCGAGGCCTTGGGCATGTGTTGCAGCATGATGCCGCCAGCGCGCCAATGTTCGGCACCGCCCGCTTCGGTCGACCGGCCAAAGCGCAGGCTAAACCGTGTTGGCAGCTGTTCGGACTGTGCAAAATACGCCTCGGCCGCAGCGGCAAGCGATGTTGTGACCAGCGGTGTGATCCCCTGATACGGCGTCGTGCCTTTGCCCTGATCCATCAGGATTGCAAAATAGCCTTCGCCGACCTGCTTCATCGGGTCTTCGTCGGTGATACGATCTGCGTCAAAGCTTGCGTATGCGCGAATGCGGGCGGGTTCGCCCTCTTTTTCAGGCGCGTAGAAGTCCGTTGCAATCATCCGGACCGGACCTTTGGTCTGGATTTGCAGGGACAGTTTCCAACGCAGCTTGATTGTCTGGCCGATCAGAGCGGTCAGCAAAGCCATTTCGGCCACCAACGCCTCGACCGCTGGCGGGTAGTTGTGCTGTTTCAGCACTGCGTCCAATACGCCGTCCAGACGCGCAACGCGGCCGCGGATGTCGGCGCCGTCAAGTTGGAAGGGCAGGACTGTATCGTCCCAGTCGAGTTTTGTAGCAGACGTCATGAGGTTTCCTTGTTTGCCATTCGCTGGCATCTCGCCATCATATAGGTATCAGTTCGCTGGGTCCAAGCACCGGTTGAAGCCATAGAACCAAAGGGGGTCACGTGACGCGTCGCTACGGGGAAGTTCCTAGAAACGGTCAGCGCTATACGTTCAGGCGCGGCGTTTACGCGATTCTTGAACGGAATGGCCAGCTTTTGATCACCCATCAGGTCGATCCAGAGCCTGAATTCCAGTTACCGGGGGGTGGAATTGATCCGGGAGAGCCACCGATTGTGGCCCTTCACCGCGAGGTGTTGGAGGAAACGGGTTGGAAGATGGCGGATCCGCTACGGCTCGGCGCGTTCCGTCGATTTACCTACATGCCCGAGTACGATTTGTGGGCGGAAAAGATGTGTGTCGTGTACCTTGCCCGCCCGACACTACAGGTCGGCCCCCCGACCGAACCTGGACACACCGCGCATTGGGTCGACCCCTATGATGCGGTGCAATCCTTGGGCAATCCCGGGGACCGGGCGATGTTGGTCAATCTGCTTCGTCGGCGTTAAAGCACCTCTAGCAAAACGGCAGAGATGTCATCATCGCGCACGTCCCCCACGATTTTAAGCAAGTTGTCGTAAAGCGCGTCGAGATACGCAGGGCCGGACCCGTGGGTTTCTGCGATCAGGCCAAGCAATCCTCGATCATCCAACAGCGACCCGTCGGGCATTTCGGCCTCAACAAATCCGTCGGAATAAATCAAAAGCCGATCGCCCGCGTTCAGGGAGCATTCCAGCTGATGCTGGCTCGCGTCGTTGATCAACCCGATGGGCAGCCCGCCCTTGCCGATGAATTCAGGCGCCTTCCCTTTGCGCAATAGCAAAGGAGGCGGGTGGCCCGCCTGAACCATTTTAAGATAGCGCCCCTCTGGATCGACAGTGCAAAACACCATCGTCAGATATTCCTCAACGCCTGCATCCGACACTAAGCGGGAATTCAGCGCCTCTGCCACCTCGGCGGGTTCCTTCAGCGTGAAGGAGGCACCATGCCGGTTTACCGCGATGTTTTGTTCTTTGAACTGATCGCTCAGGTAGCCCGCAACACGGGCGGCAACCATGGCCGAGCAAATCCCGTGACCCGAAACATCAATACCGTACAGCCCGACACCCGCGCCTGTATCGAACATGCCGACCAGATCGCCCCCGACATGGCCGCATGGATGCAGCAGCATGCTGATCTGAACATTCCCCACCTGCCTTGTGCGTTCGGGGACAAGCGAATCCTGAATTCTGCGTGCCTGTTTCAGGTCGCGGTCGATTGCATCATATGCTTTGCGAAGTTCAGCGAGTGTGTCGCTGACCATACCGTTTTTGCGGGTCAGTTCGCGCTGCATATAGACGATCCGCGAGGCGGCGTTGATGCGCGCGCGCAATTCATTCGCATGGACAGGTTTCGTCAGAAAATCATCCGCCCCCGCATCTAGCCCTTCGGCGATTTCGCCCTTGTCGCTTTTTGAGGAAAGAAGGATGAAATAGCCGAACTGCGATGCGCTGTTTTCCCGAAAGGCACGGCAAAATTCCAGCCCGTCCATTTCGGGCATCACCCAGTCCGACAGGATCAGGTCCGGCGGATTTTCTTTCGCGATATCGAGCGCGTCCTTTGCGGATGTTGCCACGGAAACGTTCAGGCCCCAGCGACCCAATAGGCGTGACAGCATCATAACCTGGGCACGGCTGTCATCCACAACCAAGACGTGGCGCAATGCCCGCGACGGGTCCATTGCGATGTCAGGTGGCGTGACCTGCGAAACGTGGGTGGCCTGATCCGTAAGCATGTCTCAGCTTATGCGGATGGCATCCTTAACAGCACCTGAACCTTCAAATTTTCATAACTAAACTTGTATCTTTCAGTTTTTGTTCACGGTCGGCTCTCATGGTGCACGAGAGAGGATGCGATATGATTGATTGGGACCGCGTAGCAGCATTGAAAGAAGACTTCGGCGAAGAAGATTTCGACGAATTGGTCGGTGTTTTTCTGGAAGAAGTAGAGGGCGCCATCACCGGTTTGCAGGATGTCTCCGGAACCGATGATACGGTGAAAAACCAGATGCATTTCTTGAAGGGATGCGCCTCGAACGTCGGGTTCCGCGATCTGGCAGAGCTGGCTGCATCAATCGAGGACGGCGGCGGATTTGATGGTATGGCGCAATCGGTAAGAAGCGTTTTTGAACAGTCCCGGGCCCAATTGCTGGCCGGTGCCTGAATGCTGGTTTCAAAGAAGCTTGTGGAAGTCTTTCAGGTCGCTGCTGCCGCTGGCGTCTACCTTTGCCTTCAGCTTTTGCATGCCCTTGATCCAGCGTTCCATGTCGGTCGCACGTTTCAGGGCGTAATCGTGGACTTCCGGATGTGGAAGGATCAGAAAACGGTCGTTCTGCAGGCCTTCGATCAGGCAATCAGCAACATTTCGGGGGCTAAGGATGCGCCCGCTCTGATCGCCGTCAGCAGCGTCATCGTAGCCAAGAAGCGGCGTCGCCACATATTGCGGGCAGACGACAGACACGTGAACCCCTTGTGAACCGTGTTCGATGGCCAAGGATTGCGCTAGACTAACAGCGGCATATTTCGTCGCTGAATAAGCGGCATCGCCAATCTGGCTGAGCAGACCCGCAGCAGAAGCGACATTCACCAGGCAACCTTCGCCGCGTTCCAGCATCTCGGGCAGCGCCAAACGGGACAGCCGAAGATGCGCCATCACGTGGACATCAAAGCTTTGCTGCCAGTGGTCGTCGCTGGCCGAAGTTGGGCCCTCGGGTTCGCCCTTTGCGAAACCCGCGTTTGAGCAAACCAGATCAACGCGACCTTTCCAGTCGCGGGCCTTTTCGAAAAGTCCTGAAATCGCCTTAGGATCTGTGACATCGCAGGGAATAGACAGGCCGTCGACCTCTGCCGCGACCTGATTGGATGCTGCTTCTTTGATGTCCGAAACGATGACCTGGGCGCCTTGATCCCGAAGGGCATGGACGATCGCGCGGCCTATGCCGCTTCCGGCGCCTGTGACGATGCAAATGCGTCCCGCAATCTGCATCAGATCAGGAACTGGGCCAGTGTTTCATCCTCAGTGATATCCTGAAACGTGAATCCGTTTTCGTTCAGGCGGGCAAAGAGGATGTCAAAATTCGACGCGTGCGATGTTTCGATCCCGATGAGGACCGAACCGAAGTTGCGCGCGGATTTCTTGAGGTACTCGAACCGGGCGATATCATCGTCGGGGCCAAGAATGCCCAAAAAGTCCTTCAACGCACCGGGACGTTGGGGCAGGCGCAGGATGAAGTATTTCTTGATGCCGGAATAGCGCTGGGCGCGTTCTTTGACTTCGGGCAGACGTTCGAAATCAAAGTTGCCGCCGGATGCGATACACACAACGGTTTTGCCGCGAATGGCCTGCCCCAGATCCTTGAGCGCGTCGATAGACAATGCGCCGGCAGGTTCCAGAACGATGCCTTCGACGTTCAGCATGTCCAGAATGGTGGTGCACAAACGATCCTCGGGGATCGTCAGGGACGATGCCAGCCCGACATCTTTCAGAACGTTGAAAGTGTTCTGGCCGATCTGGGCGACTGCCGCGCCGTCCGCGAAGGTGTTTACCTTTTCCAAGGGAACAGGCTTGCCCGCACGCAGTGCCGCGTTCAGGCAGGCGCCGCCAAGTGGTTCTACAAATGTCCACTGGCTGTCCGTTCCGAAGTAGCTGAGCATGCCCGAAGACAGGCCGCCACCACCAACAGGAACAACGATATGCTCGGGTGCCTTGCCCAGCGTCTCTTCGATTTCGACCGCGACCGAGGCCTGACCTTCGATGACATCGGTATCGTCAAAGGGCGACAGGAAATGGCCACCAGCCTCTTTGCAGTATTCCTGCGCAGACCGCAGTGTGTCGTCGAAGTAGTCGCCGACCAGACGGATTTCGATGGCATCGCCGCCGAACATCCGCGTTTTTTGGATTTTCTGGGCGGGTGTCGTCACGGGCATAAAGATGACGCCCGACTTGCCAAAGTGGCGGCACATATAGGCCACGCCCTGCGCGTGATTGCCCGCACTTGCGCAGACGAACAGTTCCGCATCCGGGCGCTTGCGCATGGCGTTGAACGCGCCGCGCAGTTTGTAAGACCGTACAGGCGACAGGTCTTCGCGCTTTAACCAGATATCTGCGCCATACATGTCGGACAGATGCGCATTGCGCAGCAGTGGCGTTTCGGGAAACACCTGACGCATTTCGCGTGTGGCGGCTTTGGCAAGGTCTTTGAAATCACTCATGGCATCTGAGTGGCGCAAGAGCGCCGTTCTGGCAAGCCGTCACTCGACACCGCGACCTTCGACCACGTGCCCGTACACCGTGGTCAGCGTGGAAATACCGACCATCGTGACAAGCCAGCCAATGGCCAGATCATACACCAGACCAATGATGGACTCTGTACCAGCCGCAAGCAGGGAAGGCGTCATGATCATAAGAAACGCGGCAACCACGATCGCTGAAAGCTGCAAAATCACCTTCGCAAACGGGGCGGTTTCGGACCAAGCCGCCCTTAGTGACACAGTCTGCCCAAGCGCCGCTGCGGGCAGTACGGGGGACAGACGGAAAAACACCCAGACCCCGAACAGGATGATTACTACCGGCATGGCAGGCAGAAGGAAGGGAAGCAGCGCGGCCATCAGGCCCAAGGGCAGCGAAATCACCAAACATCCGACAGTGATCAGAAGACCGATCAGAATCGAACGCCCGAGATAGCCCAACATGTTCGCTCCGTGCCATCTGGGCATCCAGCCGGACGGGTATTCCTCATTCAGCACAAACCGGTGCCAGGCCACGGCGATCCACAGGCTGGCGACAACGGAAAAGATGCTCAGCAGCAGGAAGGCAAAGCTGTCTTCCAAGGCCATAACAGGCATCTCTGTCCCGTCAGGCAGAACTTCGGTGTCCATGTTCTGGAACAGGTAAATCTGGGTGATGGCTTGGACCAGATAGAGCACGCCCGATATCCGCAGGGCAGATTCGAAATTGTTCACGATCAGGCGCACCGAATGCACGAAAAGCTGCCAAGCCTTCATCATTTTCCCCCAGTTGGTCAAACTTTCATAAGGCTTATCACTGGTTCGGCGGTTCTGATAGCTGCAAACCTTGCCCCTGACGCCAAAACCCTATAATCGCGCCGCCAACCCAGACAGAGGATTTGATGATGTCCGCGCCTAAAAAAGTTGTTCTCGCCTATTCCGGTGGTCTTGATACGTCGATCATTCTGAAGTGGCTCCAGACGGAATACGGTTGCGAGGTTGTGACCTTCACCGCCGATCTTGGCCAAGGGGAAGAACTTGAACCGGCACGCGCCAAAGCCGAGATGCTGGGGATCAAGCCGGAAAACATCTACATTGAAGACGTGCGTGAAGAATTCGTGCGTGATTTCGTCTTCCCGATGTTCCGCGCGAACGCGGTTTACGAAGGCCTGTATCTGCTGGGTACATCCATCGCACGCCCTCTGATTTCTAAGCGTCTGGTCGAGATCGCCGAAGAAACCGGAGCCGATGCGGTGGCGCACGGCGCGACCGGTAAGGGCAACGATCAGGTACGTTTCGAACTGGCAGCCTATGCGCTGAACCCCGAAATCAAGGTGATTGCGCCGTGGCGTGAGTGGGACCTGTCTTCGCGGACCAAACTGCTGGCCTTCGCCGAAGAAAACCAGATTCCGATCGCCAAGGACAAGCGCGGCGAAGCGCCGTTCTCGGTTGATGCAAACCTGCTGCACACATCGTCCGAAGGTAAGGTGCTGGAAGATCCGGCTGAAAACGCACCGGATTATGTCTACCAGCGTACCGTGAACCCCGAAGATGCGCCGGACACACCTGAATTCATCGAAGTCACCTTTGAAAAAGGCGACGCGGTTGCGATCAACGGTCAGGCAATGTCGCCCGCGACCATCCTGACCGAACTGAACGAATATGGCCGCAAGCATGGTATCGGCCGTCTTGATCTGGTCGAAGGCCGTTTTGTTGGCATGAAGTCCCGCGGCATCTACGAAACGCCGGGCGGCACCATCCTGCTCGAGGCACACCGCGGTATCGAACAGATCACTCTGGACCGTGGCGCCGCCCACCTGAAGGATGAGTTGATGCCGAAATATGCCGAGCTGATCTACAACGGCTTCTGGTATTCGCCCGAACGCGAGATGCTGCAAGCACTGATCGACAAGTCGCAGGAACACGTGACCGGTACGGTTCGCCTGAAACTGTACAAAGGTCTGGCGCGCACGGTTGGCCGCTGGTCGGATCACTCGCTCTACTCCGAGGCGCACGTGACCTTCGAAGACGACGCAGGTGCCTACGATCAGAAAGATGCGGCTGGCTTCATTCAGCTGAACGCGCTGCGCCTGAAGCTCTTGGGCGCGCGGGAGCGTCGCCTGAAAGGCTAAAGCTTTCCGTTACGTTTCACTTGTTTGCAGGGGTTCGGCCAGATAGCCGGACCCCGCATCGTTTTTGGAGGAACGTTATGGGGCTGGATGAAATCGCAGGGCTGTTGCGCAAAGGTCTTGAACGCAAACCACTGTCCGACAGCATCAAGTTCGACTGTGGTTCAGACGGCCAACTGGTCCTGTCCGGCGATCAGGCGATGCTTCAGGATATCCCCGCCGATTGCACCATCAGCCTATCGCTGCCGAATCTTGAAAAGCTGATCAAGGGCAAGCTGAACCCGATGATGGCTTTCGCCACGGGAAAGTTGAAAGTGGCAGGCGATATGACCGTTGCGATGAAGCTGAGCCAGCTTCTGAAATAGCGTTTGCCTATTTTTTCTCCTGAGTCTCCTGAGTGATGGCGTTCGCGTTGCGTCCGGCCAGAACCACGCTGATCGTATAGGCGGCCTGCGGGCTTAGCCCGGCCATAATCGAGGCTGCCGCGTCGGGTTTCATGCGGCCAAGGAAACCGGCTGCGAATTTTGGTTCCATCTGTTCGAACAGCAACGCCGCATCTTTGGGCTTCATCTTGGCGTAGACGGTCGTCAGTTGGGTCAGATCTTCTTCTGCGGCGGTGTTCGACTGCGCCATTCTGGACCGGAGCATTGCCTCGGCTTCTCTCAACTGGACAACCTTTTCATCGATGCGGGCTTCGGTATCGTGAAGAAACGCCAGTCGTTGCTCGATGTCCTGCTCTTGTGCTGCGATGTTTTTCTCGCGCTCGCGGAGCGCGTCCAGAACGTGTTTGATCGCCTCGCGGTCATAGCCCGAGGATTCATCAGAGCTGGTCGTCTCGGAGGCGGATGCAGAGGCTTGCGCCGCTGCAATCCAACCCTCTGCACCATCCGTCAGGCGCACGATTATCGACATGAAAAACAGTGACGCAATCACCGCCAACGTGCTTTTGGGCGCTTTGCGCTTCGATCTTCGCCCTTTCCCTTTGAACAGGTTTTTCATCATGCGGCCCCAAATCGAATTCTTGGGGTGAACACCGGATCAGACGGGGGTTCGGGTGCTTGCTCTTCCGGTTCGACCACTTCCGCGACGGCCGCCTCTGTCACAGGCGCGGGGGTGACAGATGCAACTTGGGGCGCTGCGGGCGCTGCCGGTGCCGCGACAGGTGCGCTTACGGGGGCCGTTGGCGTCTGTGGTGCTGGCGCGGGCGATTGGGCCGGAGCCTGTTGCTGGGGAATGTCGTGCAGCGACGCAACCATCAGCTCTAACCTTCGGGACGCATCTTCCGCCCTTTCAGTCACCTCAAGCAACTTCTTTGACGAATCGCCCGCAGAATTCTGTGCGGCCTGCAGGTTACGGGTCATGTCATCGACCTGTGCAGAGAGCACCGCAATCGCGCCGCCAACGCCCTTGTCCAAGTCGCTGAACCGCGACAGGCGGCGGGACAGAACAAAGCAATAGATACCGGCGGTCGCCGCCGCCAGAATCAACAAAATGTCGGAAATCAGTTCCATCAAATCCACCTCAGGTCAGTACAAATTCCATGATCATCAGGTCGCGAACCACATCTGGCCCCAACACCAGATACAGCCGGTGCGCCAAATGGGTGCGGATGTTGTGCAGCGATCCCGGACTATCGATGTCCGAAGGCTCCAACGCGCGCAGGTACGAATTAAAGGCGTCCAGAACCCTTGGTTCCAGATCGACAACGTGCTGCACGTGGGGCTTATAAACCTCGATCGCGGCCGAGAACCGCAAAAGCCTGTTATTGCCGCCGCTGATCGAGACGGCGATTGGTGGCAATCGCACAAATTCGACCTCATCAGGCCCGGGCGGACGTGGCTGCTTTTCATAAAAGGCGCGGTCTTCGCCGACCGGATCAGGTTCGCGTTCGACGTGTTCGGTCGCGGCCGCGCCGAAGGGCAGCATGCCCTTGCTGACCGCAAAAAAACCGCCCGCGCCGCCAACAATCGCCAGCACGATGCCCACAATCAGACCGGCCATCCCGCCACGCTTTTTTCCGGCGGCTTTATTAGGTTCGGAGGTGTCAGTCATTTTTCATTCCTTTCTGCCCTGAAATTCAAATTAGGCGGAATGGGCTAACCGATTGTTAAGTCGCGTGGACCATTTTCACCTTTGTCGAAGAAATTGACTTGGCGAAGGAGACGGGGTTGCAGCAACTACTGGCAATCTGGAAATCGCTCAGCGCGGGGCGGCGCTTGGTTGTGGTGGGCGCAACCGTGGCGATGTTTGTCGCTGTACTGGGCATGACCCGCGTTGCGACTGCACCGTCGCTTTCGCTTTTGTACTCTGGTCTGGATGAACGTTCGGCTGGCGACGTTATTTCGGCGCTGGAAAGCCGGAACATTATCTATGAAGTCGAAGGAACGTCGATCTATGTGCCGATGGCGGAACGTGACAGCCTTAGGCTGTCACTGGCCAGCGAAGGCCTGCCCAGCGTCGGGGATAGTGGCTATGAACTGCTTGATTCCCTGACGGGCTTCGGCACGACATCGCAGATGTTTGACGCGGCTTACTGGCGCGCAAAAGAGGGCGAACTGGCCAGAACGTTGGTCGCTGGGGCACATATTTCCAAAGCCCGCGTACACATCGCGGTCGGGTCGTCCAAGCCGTTTCAACGCGAAGCAAAGCCATCGGCATCCGTTTCGGTGACAGGAACCAATGGGCCGATCTCGGGAAAGGAAGCCCGTGCAATCCGCCATCTTGTGGCCTCTGCGGTTCAGGGATTGCTTCCTGATGACGTGTCGGTTGTCGATGCAGAAGGCGGCTTGATCGGCGACGGTGCATCCGGAGCGGCGAACGTTCATGAAACAATGGTCAAATCGTTGCGCGAAAGGGTGTTGCGGCTGGTTGAGGCCCGCGTTGGGGCAGGCAATGCTGTCGTTGAAGTCAGTGTAAATGCAGTTCAGGAAAGCGAATCCGTGTTCGAGCGGCGCTTTGACCCGGACAGTCGGTTCGTCATCAGTTCCGAAACCGAAGAGCGGACAGGTCAAAGTCAGGATGAAGGTGGGGCGGGTGTAACAGTTGCCTCGAACCTGCCGGATGGCGCGGGCGGCAGCGGGGCGGGCTCTTCCAATCAGGAAAGCGAAACACGCGAGCGTGTGAATTATGAGGTGTCGGAAACCACGCGCGAGGTTACGAGAACGCCGGATGCCGTAAGGCGGGTGACCGTTGCGGTTCTGGTCAATGGCACGTTCGAGCAGAACGCCGACGGGCAGCAGGCCTTTGTTCCTATGCCAGCAGAAGATCAGGCCGCGCTTCGAGAGCTCGTCTCTTCCGCCGTTGGTTTTGACGAAGCGCGCGGTGACGTGATCACTGTGCACTCTATGCCCTTCAAGCAGACCGAAGGCTTGGGTTCTGTCGCGGCGGTTCCGGGGTTCTTTGAACGGTTTTCACCAGAGATCATGAAGATCGCGCGGATTGGCGTTCTGGGCCTGATCATCGTTGCTGTTGGTGCCTTTGTTTTGCGTCCGATTCTGACAAACACGGCACCCGCATTGCCGGATCGGATTGCGCTTGAACCTGCTGAATCCCCCCTTCGTCCGATGCAGCCCGCCTTGGATGGCGAGATTGATTCCGTCCGCGCGTTCAACGGGGCCGACAGCGCCATTGCGACCGCCGCGCCCCCTTTGGACCCCGCGCAGCGTTTGCGCGGCTTGGTGGATGAGCGGCGCGAAGAAGCGGTCGAAATACTCAGATCGTGGCTGGATGAGCCAGAGGAGCAAAGACGATGAAGCTCGTGGATTTTCTTGAGGAATTCGCTGACGGCAACGGAGCCAAAGGGCAAATGCCCAGCCAGTTGAAGGGCGCGGACATTCAGGCCTTTGAACTGTCTGCCTACGAACAGGGCTATAAGGCGGGGTGGGAGGATGCGCTTCAGTCGCAAGACAATAGCATCGATGCGATCTCGGCCGAGTTTGCTCAGAATCTGAAGGATTTGTCCTTCACTTACCACGAGGCCTACACGCACGTGTTGCGGTCGCTTGAACCCCTGTTCGAGCAGATTTCAAAAACCCTTTTGCCGGTTATTTTGCACGAAAGTCTCGGTATGCAGGTCTCGGATGTTTTGATGCGACAGGGCCGCCGCATTGCGCCGATGAGCGCCGAAATCGCGGTGTCGCCGTCACAGCTTGCTGTGGTCGAACCGCTTGTGGCGCATGATTTCGGATTCCCGGTGACGGTAGCCGAAGACGGGTCCCTGAAAGAGGGACAGGCAGATATCCGGCTGGGCGCTGTCGAGGAACACATCGATCTTTCCGAGATTGTTGATGGCATCCGCGCGGCGATCATCAGCTTTTCACGCGAAAACCGACGGGCTGTTATGAATGGATAAGACGACACAAAACGGAATGTTCCGCCCCGAACTGCAATCCTTGTCGAGCGTACCGATTGAAATCACGGTTTCAGTCGGCCGCGCCCGCCCGACCGTGCGGGATCTGACCCAGTTCGGTGTCGGATCGGTGCTGATGTTGGACAAGCAGGTGGATGATCCTGTCGATCTCTACGTCGGTGACCGGTTGATTGGGCAGGGCGTGCTGGAAGTCAGCGAAGAGGATGGCCGTGCTCAGCTTTCGGTAAGGTTGGTGGATATCGCCGAACTCAAGGATGCCACCTGATATGGGCAAAGCCGGTTTGGCGTTGCGGTATGTCTGGCTCACGATGGGGATCGTGTTGCTCCCGCATGTCGCCAGCGCTCAGGAACTATCGCTGAACCTTGGGGAAGAAGGATCGCTGACGGCCACCAGCCTTCAGCTAATTCTGATCATCACCCTGCTCAGTCTGGCGCCCGGGCTGGCGATCATGGTGACGTGCTTTCCGTTCATCGTGACCGTTCTGGCGATCTTGCGACAGGGGCTCGGCCTGCAACAATCGCCACCCAACATGTTGATCGTCAGTCTGGCGCTTTTCCTGACGTACTTCGTGATGGAGCCCGTCTTTCAAGAGGCTTATTCTGCAGGAATAGAGCCACTTATGAACAATACGCTGGCTACGTCCGAGGCGATTCAGGCAGGCTTGCAGCCGTTTCGCATCTTCATGGCAGGCCGTGTCGACCCTGACACGTTCGCGGCGATCGCCGATCTACGGCCAGACACCGTCGGCGCGACGGTGGGCGAAGATGCAGCATATTCTGTTCTTGTGCCCAGTTTCATGCTGTCGGAAATCGCCCGCGCCTTTCAGGTGGGCTTTCTGGTTTTTCTACCATTTCTGATCATCGACCTTGTCGTCGCGGCGATTTTGATGTCGATGGGCATGATGATGGTGCCGCCCGCGATTGTGTCACTTCCGTTCAAGCTGGCCTTCTTCGTGGTGGCGGATGGGTGGTCTTTGCTTGCTGGCAGTCTGGTGCGCAGTTACTTCTAGCGGCGTGGCTTGGCCTTTTGCCCTGTCACGACACGTAAAACCGGTACGAGGGCGCGCATGACGAACATTACACTCCGCAGACATTTGACGGATAAAGGGCACGACCCCGATCTCATTTTCCTGCTGGAAGATATCGCCAGCGCCTGCCGGTCCACAGCTTATGAAGTCCGGAATGGCCCGCTGAAAGGCAACCTCGGGCTGGCGGATTCGACCAACGTTCAGGGCGAAGATCAGAAGCCGCTGGATATCATCGCCAACGATATCTTTGTCGAAACGTGCGCGAACTCGCCCCGCTTGGCCGCGCTGGTGTCCGAAGAGATCGAGGAAGTCGTCTGGCTGAAAGAGCCGGAAGAAGGCGACTACCTGTTGTTCTTCGATCCGCTGGACGGGTCGTCGAACCTTGATACCAACCTGTCTGTCGGCACGATTTTTTCGATCATGCGCGTGACCAAGGACGGCGATCGTAACGTTCTGAAAAAGGGCAGCGACCAGATCGTGGCGGGCTATGCGCTTTATGGTCCGGCGACGATGCTGGTTCTGGCGCATGGGCACGGGGTGCAGTCCTTTACCCTGCATCAGGGCAGCGGCATCTTCCGCCTCACGCACCCGTCCCTGACGATCAAACAGGACACGCCGGAATTTGCGATCAACGCATCGCGCCAGCGGTTCTGGGACGCTCCAGTTCAACAGTATGTTGATGAATGTCTGCAGGGCAAAGACGGTCCCCGCGGTAAGGATTTCAATATGCGTTGGGTGGCGTCGATGGTGGCCGAAGTGCACCGCATCCTGATGCGTGGCGGCGTGTTTCTGTATCCGCTGGACGATGCGAACCGCGCCAAGGGTGGACGTTTGCGGTTGCTTTATGAAGTGGCGCCCATGGCCATGGTGATCGAGGCTGCTGGCGGCGCTGGCAGCACAGGTACAGAGCGTATTCTGGATTTGTTGCCGAGCGAGCCCCACCAACGGGTCGCAACGATCCTCGGGTCAAAAAGCGAAGTCGAATACATCGTCGATCTGCATACCAAATGAAAAACGGGCCCGCTTGGGCCCGTTTTCTTTTGTCAGACTGCCGGAGTGTCCTCTCCGGGCCGTTTGCCCAGAATGATCATACTCAGCAGGTCGTCGTCTGTGACGTCTTTGACGTCGACCGTGCCGACAAGTTTGCCGTTCTTCATGACCGAGGCACGATCACACAGCTCCATGACGTCGTGGATGTCGTGGCTGATCAGGAAGATGCCGATGCCTTCGGCTTTCAACTGCTGGATCAGTTCCGACACCATCTGCGTTTCATGGGGGCCAAGCGCCGCAGTCGGTTCGTCCATGATAAGGATGCGCGCGTTGAAATAGACCGCGCGGGCAATCGCGACGGACTGGCGCTGACCACCGGACAGGGCCGATACCGGATCTTTGAACTTTTTAAAGTTCGGGTTCAGGCGCGCCATGATCTTGCGCGTCTCGGCCTCCATCGCGTCGTCATCCACCATGCCCAGCGGTGTGGTCAGTTCGCGACCCAAGAACAGGTTCGACGCCGCATCAAGGTTATCCGCCAGCGCAAGCGTCTGATAGATCGTCTCGATGTTGTGGGCGCGGGCATCGCGGGGGTTACGAATAACCGCCTGCTTGCCGTCCACGTAAATTTCGCCCGAGTCCATCTGGTACGCGCCGGACAGGATTTTGATCAGCGTGGATTTGCCGGCACCGTTGTGGCCCAACAGGCCCACAACTTCGCCCGGATACAGATCAACGCTGACGTCATCGACCGCATGAACCCCGCCGAACGAGATCCGGATGTTGCGCATGTCGACCAAGGGTGTCTGAGAGTTTGTCATTGTCTGGCTCCTCACTTGGCCGCGCGGCGGTACAGGTTATCAAGGTACACAGCGAGAACGAGCACCGAACCCACAACGATTTGCTGGATAGCAGCGTCAAAGCCGATCAGAACCATGCCGGTCTGCAGCGATTGCATGACCAGTGCGCCCAGAACAGCGCCATAGATCGTGCCGACACCGCCAGCCAGTGACGTGCCGCCAATAACGGCCGCCGCGATGACATAGAGTTCGTCCAGCGTACCCAGAGCGTTGGTGGCCGATCCCAGACGGGCGGATGCCACGGCAGCAGACAGACCAGCCAAGAAACCCATCAATGCAAAGATCTTCACGGTCATCAGCTTGGTGTTGATACCGGCCAGAGCAGCGGCCTCGGGGTTACCACCGATGGCATAGACATAGCGGCCAAAGCGCGTGCGGCTCATGACGATGGTCATGATGATGGCCACAGCAACCAGGATCAGAACGGGGATGGCAAAGCCGTGGCTGATGAACAGACCACCTTCAGGGATGGTGATGTTGTTTTCGGCAGCGTAGCGCTTCACGATGCCTTTGGGCCATGGGTAAGAGTTTACCAGCAGGACCGCACCAATGATGGCCGAGCAGCTGAGGCCCGCAATGAACACGTCGGCCCAGACAGGGCGCAGGGCAAAGCCAAAGCGCAGGCGCTGGCGGCGACCGAAGAAAACCATCGCAATTGCCGCGGCACAGCCAATCAGACCAACAATCCAGCTGCCAGTCGCGCCAATCGCACCGAAGGGGCCACCGCCCAGCAGTTTGAATGTTTCATCAACAGGGGAAATCGTTTCACCACGGGCGATCAGGAACGCAGCACCGCGCCACACTAGGAGACCGCCCAGTGTCACGATGAACGCGGGGATATTGCGGTAGGCCACCAGCCAACCGTGCAATGCGCCAACCAGTGTGCCGGTGATCAGGCCAACGATGACCGCGATAATCCAGATCAGCGGATGACCGATGCCAAGAAGGCCGGGAAGAATCCAAACCTGCGTGACGCCCATTGTCACCGCACAGAAACCCAACAGCGAACCGACCGACAGGTCGATATGGCGCGTGATGATGACCAAAACCATACCGCAGGCCATGATGCCTACAGATGCGGTCTGAACCGACAGGTTCCACAGGTTGCGGGGCGTCAGGAAGGCGCCGAAGCCATTCACAAGTTGGCCGTACAGGTGGAAGCCGATCCAGATCAGGGCCAAGGCACCGATCATACCGATCAGGCGTGTGTCCAGTTCAGTTGCTTGAAGGAAACGGGACACGGCGCTTTTGGCCGGTTGCCTCGTATTGGTGGATGTCGGTGTGGTTGTGGAATCGCTCATCACGTCCTCTTTCATACCCTGATCATACGCGCACAAGGCACGTGGAGGGAGCAGTGATTTTCGGGAGAAGGATTAGGGGGCGACCCGGCAGACGCATCCGCCGGGTCACGATATCAGATCAGCAGCCAGCTACGCCGTCCATGGCGCCTGCGCAGACCTTGTCTTTTGCAATGTGGCCAGCATCGATGACCGCATTGATGTTGTCTTTGGTGATCGGTGTCGGGGACAGGAAGATCGCGTTCATTTCAACGCCCTTTTCGCCACCGGACCATTTCACAGCACCGTCGATGTCAGCCATCGCTGTGCCGCCCGCCAGAGCAACGGCGATATCAGCAGCCGCTGCGCCCAGCTGACGCGAGTCTTTCCAGACGGATACTGTCTGGGTGCCACGTGCAACACGGTTCAGAGCGGCATGGTCGCCGTCCTGACCTCCAACCGGAACATTCAGGCCCTGTGCTTCCAGAGCGGCGATAACGCCACCAGCCATACCGTCGTTTTCGGCCAGAACGGCGTCAACGTTGTTGTTGTTGGCTGTCAGGATCTGTTCCATGTTTTTCTGAGCGTTGTCAGGCTTCCAACCGTCGGTGAATGCTTCGCCAACGATCTTGATTTTGCCGGACTCAACGTCGTCACCGATGACTTCCATCATGCCTTCCAGCAGGAACAGCGCGTTCGGGTCACCCTTGTCGCCTTTGATGATCGCGAAGTTACCTTCGGGCTGAGCCGCTGTAACTGTTTCCGCGATGATGCGGCCAACGCCTTTGTTGTCGAAGGTCAGGTAGAAGGTGCGGTCGTCTTCGATCAGACGGTCATATCCAACAACCGGAATGCCTTCTGCGTCTGCCTGGTCAATTGCTGGGCCGATCGCGTCTTTGTCCATCGCAAGGATGATCAGCGCGTCTACGCCTTGTGTGATCAGGGCTTCGATGTCTGTCAGCTGTTTCGCAGCAGATGCCTGCGCGTCAGCCGAAATGTAGGATGCGCCAGCGGCTTCCAGAGCTGCTTTGATTGCGGCTTCGTCGGTTTTCCAGCGTTCTTCCTGGAAGTTCGACCAGCTCACACCAACAGTGACGCCGTGGCTTTCTGCCATCGCCATTGTGGATGCCGCCATAGTGAACGTAGCCGCTGCAGCGGCGATAAACTTTTTCATATTTTCCTCCCAACAGTAACAACACCCCGATTCCTTTTTGCGGTTTGAGGTGCGTGTTCCTGAATGATGCCGTGTTTAAATTTGAAAATCAAATTAAATCTTTCGAGAGGTGAAAATCGCTCGATTCCGCTGGCGTCATGAAAATTGATTTAGTGGAAAAAATAAATTACGTCTTCTCGTCGGGAGAGAGGCAAAAAATGATCCAGGACCAGCGTGGCCTAAGCAGAAAAGCCATATTAGACGCGATTCGTTCAGCCGGACGAATCGCACGTATCGACGTGGCTCAGGCGACAGGAATCTCTCAGGCGACGGTTACAACCGTCACCGCCGAAATGCTGCGCGACGGTCTGATCGAAGAGATCGCAGCCCCTGCATCCGACCGTGGAACAAAGCGGGGTCGGCCACGGGTCGATCTGGCGATTCGAGGTCAGGCGCATCTGGTTGCAGGTGTCAAAGTTGCCCACGACACGCTGTCGATCGCGCTCATGGATTTTGCAGGCGAATTGATCGGCGAATATGAGACGCCGCTCAGTGCGTCTGTGCTGTCTTCGGCGGATATGGCAGGGGAATTGCGCACCGCCCTAGAGGCGGCGTTGGACAAATACGCGATGCCCTATTCGCGGCTGTCCGGTGTTGGGATCGGGCTTGCCGGTTTTATTGATGCATCGCGCGGCTTTGTGCATTGGTCGCCATCGTTGACCGAACGCAATATCCCGCTTCAGGACATCATCTCGGAAAAGATCGAAGTCCCTGTTTTTATTGACAACGACGCCAACCTTGTCGCTGTGGCCGAGCAGTATTTCGGGCGCGGAACAGAGCATACCGATTTCATCGTTGTGACCATCGAATCCGGTGTTGGTATGGGCATCGTTCTGAACGGTCAGCTATACCGTGGCGACCGCGGCTGCGGCGCTGAATTTGGTCATACAAAGGTGCAACTGGATGGCGCGATGTGCCGTTGCGGTCAGCGAGGATGCCTTGAGGCCTATGTCGCCGACTACGCGATCGAACGTGAGGCGGCGATTTCTGCGCCTCATATCGAAGAAAATGACAGGCGCGTCGCGACGGTTTTGCAGGCGGCCAAAGATGGCGACGAAGCCGCACTGAAGATCGTGAACCGTGCAGGCCGCATGTTTGCCATGGGGCTGGCAAACCTTGTGAACGTGTTTGATCCGCAGTTGATCATTCTTGCGGGCGAACGGATGCAGTTCGACCATCTGTTCGAAGAGTCCGTTTTCGAAGACGTACGCCGTCAGGTCGTTCATGTAGATTTGCCACCGCCGGAAATAGTCACCCATAAGTGGGGCGATTTGATGTGGGCCAAAGGGGCCGCTGCTTATGCAATTGATCAGGTTGCCGAACGGTCCCTGCGCGAGATCGGCGAAAATGCAGGCTAAGCTTTGCGTTCTTCTGCTGGCCGCCTCGCCCGCGATTGCCGAACCGAAATTCGAACCTGTCGCTATCCCCGAACATCAGTACGTGGGCGGATGGGATCATTTTGTCGGCGGCGGTCTGGCTGTGTTCGATTGCAGCGGCGACGGCCTGCCCGAGCTGTTCGCAGCAGGGGGTGAGGCACCGGCAGGTTTGTTCCGGAACACCTCAAGCAGCGAAGTTATCTCTTTCGAACTGGATACGCCCGCAGCCATCGCGTTGACAGGTCTTAGCGGGGCGTATCCCGTCGATGTGGATAGCGACGGCTTCACCGACCTTGTGCTGATCGGCACGGGAAAAAACCGCTTGATGAAGGGTGGTCCCGACTGCGCGTTTTCCGATTTTGCAGACCTCGGGTTTGTGTCGGACGACCGCTGGACAACAGCGTTTTCCGCCACATGGGAAAACGGCCAGACACTGCCGACTTTGGCCTTTGGAAACTACGTGGATCGTGACGATCCAAATGGGCCGTTCGAGGCTTGTGATGACAACACCCTCTATCGGCCCAAAGGCGCAAGTTACGCTGACTCAGAGACACTTTCGCCAGGCTTTTGTGCGCTGTCGATTTTGTTCTCGGATTGGTCACGCTCGGGGAAAGCGGATCTGCGTGTCAGCAATGATCGGCACTACTATGTCCGTGGTGGATCAGAACAGCTTTGGCGTCTGGATGAAACGCCCCGCCTGTTGACCGAAGAGGATGGCTGGCACGAATACGAGCTGTGGGGCATGGGCATTGCCAGCCGCGATGTGACGGGCGACGGTCTGCCGGATGTCATGTTGTCTTCGATGGGCGACCAGCGGCTTCAGGTGATGGAACGCGCGGGAACGCCGTCTTGGGTTGATGCGCCCTATGGTTGGGGCACGACAGCACAGCGGCCCTACACGGGCGAAGATGGCCGCCCCTCGACCGGATGGCATACGGCGTTTGGTGACGTCCAAAACGACGGGCTGGATGACATCTTTATTGCCAAGGGCAACGTCGAACAGATGCCCGGAAACGCGATGTTGGATCCGAATTCTCTGCTGATTGCTAAAGGCCAGCGCAATTGGACAGAAGCCGGCGACACTGCTGGAATTGCATCGACGCATCGCGGACGCGGTGCTGCGCTGGTTGATCTGAACAAGGACGGTCTACTGGATCTGGCCGTCGTTAATCGCCGCGCGCCGGTTGAGGTTTGGCAAAACGTGACCGCTGGAACGGGGGCTTACCTGACTGTCGATCTGCAACAGTCTGGCACCAACCGCGACGCAGTTGGCGCGTGGATCGAGCTTGATACAGGCACCCGTGTGATCGCGCGGGAAGTCACCGTAGGTGGTGGCCATGCAGGCGGCAGCCTTGTGCCCGAACATTTCGGGCTGGGTAAATCACAGGGCGTGAAGCTGCGCGTGATCTGGCCGGACGGTGTAGCCAGCGATTGGGCCTACGCTGCGACCAATCAGAACATCAAAGTCGTGCGGAACGGCAAGTTGCTTCGAATTAGGCCGGAATAGAGCCTAATTCGGCACCGCAAGGCCGCTTGGAACGCTGTCCGGAACGCCCAGTTTGCCCGCGATAGATGCCTCGTCGGTCAAGGTCTCCAGAAAGGCCAGAATATCTGCAACCTGACCGTCGGACAGCGTCAGTGAATGCAGTTCGTTTGCCTCGGCAATGGCCAGAACCTCGTCCGTGTCATCCATGACACGCCAGTCATTTGCGCGCTCTAGTGTTGGCAGAACGGCCTGTGTTCTGTCGTAGGACATTAACGATCCCACGGGGTTCAGGTGGTGGCGCACAGTGGCCTCTAGCGATGAATAGGCCCCTGTGTGGCCATACGGCCCGGTTTCTGTGATGTTGCGTAGCGACGGCGTGCGGAAGGCATAGGCATCCTCCACACGGCCTGTGACGCGCATCCGACCCTCATCACGCGCATGGCGTTCGTATGGGGCGGCTTTGCCGGGGCCGATTTGGGGCATCGCGATTGCGTGGAAATCATGATCGGTCTGGAACTGTCCGGAATGACATGTGCCGCAACCGGCATCGCCATAGAATAATACCATGCCGCGCGCCGCATCGTCACTTAGCGTATCTTCCCCACGCAGATAGCGGTCAAAGGGGCTATTATCTGCGCGCCATTCCCACGCCATAAACGCGGCCAAAGCGTCAGAGATATGGGTAAAGCCGATCCGCTCGTCCGGGCCCAGCACTTCGGCAAATCCGTCGCGGTAGGCAGGAATCGCCGCCACGCGGTCTGAAATAATCTGCCACGCGCCGCCTTCACCGGTCAGAAAACCCTGCCGTACGGCCTGTGACACGTCGCTTTCCGAATAGTGACCTGCCATTTCGTGGCCCGACAACACGGGAAACATGGATTGCGCCGATAAAACGCCGCTGAACCCATGCACCATTTCCGCGCCAAGCGGGGTACGGATGCCATCAGGATGGTCGGGATTCCGTTCCAGCCGCCCGTCATGGAACATCACGCCGAATTCTTCTGCGCCAAGGTTGAACAGGGCAGGGGCATTGCGGGGAATGCGTTGTTCAGGCGGGTTCTTAACACTGGCTACACGGTCGGGGCCCAAACCGCGTCCGCCATCGCCCAAACCCAGAGACAGGCCATCACTGGTGCCATGCTTCGGGTGATGGCAGGTCGCGCAGGCGACCTCTTTGTTGCCGCTTAGGATGGGGTCGTAAAACAGGTGCCAGCCAAGTTTGACCAATCGCTGGTCCTGTTCCGGAAAAGCTGCATCAGCCGTTGGCAAAGGGCCAGCGGCAAGCGGTGTTGCCAATGCGAACAGGGCAGCGGTCCAACGTGTCATTCCATCCTCGGCGCGATCTCGACTGTGGTGACTTGTTTATACGGTTTTTCTGGCGTGCAAATCACTGATGGGAAATTGGGCTGGTTTACCGCATCAGGAAAGCCTTGCGCCTCGAGCGCGATGCCGTGGCAGGGCGCGTGTGTTTGACCGTCTAGCGGGTTTGCACCGGCGGTGATGCCTTGACCGGTGTAAAACTGCAGCCCCGGCTGATCGGTCCACATGCGCAACTGAAGGCCGTTTTGTGCTAGAACAGAGACTGCTACGTCCCTTTCGCCATTCAGGGCGAAGTTGATGTCGCTGACGCCGCGTGCAGGATCGGTATCGGCAATGCGCCGCATCTGCCGGTAGTCGTATTTCGTGCCTTCAACAGGGGCGATGTCACCGGTTGGCAGCAGATCGCCGCCTGTAGGCGTATAGCGATCTGCGTTCACTTGCATCTGGTGATCCCAGATCGGCCCGTTGCCCATCAGGTTGTAGTAGTTATGGTTCGCCAGATTGATCGGTGTCGGCCGGTCGCAGGTGGCTGACATGTCGTAAGTCAGGCGATGGCCATCCAGAGAAATGGTGATTTGGGCCTGAACAGAGCCTGAAAACCCCATGTCACCATCGGGCGAGGACAGCTTCAACTGCACAGCCCGATCGCCGTCGGCTTCCAGTGTCCAGTTCTTGGCCCACCACCCTTTGGGACCACCATGCAGCTGGTTCGGCCCTTCGTTCGGCGTCACATGGTGTGTGACGCCGTCCAAGGTAAAGGTTGATCCGGCGATGCGGTTGGCAACCCGCCCGACGATCACACCCAGAAACCCGCCTTGGCTGGCATAAGCGGCAGGGTCGGCATAGCCGAGAACGACGGGAACACGCCGCCCCGTGCCGTCAGATACACGCCAGTCTTGTGTGGCCGCGCCCATCGACAGGATGGTTACGGACACATCGCCATCAGACAGGGTATGGCTGCGGATTTCAGAGGCGGCGCGGGTCATCAGACGAACTTGTTGATGTAGTTTTCCAGACGTTCCTGACGGCCCGAACGCGGTTCGGGATTCAGGTTGTCGGACAACACGCGGTTCGAAATGGTTTCCAGATCGCTGTTCAGCATCGCCTGTGCCTCGGGTGTTTCCCAACCCGCGTAGCGATCCTTCAGCGCATCTTCCATACCGCCGTCTTCCAGCATCGCTGCCGCAGCTTTCAGGCCACGTGCACAGACATCCATGCCACCAACGTGACCGGCGATCAGATCGACGGGATCCAACGACTGACGACGCAGTTTGGCGTCAAAGTTCGTGCCGCCTGTGGTGAAACCACCCGCCTTCAGAACCTGATAATAAGCCAGCGCCACTTCGGGCACGTTGTTCGGGAATTGGTCGGTGTCCCAGCCGGACTGATAGTCGTTCCGGTTCATGTCGATTGATCCCAGCATGCCCTCGGCACCCGCAACCGCCAGTTCATGTTCGAACGAATGACCGGCCAGAATGGCGTGACCCTGTTCAAGGTTCAGCTTTACCTCGTTTTCCAGCCCGTATTTGCGCAGGAAGCCGATGCATGTTGCCGCGTCATAGTCATACTGGTGCTTGGACGGTTCCTGCGGTTTGGGTTCAACCAGAATGGTGCCTTTGAAACCGATCTTGTGCTTGTAATCGACGACCATGTTCAGGAATCGGCCCATGTGGTCCAGTTCCTGATTCAGATCGGTGTTCAGCAGCGTTTCATAGCCTTCACGACCGCCCCACAGAACGTAGTTTTCGCCGCCCAGTTTATGCGTCGCGTCCATGCAGCCTTTCACAGTGGCGGCAGCATAGGCAAAGACATCCGGATCGGGGTTTGTGGATGCGCCAGACATCCAGCGACGGTGGCTGAACATGTTGGCTGTGCCCCACAGCAGCTTGGTGCCCGTGGCTTCCTGTTTTTCGCCCATGTAGTCGGTGATTTCGTTCAGCGTCGACAGGTTTTCAGCGTAGCTGCCCTGTTCGGGGCGGATATCGGCGTCGTGCCAGCAATAATAGGGCTGGCCGAGAATTTCGAACATCTCGAACGCGACATCGGCCTTCATCTTGGCGCGGCCCATGTCGTCTTGGGGGTGCCACGGGCGTTCAAAGGTCTGACCGCCGAACGGATCGCCGCCTTCCCATGCAAAGCTGTGCCAGTAGGCGACGGCAAAGCGCAGGTGGTCTTCCATGCGTTTGCCCATCACAATTTCGTCGGGATTGTAGTGACGGAAGCTCAGATCACCGTCGCCATCAGCGCCTTTATAGGTGACTTTTGACAGGCCTTCGAAAAATCCGGTGCTCATGGCGGTTCCTTTAACTTTGCGACGCGGCGCGCAGGTTGAAGCCTGCGTTTTCCGCTGAATTAGACTCTGGTTGGGGATGTTCGGTGATGCCGGTTGATGGCCTATCGGGGCATCGCCTTTGGTGGCGGAACCCCTAGTGGCCGCGCAAACGCGCGGCACAGGACCATACCTGCATCCTTACTATCCTCCCATTGGGGGGATAGTCGGTGGTATTAATTCGAATGTCAAATTTAATTATGCATCACGCCGAAAATTCATGTTTCGACGCGGGATCCACCTAACTTTCGTCAGTCACATCCGCATGCATGTGCCGTTCGCCACGTGCCTTTGCCAAAGCGATCTGTTTCTGCCGTTCGCGGAAGCGTTCCTTGTCCTCATCCGAGGTTTCGGAAATGCATTGATGACAGGACACGCCTTCTTCGAATTCGGCGCGGTTTTTGTCTTCGGGCAGGATCGGGCGGCGGCACGCATGGCACAGCTCGTGCGGGCCTTCTTTCAGGCCGTGACCCACAGAGACACGCCCGTCAAAAACGAAACATTCGCCGTTCCACGTGCTGTTTTCCTCCGGCACTTCCTCAAGGTATTTCAGGATGCCGCCTTTCAGGTGATACACCTCGGGCACGCCCTGACCCAGCAGGTAGTTCGTCGACTTTTCACAACGGATACCGCCGGTGCAGAACATCGCGATTTTCTTGTTGTGGAAGCGGTCTTTGTTGGCTTCCCACCATGCCGGAAATTCGCGGAAGCTGGCGGTTTCGGGATCGACTGCGCCCTCAAAGGTGCCGATGGCGACTTCATAGTCGTTGCGCGTATCAATCACCGCCACGTCGGGGCTTAGGATCAGTTCGTTCCAGTCCTGCGGATCGACATAGCTACCGACGCGCGCCTTGGGGTCCACGTCGGGCTGGCCCATGGTCACGATCTCTTTCTTCAGGCGCACTTTCATGCGCGCGAAAGGCCGTTCGCTGGCGGTCGAGAATTTGACCTCGAGATCATCGCAACCCGGCAGCGCGCGGATATGCGCGATCACCGCATCAATGCCCGCTTTGGGGCCTGCGATGGTGCCGTTGATCCCTTCGTTCGCAAGCAACAGGGTGCCCGTAATTTTCTGCTCGGTGCAAAGCTGCTTCAGCGGCTCTTGCAGACTGGCGGGCGAGGCGAATCGGGTGAAGTAGTATAGGGCTGCGACTGTAAACATGCCGTTCCGATACGCCTGTCGGCCTTTTTGGGCAAGAGGGCGGTCTATTTCGCCGCAATCGCCAGCCCGTGAACGACGGCTGTGAAGACCTCGGAGTAGACAAGCCGACTGTCGGTAAAGCGGCTGGCCAGACCCTGTTTGACGACAGACAGCAAACTGCTGCCGCCCACGAACACGACCTGATCCACCTTATCCGGTGTCAGGCCAGCGTCCTGTACGGTCAACAGCGCCTCTTCCCCTATCATATCCGCGTAAGCTGCAAATTCCTGCGATAGAATCTGGTCGCGTAATGGTGCGGTGAGCCCGCGTTCGACCACACCCAATTCAATCTTCGCTTCGCCCGTTTCGTTGGCCGCAATCTTACCCGCCTCAACCGCATAGGCGACGTCATGCCCCAGATGCAGATCAAGGATGGTCGCCAGCCGTTCGAACAGAACCGGATGATCCGCCAGACGGATCCATTTCTGCACATCGCGCAGCAACGCGGGGTCGTAAACGAACGCGATCTTTTCCCAGCTTGCCAGATCATGGAACAACGCACGCGGCGCGGGGTGTTTGCGCGACCCGATTTCCGCGTTGATATCCGCGCCCATGCCAAACAGTGGCATCGCGTGCGCAAGGCTGAGCGTGCGGTCGAAATCGGTTCCGCCCAAACGCAAGCCACGGCTGGTGATCACGTCCGTCTCGTCGCCCTTGCGCGTGCAAAGCGTAAAGTCAGACGTACCACCGCCAATATCGACGATCAGCATTGTGCCGTCGCCTTCGACCGCCAAAGCAGCAGCTTCGGGTTCGGGCAGGAAAGATACGTCTTTGAAACCCGCAAACTCGTAGGCCTTCCGCAAATCCAGTTCCGCCTGCGCATCCTTTTCGGGTGATTGGGAATGGAATTTGACCGGACGGCCCGACAGCGCGGTTTCAAACTTTTGGCCTGTGGCCTTTTCTGAACGCGATTTCACCTCGGCCAGAAAGCGGGCGATGATTTCGATCAGGGTCAGGCGTTCGTTCAGGAACATACGCGGTTCTTGCGCAATGGGCGTGCCGAGGATCGACTTCAGCGCACGCATGAAACGGCCTTCCAGACCTTCCTGCATCGCCGTCGCGGCGGCTGAGCCGTAGATGTACTGGCGGTCCGCGAAATCGACGAAGACAGCGGTCGGGATCGTGTCCTTTCTCGGCTCCAGCGGGATCGACACAGGGCGGTTGCCGTCAAACACACCTGCTGCGGTGTTTGAAGTTCCAAAGTCCAATCCCAGCGTGGTCATCGCGGCACCCCTTTTCAGCAAGGGCGTGGATTATCCCGCACAACACCCCGTGGCAATCGGGAAATCTACGGTTTATGACTGTTCCCAACGCTACAGGAGCAAGTGATATGCACGCATTGCTGGTCATCGACATCCAGAATGATTTTTGCCCCGGCGGTGCGCTGGCCGTGCCGGAAGGCGATCAGATCGTCGCGCCGGTGAATGATCTGATGGCGCAGTTCGATGCTGTGATCCTGACCCAAGATTGGCATCCTGCGGATCATTCGTCTTTTGCCTCCCAGCATGAAGGCAAAGCGCCGTTTGAAACCACGGAAATGCCATACGGCACGCAGGTGCTTTGGCCCGATCATTGTGTGCAGGGATCGGACGGGGCCGCGTTTCATCCCGATCTGAACGCAGACCGCGCCGATTTGATCATCCGCAAGGGTTTCCGCAAAGGGATCGACAGCTACTCGGCCTTTTTCGAAAACGATCAAACAACGCCCACGGGGCTTGAAGGTTATCTGCGCACCCGTGGCATCACTGCACTGACACTGGTCGGGCTTGCCACCGATTTCTGCGTCAACTTCTCGGCCCTTGATGCGGCGCGTCTGGGGTTTGATGTGACCGTCCGCCGCGATCTGTGTCGTGCGATTGATATGGGCGGTTCTTTAGAGGCCGCTCTGGATAGTTGGGCGAAGGCCGGTATATCCATTCAGGATGGCCCCGCCGCCTAAGCGGATAGGCCGGTCTATAGGAGAAGTCAGTTGGTCGATATCGCCACCCGCGTCTGGAACCATAAGTGGAAGATCGACCCGATTGTGCGGTCGCTGATCGACACGGATTTCTACAAACTTCTGATGTGCCAGTCGGTGTTTCGCAACAAACCCGATACGCAGGTTACCTTCAGCCTGATCAACAGGTCGTCGCATGTGCCATTGGCCAAGCTGATCGACGAAGGCGAGTTGCGCGAACAACTGGATCATATTCGCACGCTTAGCCTGACACGCGGCGAAAGCACGTGGATGCGCGGCAACACGTTCTATGGCAAGCGCCAGATGTTCCGCCCCGATTTCATGGACTGGTTCGAAAACCTGCGTTTGCCTGCGTATCACTTGGAACGCGTCGGCGATCAGTATGAACTGACGTTCGAAGGCAACTGGCCCGAGGTCATGCTGTGGGAAATTCCGGCGCTGGCGGTGTTGATGGAAATGCGAGGCCGTGCTGTTTTGAACGAAATGGGCCGGTTTGAACTTCAAGTTCTGTACGCCCGCGCGATGACCAAACTTTGGGAAAAGGTCGAACGTCTGCGTCAGGTTGATGGTCTGCGCATCGCGGATTTCGGCACGCGTCGCCGTCATTCCTTCCTTTGGCAGGATTGGTGTGTGCAGGCGATGACCGAAGGGTTGGGTGATGGCTTTGTCGGGACATCCAACTGCCTGATCGCCAAGAACCGCGATCTTGAGGCGATCGGCACCAACGCACATGAACTTCCTATGGTCTATTCCGCGCTTGCCGCAGATGACGCCGCGCTGGCGCATGCACCCTATGATGTTCTGGCCGACTGGCATGAAGAGCACGACGGCAACCTGCGGATCATCCTGCCCGACACATACGGCAGCAAAGGGTTTCTGGATAAGGCGCCTGATTGGTTGGCGGGCTGGACAGGCATCCGCATCGATTCCGGTGATCCGGCCGAAGGTGCCGAAGCCGCCATCAACTGGTGGAAGTCGCGCGGCGAAGACCCGCGTCAGAAACTGGTGATTTTCTCGGACGGGTTGGACGAGGACAAGATCATCGAACTAAGCGCGCAGTTCCGCGGGCGCGTGCGCACATCGTTCGGTTGGGGCACGCTGCTGACCAACGATTTCCGTGGGCTGACGCCCGACGACCGGCTCGCGCCGTTTTCGCTGGTATGTAAGGCGGTCGCGGCCAACGGAAACCCGACGGTCAAGCTGTCGGATAACCCGAACAAGGCGATGGGCCCCAAGGACGAGATCGAACGCTACAAAAGTGTGTTCGGTGTTGGCGAGCAGACCGCGCAAAAGGTGATCGTCTGATCACGCCACGCGCGGCTGCCTGAACCAAGCGACGGCCATTTTCAAACCCGCGCGCTGCATTTTCAGGGTGCGTTCGAACACCTCCGAGAACAGATAACAGGCGATGAACGTGATTAGCAGCAGGGTAATATACCCCTCTGGCGTATGCGCGAAATCACCCATGGCGGGGGATAGGAACTGCAACAGCGGGTAGTGGACCAGATACAGGGAAAAGCTGCCGCCAGCCAACCAGCGGATAAAGGGCAGGTTGCGGATGTCGTTGCGCGCAATGGATGCCACGCCGGCCAGATGGGTCGCGATAAACACGCCGACAACGGCGTTCCACAGGAATTCATCCGAAAAGCCCAGTGATCCGGTGTGTTCCATTCCCAACAGCGATGCGGACAGGGCCGTCAGCTTGTCTGGCGCGCCGATGTATTGCGACACGACATAGGCGATCAGCGGAACGATAATGGCGGCGGGGGCCTTGTTTCGGGCGGGAAGGTTGCCGGACTTGATCATGTGCCAAACCGCAACGCCCATCAGCCACGCGGGCATCAGGATCAGGATGCGTGGGCCAATCAACAGCGCGCCAGCGGTCAACGCCATGATGCGCGTCGCGCCTTTGGTCCAGAGCACGATGCCGAACAGAACATAGAACGCGGCCTCATATGACAGGGACCAGTAAGGTCCGTTCGTGCCGATGCGGGTCAGGTCATTGCCCCATTGGCTGGTAAAGCTCAGCCCTTCCCAAAGTGTCTGGCCAAGGCCGATGGGGTTATACCACCAGCCTGCATAAGCATCCGGCCAAAGCGTGGCACCGATCCGGTCCAGACCGTAACAAAGCATCAGCGCAGGGAATGCGACGGACAGGAGGCGCGTGATGCGTGCAAACGCAAAGCGTCCAGCGGTCTTGTCCCGTTGATCGGCGGCATAAGCAACGACCAAACCGGACAGTACAAAGAACACCACCACGGCGTCTGATCCAAGGTTCAACTCCCTGATCCACAGGTAAACGCCGTCCGTGAAGCGCGGATAGGCCCAGTGGGATAGGAGAACGATGAAGGCTGCACCGAAGCGCAGCGCATCTAGGTATATGGAAAATCCGCGTTTCATTCTGCCGGTGTCACCTGTTCAGCGGTTTTACGAATGCCGCGCAGTTCGTTGTAGGATTCCTTCAGCGGCTCGATCAGGGCCGCAACCAATGAAGGGTGCGGTTGGTCAATCTTGTGGCCGTGTTCGTCACCGATGCCGAACTGCAGGATTTCCTGTTCTTCGGAGATGTAGAGCGTGCCGAACATCCAGTCCCAGATGGCGAAGACCTCGCCATAGTTCTTGTTGTAGTGCTTCAGTTCGGACGAATGGTGGATCTGGTGTTGCGCGGGCGAGATGAAGATATGCTCGGCCACACGCCCAAAGCTGATCCAAACGTGGCTGTGACGCAGGTTTGCTGTGATCGAATTGAAGACGAAGTAGAAGGCATTCGCACCAAGGATCAACGTCAGGCTGATTTCGCTGACGAAGAACGACAGCAATACTCCCTGCGCGATCCCCAGAAGTGCGCCTTTGACGCTGCTGGAAATCAGGTCGTAGATCGGGTGTTTGCGATAGACCGTGATCGGCGTCATCACCTCGGCGCTGTGGTGCACCGAATGAAACGGCCATAGAACGCGCTGTTCGTGATGAACGCGGTGAACCCAGTACACGGCAAAGTCGCTGGCTAGAACGAGCAGGAACGTTACCAGCACCGGTGACATGCTGTCGGTCTGTGCCATTGTGCCGCCCAGCACGCCAATGATCGTCGCTGCAAAAACGGTCGCAATGCCGACAATCTGGAAAGCGCCCAGCAGGCTGAGCAAGCGACCGACGATGAACAGTTGGATATCAACCCAGTGCGATTTGTGCAGATAAATTTCCTTGGGGAACAACCAGCGCCAGAAGCCGCCGCCTTGCTTCTGCGTGCGGTAAGCCCAGTACGCCAAGAGGATCATTCCAGGAAGGTACAACGGCCAGATACGTGCCGACATGCCGCCGACCACTGCCTCGAAAAAGGAATACGCGCTGTCCATTGTCTCTGCCCCGCGATGAAACGCATCTGTACCATTATGACTGTCCACAAAGATGCTGGTGGTTTTGGGCAGCAATAAGACTGCGCTGGGCCTTTTCGGGGACAACTCTTGGGTGATTAAGGGGGTGATCTGGCCGTTTTTGACCGGGGGAATGGCTATTTCGTCACCAAGCCCAAAGTCTTTGTGATCTGCGTTGTCTTGGCGCTTTTCTATGGCGGTTCGGACAGATATAGCCGTCCTGCAAGGAGATCAGAAGAATGGCCAAGATTGTTCCGCAGCCCGGCATTATGGACATTGCGCTTTATGAAGGCGGCAAGTCCAAGGTCGAGGGCGTGTCCAATATCGTCAAACTGAGTTCGAACGAGAACCCGTTTGGCCCCAGCGAAGCCGCGCAAGAGGCAGTCCGTCGTGCTGTGCACGAAATGCATCGCTATCCGTCGACTGATCATACCCCCCTGCGCACCGCCATTGCCGAAGTGCATGGGCTGAATGCTGACAACATCATCTGTGGCGTCGGCTCGGACGAAATCATTCACTTCCTGTGTCAGGCCTATGCCGGTCCGGGCGACGAAGTTGTGCACACCGAACACGGGTTCGCGATGTACAAGATCAGCGCCAAGGCCGCTGGTGCGACGCCGGTCGAGGTGAAGGAAACCGAACGCGTCACCGATGTGGACGCGATCCTTGCGGGCTGTACCAAGAAAACCAAACTGGTGTTTATCGCCAACCCGAACAATCCCACCGGCACGATGATCGGCATGGCCGAAATCGAACGTCTGGCAGAAGGCATCCCGCCGCAGGCCATTCTGGTTCTCGATGGTGCCTATGCTGAATACGTCGAAGGCTACGATGGTGGCGCAAAGCTGGTTGAAGCGCGCGATAACGTCGTGATGACGCGCACATTCTCTAAGCTTTACGGGCTGGGCGGTATACGAGTGGGCTGGGGCTATGCGCCCAAGGACATCATCGATGTCCTGAACCGTATTCGCGGCCCGTTCAACCTGTCCAACGTTGCCTTGGCTGCGGCCGAGGCGGCTGTGAAAGACGCGGCTTACGTCGAAAAGTGCCGTGCGGAAAACACCCGCATGCGCACATGGCTGGCCGAGGCGCTGATGGAGCACGGCGTTCCCTCGGACACATCCACCGCGAACTTCATTCTGGCGCGTTTCGCTGATCAGGAAGAGGCCGAGGCATGCGATCTGTTCCTGCAAAAGAACGGCATTATCGTGCGTCGAGTCGCGGGCTATAACCTGCCGGCCGCTTTGCGGATCACCGTGGGCGACGAAGCATCATGCCGCCGCGTGGCGCATACCGTCGGTCTGTTCAAGGCAGGCGAACGATGAGTGTGATTTATAACCGCGTTGCTCTGATTGGTCTGGGCCTGATCGCGTCGTCCATGTTCTGGGCGACCAAACGCGCTGGGCTGGCCGGGCACGTGACGGGCTATGCGCGGTCGCAAGACACGCGCGATACGGCCCGCCGGATCGGTCTGTGTGACGAGGTGTGTGACAACCTGATCGACGCGGTTAAGGATGCTGACCTGATCGTTCTGGCAGTTCCTGTTGGTGCGATGGGTGCAGTGGCCGCGGAAATCGGCCCGCATCTGAAGCCCGGCGCGACCGTCACTGATGTGGGTTCGGTCAAGCGCACTGTGATTGACGCTGTTGCCCCGCATTTGCCCGAAGGCGTGCACTTCGTTCCGGCGCACCCGCTGGCAGGGACCGAACATTCCGGGCCTGAGTCCGGCTTTGCCACGCTGTTCGACAACCGTTGGTGCCTATTGGTGCCGCACGAAAGCAGCACGCCGGAAAGCGTCGCGCAGTTGCGCGCCTATTGGGAAGGTCTGGGCGCCAATGTCGAAGAAATGGACGCAGATCACCATGATCTGGTTCTGGCCGTCACCAGTCACACACCGCACCTGATCGCCTACACGATGGTGGGTGTGGCCGACGATCTGCGCCGCGTGACCGATAGCGAAGTCATCAAATACTCTGCCGCCGGTTTCCGCGATTTCACACGTATCGCAGCCTCGGACCCGACGATGTGGCGCGACGTGTTTCTGAACAACAAAGAAGCCACGCTGGAAATCCTTGGTCGCTTCACAGAAGAGCTGTTCGCCCTTCAACGCGCCATCCGGACCGGCGATGGTGACATGTTGCACGATTATTTCACCCGGACACGATCGATCCGACGTGGCATTATCGAAGCGGGGCAGGATACAGATGCCCCCGATTTTGGCCGGAGCAAATTGGAAAAGTAGGCATGAAGTTTCTGGTTGGGGTGATTGTTGGTCTTCTGGTAGCAAACGCGGCTTTCGCTGCTCCGGATCGTTCCCTGCGCCCCGTTCCGCGCTCTTTCGGGGCTGAAGCGGGACAAGCCAACATCATCCGTCCTGAAATGCGCCCCACAACCACGTCGATGCTGACGGCGGTCACACCTGTCGCCGCACCGGTTGCCATCGCACCCGAGGTCACCGAACAGGCCGTCGCACGTGCCCTTCGCCCCAACCAGCGTTCGCAATCCTTGGTGAAGAAGGCCATGGCGAAAAAGCAGGCGCGCAAGAAAGGCGCGGTTTGTGGGGATGTCGATATTCAGGGCGAATTCGTGGGGTTTGTGCCGGGGCGCTTCAAGGCCTGCGGTATTCAGGATGCCGTCAAGGTCCGCTCGATCAGTGGTGTAGGTCTGAGCCAACAAGCGCTGATGAACTGTCGCACGGCAAAGGCGCTGAAAACATGGGTCAACAAGGGCATGAAGCCTGCGGTTGGCAAAGCGGGCGGTGGTGTTAAGGAAATTCGCGTTGCGGCTCACTACGCCTGCCGGACGCGCAACAACCAGCCCGGCGCCAAGATTTCCGAGCATGGCAAAGGCAATGCAATCGACATCTCGGCGTTTCGTTTGAACGACGGGTCATTGATCACGGTGCTCGGGGGGTGGCGGACCCAGCATCAGGGGCCAATCCTGAAGAAGATGCACAAGTCTGCCTGTGGGCCATTTGGCACTGTGTTGGGCCCGAATTCGGACCGGTTCCATCAGGACCATTTCCACTTTGATACGGCCAAGTACCGCAGCGGTTCTTACTGTAAATAACGCGCCCCCGAAGGTCAGGGGCGCGCCTGAACTGGTTTATTCAGCGGCAGTCGGCTCTGGGCCTTCTTCCACCACCGGCTTTTTCGGGGTGTCACCGCCCAACGCGCCGTTCACCATGCCGGCCAGACCGTCTTCCATGCTCATGCCCAGTTCATCGCCCAGCTTTTTCAGCGCGGGCATCTGAACGGCCATTCCCATGATGGAGTCCAGTGCTTGATTGACGACAGGCTTTTCGCCGCCAGCCGACATCGGCGCGCCAAAGCTGCCGCCGCCCATGCCTGTGACCTGATGGATTTTGATCGTGTCGATCTTTTCGACCGGCTTCACGACCTCGGCCAGAATACCCGGCATTGCCTGCAGACGGGCCAGATCGACCTTCATCGCCACAATCTGTGCGGACAGTGCGTTTTCGGCTTCGGTGATCGCGCGGGTACCTTCCGCTTCGGCAAGCATGTCCTTTTTCTTGGCTTCCGCGCGGATCGTGATCGCGTCCGCGTCTGCCTGTGCCTCTTCACGGCGGGCATCGGCGCGGTCCTGTGCGGCGTCCTTTTCGGCCTGCGCGGCCAGACGAATGCGCGTTGCTTCACGCTCGGCTTCCCGCTGGGCTTCGATTAGGGCAATCTGCTTCTGACGCTCGGCCTCGGCCACCTCTCTGGCGGTTTGCACGGCTTCCATGGCTTTGGTCGCTTCTGCGCGGGCCAGATCGGCGGATGCGCGGGCGCGGCTTTCTTCCTCGGATTTCTTCTGGATGATGATCTGGCGTTCCTGATCGGCGACTTCCAGTTCACGTTCCTTGGCGATTTCCGCGGCGCGAATGGCCTCTTCACGGGCAATCCGAGACCGCTCTGTTTCGCGACGGGAATCTTCGCGCCGTGCGGCAATTTCGGCCTCTTGCGCGGCGCGCAGCGTTTCCACCTTTTGCGCCTGTTCGATGCGCGCCTGTTCTTCGTCCTGTTCGATGATCAGCTTCTGGCGCTCGGCCTCCATCGCGGCGCGACGCACGGCGACGTCGGCTTCGGCATCGATGGTCGCGCGTTCCTTTTTGGACAGGGCAATCACCTCGGCCAGCTTGCGCATACCAACGGCGTTAAAGGCGTTGTTTTCATCCAGAGCCTCGAAGGGTGTCTGGTCCAGCGCGGTCAGCGAAACAGATTCCAGCGACAGACCGTTTTTCAACAGGTCCTCGGATACAGCGTTCTGCACTTCCTGAACAAAGATCGAGCGGTTTTCATGCAGTTCGTCCATCGACATCTGGGCCGCAACAGCACGCAGACCGTCGATCAGTTTACCTTCGATCATTTCGCGAAGCTGATCCACATAGAAGGTGCGGTCACCCAGCGTCTGGGCGGCGCGTGCGATGCCCTCTTCGGTCGGGCTGACCGAGACATAGAATTCAACGCCCACGTCGACGCGCATCCGGTCTTTGGTGATCAGCGCGGCTTCGCCGTTCCGCTGAACCTCAAGGCGCAGGGTTTTCATGTTTACGGGGCTGATTTCGTGCAGCAGCGGAATGACGATTGTGCCGCCATCCATGATGATCCGTTTGCCACCAGCACCGGTTTTCACAAGGCTGACTTCGCGGGTCGAGCGGCGGTAAAGACGCCCCAGGACAAGGCCGATCAGCACAAGGAATGCGATGACCGTGGCGATCATGATGATAAAGTTTAATGGGTCCATAAATTCCTCCAGTTGTTAATTGTTATTCGGAAACCGCGACGATCCGGTAACCGCCCTCGTATCGATGGCGCAGCACCAGAACCTCGGTTCCTTGCTTTATTTCGTCGGTGTCACGCAGTGGTTCTGCGCGTAGGTAATGGGTGTTGCCGTATCGGTCCGACACGCGCACCTCGGCAGGGCGACCGCGGGCTGCGACGCCTTGGGTCACGGTGCCCATCCGGCGGCCAAGATGGCGTTCGGACAGCGATTGCGTTTCGGTCTTGGGCAGCAACCGCGCAAACAGCGATCCGAAGCTGCGCGCGAAAGCGATGCCTGCAACGGCTGCGGGAATACCCACCAAAAACGCCGGCGCGGGGCCGCCGAACACGGCTTCGATCAATGATTGCAGGGCCAGACCGGTCAGGCCGAAACCCACCAGCACGCTGGCCAACCAGATCATGGCGGGTGTTTTGCCCATCCCCAGCCAAGACGTGATACTGCCTGACGGTGCGTTGTGCACCGATTCCAGTTCGTCGAAACTGGTCAGTTCCAGATCGGCCTCGGCCAGATCGGCAGGGGTCAGGTCGATATCCAGCTCTGCAAGGTCCGGCAGATCAACATCGGGGCCATCGATATCCGGTGCATCCAGACCATCTGCGCCAAGCCCCAAAAGGGTGCCGCCAATCAAGGCGAAAAACAGTTCCAGCGCGAGCAGGCCAAAGAGAATCCCAAGCGCAATCGAGAACGGCAGATATTGATCGGACAATAGATATTAGAACATGGCTCTCCAAAAGTATGCAGTGGTATACAATAAATATATGGGAAGCTCACGTCCCCGTTACAAGCGTTTACTACCCTAAAAGTTGTAACGGCGCGACTAAATCAGGGTAAAATTGAGGTTATAATTCAGCCACCTGTGGCGGTTTCATTCGCCTGGTTGTGGCGTTCTTTGATCATTTCAGACGTTTGCCGTGACCCATCATGGCTCCACCCCGGTGGGGCAAAAGCATAGGAAAAGCGGTCCTTCCAACTAATCCCAGGCTGGGTCACATCTTTGAAAATGCCGATCCATTCGTGAAAGGCCACGCGTAGCGGATTGAACGTGCCAAGGTTGTGGACCAGTCCGAAGTCGACCTTCTCCTTGTCATCCTCGGGCACAAAGGTGCCGAACATCTTATCCCAGATGATGAACACACCGGCATAGTTCGCATCCAGATAGCGCGGGTTGCGTCCGTGGTGCACGCGGTGGTGTGATGGGGTGTTCATCACAGCCTGGAACCAGCGGGGCATCCGACCGATCGCCTCGGTGTGGATCCAGAACTGGTAGATCAGGTTCAGACCACCGCAGAACAGAACCATCGCAGGGTGAAAGCCCAGCAGGATCAGGGGCGCACGGATGATCATCATGAACGTAAATGTGCCCGTCCACGTCTGCCGCAGCGCCGTGGTCAGATTGTAGTGCTGGCTGGAGTGATGGTTCACATGGCTGGCCCAGACCCAACGGATGCGATGCCCAAATCGGTGCACCCAATAATAGCGCAAGTCATCCAGCACAAAGCAAAGCGCGACCACCCACCAACTGGTGCCCAGATCAAGGGGCGTAATTTCCCACAGGACCATGAAAAAGCCCCACGCAATGAAGCCTAGCAAAATGCCCGAGACAACGTTGCCTGCACCCATCACCAAGGACGTCACCGCATCCCGCGTTTCATAACGCCCACCGCGTTTCTTGATCACGATCCACAACAGTTCGATCAGGATGGCCGCGATGAAGAACGGGACAGCCAGTTGGACAACGTCGGGGTAGGTCAGCATGTCGGTCATGGGGTGTCCTTGATCCGGTTAAGCCAGATGTTTTGTTGATCGGGTGTAAGCGCGGCGCGGATACGCGGGGCGGTGTAATCCCGCAGGCGCAGGTCCAGTCCCTTGGCGGACTGTTTCACACGTGCGCCAGCCAATAGCCGTGCGGCGCTATCTGCGCCCATGGACCAAACGATGCCAGCGCCTTGATCTGTCTGGACCAACGCGTGGCAGCCGTCTTGGGACAGGGTGATATCGCGCGGTTCCAGATCAGGAAATTCGCGCAGCCACGCGCGGCCTGCGTCTTCGGCATCGATAAAACTGCGGGGTTTGTTGAAGCCGAAGAGAACCGTCAGCACTGCGATCCCCGCAATGCCGAACACAACCAACGCGGCCAGAACCGTGATAGGCATGATTTGATCCTCTCCCTAGCGGGAAGGGTCGTGCATTGCCTGCGATCTTGTCAAAGATATCGTAGCGTCAGGAGGCGCCGTCCGTGCCAATCAGCGTGGTCAGAATCGCCTTGGCATTGTCCGACGCCCAGTCCGCATCGCCCTGCAGTCGTGCGATTTCCTGACCTTCTGGGTTCAGGATAACAGTGATCGGCAAGCCAAGCACACCCATCTCACGCGCCAGGGCGGATTTGGGATCGCGGTGCATCGGCAGGTTATCGACGCCGATTTCGGCAAAGAATTTTTTCATGCCAGCGGGCGGGTTGCGACCTGTGGCGATTGTGACCACTTCGAAATCATCGCCGCCCAGTTCGCCCTGCAATTCGGCCAGATGCGGCATTTCCTTGCGGCACGGGGCGCACCATGTGGCCCAGAAATTCACCAGAACCCATTTGCCTTCGTAATCCGAGAGGGCCAGTTCGGCAGTGCCTTCAAAGTCCGTAAATGTCGCCGATCCGGCGTCTTTCGGCTCTGAATGAAAGTTTAGTTTCTTCATATCGCCGTCCCGCAAAGCGGCGGCTGCGGACACATCTGCCAACGCCGGATTTGCAAGCCACACACCCGCAGTATAGAGGAGCGCGATAAGAACCTGTTTCATTTTCCCTCCTAAAGGGCTGCACGATATGACGGACAAGACCTCGAACCAGATGTGGGGCGGCCGCTTTGCCGCTGGACCGGACGCGATTATGGAGGCAATTAATGCCTCGATCGGGTTCGACAAGCGAATGGCGGCACAAGATATCGCCGGTTCAAGGGCCCATGCCGCCATGCTGGCAGCGACAGGCATCGTTAAGAGTAGCGATGCAGAGGCGATGCGGGAAGGGTTGCTCACAGTCTTGTCAGAGATTGAAGGCGGAACCTTCGAATTTTCCACTGCGCTGGAAGACATTCACATGAACGTCGAAGCGCGCCTGAAAGAAATCGTCGGTCCCGCAGCAGGCCGTTTGCACACAGGCCGCAGCCGGAACGATCAGGTTGCCACTGATTTCCGCCTGTGGGTGCGCGACCAGTTGGACGCCGCTGAAAAGGGCCTTGAGGCACTGATGCAAGCGCTGTTGGGTCAGGCAGAGGCCGGTGCGGATTGGGTTATGCCCGGTTTCACCCACCTGCAAACCGCGCAGCCGGTGACATGGGGCCACCACATGATGGCCTACGTCGAAATGTTTGGCCGTGATCTGAGCCGCGTGCGTGATGCGCGCAAGCGGATGAACGAATCGCCCTTGGGTGCTGCGGCGCTGGCAGGTACATCTTTCCCGATCGACCGTCACATGACAGCCGAGGCGCTGGGCTTTGACCGTCCGATGGCAAACTCGCTTGATGCAGTTTCGGCACGTGACTTTGCGCTGGAATTCCTGTCGGTCGCGTCGATCAGCGCAATGCACCTGTCGCGCTTTGCGGAAGAGCTGGTGATCTGGTCCTCGGCCCAGTTCCGCTTTGTGACGCTGTCCGACCGGTTCTCGACCGGTTCGTCGATCATGCCGCAAAAGAAAAACCCCGATGCGGCGGAACTGATCCGCGCCAAGATCGGGCGCATTTTTGGTGCCAACGTCGCCCTGATGATGGTGATGAAGGGTCTGCCGCTGGCCTATTCCAAGGACATGCAGGAAGACAAAGAGCAGGTCTTTGATGCCGCCGACAACTGGATGCTGGCACTGGCCGCGATGGAAGGCATGGTGCGCGACATGACAGCGAACCGCCCGTCGCTTGAGGCCGCCGCAGCAAGCGGATTTTCGACCGCGACCGACCTTGCCGATTGGCTGGTACGCGAACTTGATCTACCATTCCGTGATGCACACCACGTGACAGGTGCGCTTGTGGCGATGGCCGAGGGCAAAGATTGTGACCTGCCCGATCTGACGCTGGCTGACATGCAGTCTGTCCACGCGGGCATCACTCAGGCCGTGTTCGACGTGTTGGGCGTACACAACTCGGTGTCCAGCCGCACCAGCTATGGCGGCACAGCACCGGTTCAGGTTCGGGCGCAAGTCGCGCGCTGGAAAGAGGTATTGGGATGAAACAGATTGCGTTGTTCTTGGCACTTTTGACGCTCGCGTCTTGCGGCGCGGATGGCGATCCGATCCGGCCTAATTACAACGCAAATGTTTCTGTCGGCACGGGCGGCGTCAAAACGAACGTCGGTGTGTCCGTCAGCAAAGGGCCCGTCACTGTCGGTGTCGGGCTCTGATGAACGCGCTGCGTTATCTCTGGCTGGCGCTGGCGATCTGGGGCGCCATTCATCCGATGTACTATTTCGTCACCTATATGATGACGAACGGCGGTGGATTGGGTGTGCTGATTGATGCGTGGTATGTCAACGCATCAACTACCGGCCTTGTCTGGGATCTGACGATTGCGGCGATCACGCTGACCATCTGGATCATTGCCGAGGTTGCTGTGCGTCGGAACTGGATCGCGCTTTTGGCGATCCCTGCGATCTATTGCATCGGGGTCAGCTGTGGCCTGCCGCTCTATCTGTTCCTGCGTTCACGTCCTGTTGCCTGAGACGTTGGCCTGAGACGGGTCTGGTTTCCGCGTAAAATCCGGTCTAATCACGCATCAACACCAAAGGATGCGCCATGGATCATTTTCTTTACCGCGACGGCCAGTTGTTTGCCGAAGACGTGCCTCTGACCGAGATTGCCGCAACCGTCGGCACGCCGGCCTATGTCTATTCCACGGCGACCCTGACGCGTCACTTCACCCTGTTTGACGAGGCTCTGTCTTGGGGGCCGCACATGGTTTGCTACGCGATGAAGGCGGCGTCCAATCAGGCGATCCTGAAAACGCTGGCTGAACTGGGCGCTGGCATGGATGTTGTGTCGGGTGGTGAATACGCCCGCGCCAAAGCCGCAGGTGTGGCCGGTGACAAGATCGTCTTTTCGGGCGTCGGCAAGACCGAGTTCGAAATCCGTCAGGCGCTGGAAGGTGGCATTCGCCAGTTCAACGTCGAAAGCGAACCCGAGCTTGAGGCGATTTCCAAGGTCGCAACATCCATGGGCGTCACAGCGCCCGTCACCATCCGTGTGAACCCCGATGTGGATGCGAAAACCCACGCAAAAATCGCCACGGGCAAGTCCGAGAACAAATTCGGCATCCCGATTGCCAAGGCGCGTCAGGCCTATGCCGACGCAGCCGCTATGCCGGGGATCGAGGTTGTGGGCATCGACGTGCACATCGGTTCGCAGTTGACCGAACTGGCCCCGTTCGAGGCCGCGTACAACAAGGTCGCCGAACTGACCGAGGCCCTGCGTGCCGATGGCCACGATATCCGTCGCCTCGATCTGGGCGGCGGTCTGGGCATCCCTTACACCCAGTCGAACGAAGCCCCGCCGCTACCCACCGATTACGGTGCGCTGATCCAGAAAACCGTTGGGCACCTTGGTTGCGAGGTCGAGATTGAACCCGGTCGTCTGATCGCGGGCAACGCGGGCATCCTGCTCAGCCGTGTGATCTATGTGAAAGAGGGTGAGGGCCGGAATTTCCTGATCCTTGATGCGGCGATGAACGACCTGATCCGCCCCGCCATGTACGAGGCGCACCACGACATCATCCCCGTGATCGAACCCGAACCGGGCCATGAACGCGTGACCTATGACATCGTCGGCCCTGTCTGCGAATCGGGGGATACCTTTGCCAAGGGCCGTGAAATGCCCAAACTTAAGGCAGGTGACTTGGTGGCTTTCCGCTCGGCCGGTGCATATGGCGCTGTGATGTCCAGCGAATACAACACACGCCCCCTTGTGCCCGAGGTTTTGGTGAAAGACGATCAACATGCTGTCATTCGTCAAAGACCAACCTTTGACGAAATAATTTCGCGCGATACCATTCCCGAGTGGCTGTAACGGCTTTCGTCGTCGGTCACGCCCCATAAGGGAGAGATCATGACCGATCCGAAGTCAGAGCAGAAAGACATTCTAGCGTCCATTCGGGTGCCGCTTTTGCTGACCCGCGCGGGCATGGTCTGTGAACGGATCGTGCGTGGTTTCTGGCCGCTGTGGTCTGTGCTGATCCTGACACTCGGGTTGCTGATGCTGGGCGTGCACGATCTGGTGCCGTTCTGGCTGGCTGCTGGTTTTCTTGGTTTGGCTGCCTTTGTCGCGCTGTGGTCGTTGGAACGGGGCATCAGGGCCTTTCGCTGGCCAAGCGAAGCGGGTGCGCTGTTGCGTTTGGATGCGACGATGGCGGGATCGCCTATTCAGGCAGTTCTGGATGATCAGGCTATAGGGTCGCAGGATGCGGCGTCTTCCGCTTTGTGGCGTGCGCATCAGGAACGCATGCGCAAAAAGCTGGCCGAGGCGCGGGCGGTTGAACCCGATCTGCGCGTGTCCAAGTCCGACCCCTTCGCCCTTCGCTATTTCGCCCTTTTGGTTTTGTTGACTGCACTTCTGTTCGGGTCCGTTCTGCGGGTTCAGTCGGTCACGGCTCTTGGCGGCACAGGCATCAGTCAGGCCACCGGCCCCACGTGGGAAGGCTGGATGGAGCCGCCGTCCTACACCGGCCTGCCGACGGTTTACCTGAACGATATCGAAGGCCCGATGCTGGCCGCACCTTATGGGTCCAAGCTGACCATGCGGTTTTATGGCGAACCCGGTGCGTTGGGCCTGAACGAAACGGTTAGCGGCAATCCCTTGCCGGATGATCCCGAAAATCCTGCAACCGCGTTTGATCTGACAGTCAAGCAATCCGGTCAGGTGGCTGTGGTTGGGGACAACGGCCGTATCTGGGACGTGGTCATGCAAGGCGACGCCAAACCGACGGTGGCGCGTGCCGGCGATTTTGAAGCAACCTATGAGGGCGAGGCATCCCTGCCGTTCACCGCAGCTGACGATTACGGCGTTGTCGCCGGTGTCGCGCGGATCGAACTGGCGTTGGGTGATGTCGATCGTCGCTATGGCCTGCGGATCGATCCCGAACCACAAGAAGCGCTGGAAATCCCGTTGCCGATGCCAATCGCCGGAACGCGGGCCGAGTTCACTGAAACGCTGATCGAGAACTATTCGAAACACCCGTGGGCCAATTTGCCCGTCACCGTGTCGCTGAGCGTCGAAGATGCCGCGCGTCAGGTCAGTTTTGCCGAACCAGAGGTTCTGAAACTTCCCGGTCGTCGGTTCTTTGATCCCTTAGCTGGTGCCATCATCGAACAGCGTCAGGCGCTGCTGTGGAACCGCGACAATGCCAAGATGATCGCACAGATTCTGCGGGCCGTATCGAACGACCCCAAGGACGTGTTCCGCGACGACGCTCAGTTCGACATTCTGAAAACCATTCTGGACCGTGTCGAAGGCTACCGCACCGCATCGCTAAGCGATGAAATGGTCACGGAACTGGCCGAAGACATGTGGAACCTCGCGCTTATTCTTGAAGAAGGCGATCTTGAGGATGCTCGCGAACGTCTTGAACGCGCGCAGGATCGTCTGGCCGAGGCCATGAAGAACGGTGCCAGCGAACAGGAAATCGCGGAACTGATGCAAGAACTGCGCGAAGCGACGGATGATTACATGCGCCAGCTTGCCCGCCGCAATCAGCAAGAGCGTGAACAAAACCCCGACAGCCAGCAAAGCCAGAGCCAAGAGGGCATGGAAATGTCCCAGAATGATCTTCAGGCGATGATGGACCGCATTCAGGAGCTGATGGAAGAAGGCCGCATGGCCGAAGCCCAGCAGGCCTTGGAAGAACTTCGCCAGATGATGGAGAACATGCAGGTCACCGAAGGTCAGGGCCAAGGCCAGCAGTCGCCGGGTGAACAGGCGATGGACGATCTGGCAGAAACCCTGCGCGAACAGCAGGACCTGTCGGATCAGGCGTTCCGCGATCTTCAGGAGCAGTTCAATCCGGGGCAGCAGAACCAAGGTCAGCAAGGACAACAGGGCCAACAGCAGGGTCAGGGCCAGTCGGGCCAGCAAAACGACGGGCGTGGTCAGGATCAACAAGGTCAGGGCCAAGGCGAAGGCGATGAAGAGGGACAGGAAGGCCAAGGCGGCCAGCAGTCCATGGAAGAAACCCTTGCTGAACGCCAGCGCGCCCTGCGCAATGAATTGGGCCGCCAGCAGCGCAACCTGCCCGGTGAAGGGACCGAGGCAGGCGAAGCCGCGCGCGATGCGCTGGAACGTGCCGAACGGTCGATGGAAGGCGCGGAAGACGCGCTGCGCGAAAACGATCTGGCCGAAGCGATTGATCAACAGTCCGATGCCATGGAAGCGCTGCGCGAAGGGATGCGCAACCTTGGTGAAGCCATGGCACAAGAGCAGGGCCAACAGGGACAACCCGGCCAACAGGGCACAGCCCAAGGTACAGAACAGGGTAACCAGCGCGATCCGTTGGGGCGTGATTCCGGATCGAATGGCGAGGTCGGAACAGAGGAATCCTTGCTGCAAGGTGAGGATGTCTACCGCCGTGCCCAAGAGCTTCTGGATGAAATCCGGCGGCGGACTGGCGACACGGAACGTCCTGAAATTGAACGGGAATATCTGGAGCGTCTGCTAGACAGGTTCTAAGATCTACTGGCCTGCGCCTTTGCGCTGGACAGGAATGATTGTATCATATAACTATTTTCTCATGATATGTGCCGTGGCAAGAGCTGCGGCACTTTTTTCCAGGTGGGGTAGGGAGGCCTTCGTGAAAAAACGTATCATTACAATCGAGCTGTGTGCCGATGGGCGGTGTCTATGCTGACGCTGGTTGAGAAAATTGCCCGCTTTACCGCAATTCTTGGTGGCTTGATCCTGACAGTGCTGGTTGTGCTGACATGTATCAGCGTCATCGGTCGGGGTCTGAACACCTTTGGACATTCCGACTTTCTCGAGGCCTATGCCCCTGCGTTTGGTGACATGCTTCTGGCGACCGGCGTCGCGCCGATCACAGGCGATTTTGAGCTGGTCGAAGCAGGCGTCGCCTTTGCGATCTTCAGCTTTCTGCCGATCTGCCAACTGTACGGAGCGCATGCGACGGTCGATATCTTTACGTCCATGCTGTCCAAGCGCGTGAACGAAGTGCTGATGATCGTCTGGGAAATCGCCCTGACCGCTATCGTCATTCTGATCACATGGCGTCTGTTCGAAGGTATGCAGGACAAGATGAAATACGGCGAGACGACGTTCTTGCTGCAGTTCCCGATTTGGCAAAGCTATGCGGCCAGCCTTGTACCCGCAGTCATCGCATCGCTTGTCGGCGTCTACTGTTCGTATGCGCGTATCATCGGCTTTGTCACAGGCCATACCCCGTTGCCTAACTCTGAGGGGGCAGTCCATTGACCAATCTTGAATTGGGGTACATGTCGTTCCCCGTCCTTCTGCTGCTTATCTTTCTGCGTGCGCCGATTGGTTTGGCGATGCTGATGTGCGGCATCGGTGGCCTATGGATGGTCATCGGCACGCCGAACATGTTCCTGGCCAAGCTGAAGACAGAAACCTACACAACGTTTTCGAGTTATTCGCTGACCATCATTCCGATGTTCTTGCTGATGGGCCAGTTTGCGACCCTGTCGGGCATGTCCACATCGCTGTTCAAGGCCGCGGAATCGTGGCTGGGTCACCGTAAGGGTGGCGTGGCGATGGCGGCTGTTGGCGCCTGTGCGGGTTTCGGTGCGATCTGCGGATCGTCGCTGGCAACCGCCGCCACCATGAGCCGCGTGGCGCTGCCTGAACTCAAGCGCTACGGCTACTCCGGCGGGTTTTCGACCGCGACTTTGGCGGCTGGTGGTACGCTGGGCATCCTGATCCCGCCGTCCGTGATCCTTGTGATCTATGCGATCCTGACCGAACAGAACATCGCCAAGCTTTTCTTGGCGGCGTTCATTCCGGGCATCCTGGCGGCGATCGGATATATCATCACGATCTCGATCTACGTGCGTCTGAACCCCGGTAGTGCTGGCACGCGCGAACCTATTCCCTATGCAGAACGCTTTGCGGCGCTGGTCAAAGTCTGGCCTGTGATGACCGTGTTCCTGCTGGTTGTGGGCGGTATCTATCTGGGTTGGTTCACGCCGACCGAAGGCGCGGCTGTTGGCGCTGCGGGAACAGGGATCGCTGCACTTCTGTCGGGCAACCTGACATGGAAGATTTTCATGGAGTCGATCATTGCCACGGCAACGGCGACTGCGATGATCTTCTTCATCGTATTCGGTGCGGGTTTCTACAACTCGTTCCTCGCGCTTAGTCAGGTTCCGCAGGAACTGTCGATGTGGGTTGGCGGTTTGGGCCTGAGCCCGTGGTCGATCCTTACGATCATCCTGATCTTCTATCTGGTGTTCGGTTGTCTGATGGATTCGCTGTCGATGATCCTGCTGACCATTCCGATCTTCTTCCCGGTCATCTCGGCGCTGGATTTCGGTATGAGCACGGAACACATGGCGATCTGGTTCGGTATCCTTGTGCTGATCGTGGTCGAGGTCGGATTGATCACGCCGCCGGTCGGGATGAACCTGTTCATCATCAACTCGATGGATCGGGAGACCCCGATGATGGAGACCTACAAAGCGGTCATGTACTTTGTGACGTCCGACATTGTGCGGGTCATCATTCTGGTGCTGTTCCCGTCGATCACACTGTTCCTGATACCTTAAAACTGTTTCGGAAGCCCCGTCTGCGGGGCTTCCTTTGGCGAACATGGATATAACGCATAATCAAATTTCGGAGGGCCAAAGATGAAGCTTACTGGAAACACAGCATTGGTCAGCGGCGGCGCGAGCGGCCTTGGCGCGGCGACAGCGCGCAAATTTGCAGCCGAAGGCGCAAAGGTCGTTGTGCTGGACTATAATCTGGACGCGGCAAAGGCGGTTGCGGACGAAATCGGCGGTTTTGCCGTGCAGGCCGATGTGGGCTCTGCCGATGCGGTCGAAGCAGCGGTGAACGCGGCAACCGATTGGCTGGGCGGTCCGGCCCGTGTGGCAGTGAACTGTGCGGGCATCGGTCTTGCTGCGCGTATTGTGGGCCGTGAAAACAAATTGTCTATCGACATGTTCGAACGCACGATCCGCGTGAACCTGATGGGCACCTACAACGTCATGAGCTTTGCAACACGCGCCATGATGGATCTGGAGCCCGAAGAAGACGGTCAGCGCGGTGTTGTGATCAACACAGCCTCGGTTGCGTACCAAGACGGCCAGATCGGCCAGTCGGCTTATTCGGCCTCCAAGGGTGCGATCGCAGCGATGTGCCTGCCCGCCGCCCGCGAATTCGCCCGCAGCGGTATCCGCGTGATGGCAATCGCGCCGGGCCTGTTTGAGACCCCGATGATGGAGGGCCTGCCCAAAGAAACCACGGCGGCGATCACGGCGAACATCCCGTTCCCGCACCGTCTGGGCATGCCGGCGGAATACGCCCAGCTGGCGACCCACATTGTCGAAAACGCTTATCTGAACGGCTCGACCATTCGTCTGGACGCTGCTGTTCGTCTTCCCCAACGCTGATCCGAGGCACTTATGACCGAACCTCTCGTAAAAATTGATATCGATGGTGAAATCGCCATTCTGACCATGAACCGCCCGGACAAGCGCAACGCCATGTCCGACGCGCTTCTGGAAGAAATCGATGCGTTCTTCAGAAACGTGCCGGAAGGTGTGAAGGTCGCTGTTCTGACGGGCACCGCAGGCCATTATTGTTCGGGTCTGGATCTGGCCGAAGCCAAGCAGCGCGACGCCGAGGGCATCGTGCGCCATTCCCGTGGCTGGCACGCTGTCATGGACCGTATCCAGTTCGGCGGTCTGCCGGTCGTGTCCGCCATGTTCGGCGCGGTCATTGGTGGTGGTCTGGAACTGGCGACATCGACGCATGTGCGTATCGCCGAACCTTCGACCATCTTCCAGTTGCCCGAAGGCCGTCGCGGTATCTTTGTTGGCGGTGGCGCCAGCGTTCGTGTCGGTCGCATTCTTGGTGCGGACCGCATGATCGAGATGATGCTGACGGGCCGTAAATACGGCGCGGAAGAAGGCAAGGCACTGGGTCTGACCCATTACGTGGTCGAAGAAGGCAAGGCACTGGAACTGGCGCTGGAGCTGGCACGCAAGATCGCCAAGAACGCGCCGCTGTCGAACTATGTGATGATCCAGGCGCTCGCGCGGATCGAAGACATGTCCAAAGCCGACGGTCTGTTCACAGAAAGCCTGTGCGCCGCCCTGACGCAAACCAGCCCCGACGCGCAAGAAGGCCTTGCTGCCTTCCTTGAAAAGCGTACGCCAACGTTCCGGTAAAGCCATGTCAGTGTCTGACAAACTCGACTGTAAGTCACAGCAAGGCGCCCATGCGAATGTATTGCATGGGTTTACCGGCTATCACCTGCGCTGTGCATGGCAGGTCGTGCAGGCAGACCTGATGCAAGTGCTCAAGTCGCTGGATTTGCGTCTGGCGACCTATTCGACCTTGCTGCTGATCGCGGAAACGCCGGATCAGCGGCAGTCGACACTGGCCGACACACTGGGCATCGAACGCCCGAATTTCGTGGCCATCGTAGAAGAACTGGAACGCCGTGGTCTGATCACCCGCACACGTGATCTGGATGACCGCCGTGCCTATTGCCTGAACGCCACCAGCGCAGGTCTGGCCCTTGCGGATCAGGCTGTGAAAGCCTGTCAGGCCCATGAAGAAAAGCTCTTTGGCCAATTGTCGGCTGAAGACCGTGCGCAGCTTGACCGCATTCTGCGCCAATTCCGAACATTTGAATCCGGCCGCTAGGCCATCAGGATCAGGAGCCGATTATGATTGATGTAAACAAGGTCCGTGCGATCGACATCCACACCCACGCCGAAGAACCCTGCGGCTGCCACGCGGATGACGGTTATGATGATCTGCAGTCCACGATGGCCAAGTATTTCCGCGCGCCTTGGGACCATCCGCCGACGATCCCCGAAACGGCTGCGCATTTCCGCGAACAGAACATCGCGGCGGTGATCTTCCCCGTCGATGCGGAACGCGAAACCGGCTATCGCCGCTATTCGAATGACGAAGTCGCTGAACTGGTCAAACAGAACGACGACATCCTGATCCCCTTCGCATCCATTGATCCGCACAAAGGCAAGATGGCCGTCCGAGAAGCGCGCCGGATCATCCGTGAATACGGCATCAAGGGCTTCAAATTCCACCCGACGTTCCAAGGCTTCTATCCGAACGAACGCTTTGCCTATCCGCTGTACGAAGTCATTCAGGAAGAGGGCTGCGTTGCCCTGTTCCACACTGGCCAGACAGGTGTCGGATCGGGCATGCCGGGTGGCAACGGGATGCGTCTGAAGTTTTCCAACCCGATGTATCTGGATGATGTTGCCGTCGATTTCCCCGACATGAAAATCGTCGCCGCGCACCCGTCCTTCCCGTGGCAGGAAGAGGCGCTGGCCGTCGCCCAGCACAAGCCCAACGTCTACATCGACCTGTCCGGCTGGTCGCCCAAGTATTTCCCTGAAATCCTTGTGCGTTACTGCAATTCAATCCTGCGCAAAAAGGTTCTCTTCGGCTCTGACTGGCCGATGATCACACCCGAGCGCTGGTTGAAGGATTTCGAAAGCATCGCCATCAAGGACGAGCTGCGCGAAGACATCATCAAGAACAACGCAGCGCGCCTTTTGGGGCTGATCGAATGACCGAGTTCCGCGCCCCTTTGGACGACATCCTGTTCACCCTGAACCACGTCGCGGATGCGGGGAAGCTGGATGAATACGACGCCGAACTGAGCGGCGAGGTCGCCAGCCATTTCGCGGCCTTCGCCGAGGGCGAGATTGCGCCGTTGAACCTGATCGGCGACCAGCAAGGCGCACGCCTTGAAAACGGGCGCGTGCGGATGCCGGATGGCTATATCGAGTGCTATCGTGCGTTTGTTGAGGCCGGTTGGCCGTCGCTAACCGCGCCCGAGGAATTTGGCGGGCAGGGCATGGATGCACTGACGCTTGCCATCACGTCCGAGATTTATTCGGGCGCGAACCATTCCTTGCAGATGGTGACCGGTCTGGTGCCCGGCGCGATCCGGACGCTGATCAATTTCGGCACGGATGAGCAGAAGGCGCGTCACATGCCGTTGTTGGCGGATGGGACGTATCTGGTGACCATGGCGCTGACGGAACCGGCGGCGGGGTCTGACCTGTCTGCTGTCCGGTGCCGCGCCGAACAGGATGGCGACGTCTGGAAGATCACCGGTGAAAAGATCTTCATCTCGGGCGGTGATCAGGACATGTCGGACAAGATCTTGCATCTGGTTCTGGCGCGCACCTCGCCCGAAGGGATCAAGGGCCTGTCGCTGTTCCTTGTGACGTCTGAAAAGACTGACGGCACACGCAACGACGTCACCGTCACGCGGATCGAAGAAAAGATGGGCCTTCATGCCTCGCCCACCTGCCAACTGGCATTTGACGGGGCCGAGGCCGAGCTGATCGGCGGTTTGGGCAACGGCCTTAAAGCGATGTTCACCATGATGAACCACGCCCGTCTGGACGTGGCGCTGCAGGGTGTTGCGCATTCGTCCCGCGCTTATGACATCGCCCGGACCTACGCTGAAACGCGCAAACAGGGCCGTCCGGCGGATGGCAGCCCTGCCATGCTGACCGACCACGCCGATGTCACCCGTATGCTGCGCGAAATTGATGCCGCCGGTCTTGGTGGCCGTGCGCTGGCACATATGGCGTTTGTTGCGCTGGAAAGCGGTGAAAACCCCGATCTGGTGGACTTCCTGACGCCTGTTGCCAAAGTGGCCTGCACCGAGGCCGCGACCCATGCCGCATCCACCGCGATGCAGGTGCTGGGCGGCTATGGCTACCTTCAGGAATATCATGCTGAACAGACATGGCGCGATGCCCGCATCTGTGCGATTTACGAAGGTGCCAACGGCATTCACGCCCGCGTTCTGGCAACACGCCTGTTGCCTGCGGCTGCGGGCAAGGCGTTTGATGCGTTCCTTGAGCAGGAACTGGCGGAAACTGCGGCGTTGGCCCCGGTCGTCGGGTCATGGCGTGAAGCGCGGGACGTGATCCTGTCGCAGTCCGATGCCAGCCCGTTGGCCCATGATTTCATGCAACTGACCGCACAAACCGTTCAGGCCTGCCTGTGGCACCGCATGCTGAAGGTTGCCGACCAACACCCTGATCCCGCCCGGATCAAGGCAACGGCGGAATACGCTCTGTCCCAGATCGCAGCCTTCGCGCCTGCCTACGCAGGGCTGGTGCGCGCCGCCTAAATCGTTCGTGGGTTAACGAGTTTTTAAACACCCGCAGCGGGATTAACGCTGCGGATGTTTTCTTTTGCAAGGCTGCGCCGCGTAATTCTGATACTTGGTGGTAATCAAGGCCAGAGGCGCACCTGCTGATCCCAATCAGTAAAGCTGCCCATCAATCCGGATCGACCTTGCCGCGCATGGCTTTGACCTCTCCACGTTCTTTCTTGGCCTTCAGGCGGCGTTGCTTGGAGCCGTATGTGGGTTTGGTCGCGATCCGGCGTTTGGGCTTTTCCAGCGCTTTCAGGATCAGCTCGCGCAGCCGTTCGCGGGCGATTTCGCGGTTGCGCGCTTGGGACCGCGTGTCTTCGACCTGAAGGATAAGCGCCCCTTCCTTGGTCCAGCGACGTCCGGCAATCCGGCGCAGGCGGTTTTTGACGGGCTCGGGCAGGTTCGGCGAACGGGCCGCCTCAAAGCGCAATTCTACTGCCGTCGACACCTTGTTGACGTTCTGGCCACCGGGGCCAGAGGACCGGACGAACTGTTCAGTCAGTTCCCAGTCTTCGATGGATATGGCGTCGTTGATCCGTAGCATGACGTTTACATAGTGCAGGAAATCGAAAAGGGCTGCCCGCTTTGCGAACAGCCCTTCGAGAACTCAGGAGGTGGGGCCGGTTAGGCACACACCAATTCGGGATTTTCTATCCTAGGGGGCTGCCCCTAAGTCAGCGTCCTCCGAACTGTTCCGACACCTCGCTCCAATGTATCTCTAACCACTGGATCACCTCCTTTCAGCTGTTGATAAACGCAAGATGATGTTGGCATGGATTGTCCAAACCACAAAATACTTTTTTACGTTCAGCTTTGAGTTGATGTTCCCTTTGCCCAAGAAACGATCAAACGGAACGGGATCAGGGCGATCAGAGCGATCGCCATTTTCACCAACCAGTCCGCAAGCGCCAAAGTCACCCATAGCGGTGCTTCAGGGCCTGAAAGCAGCAATGGAACGCTGTCCCAAGCCCAGTTGATGTCGGCGTCTGCGGCCTCTCCGAAGACCGAAATCGACTGCGAAAAGGCGATGGAAAAGAAAAGGGCTGTGTCCAAAGCGGAACCAATCACACTGGACACAAGCGGCGCGCGCCACCAGCTTCCGGCGCGAATGCGGTCGAAGACGGCCACATCGGTCAGTTGGGCAATCAGAAACGCGATGCCGGACCCGACCGCGATACGCAGCGGAACGGCAGCGTATGTATAGCCGTCACCCTGCAACATGATCTGGCTGCCGATCAGCGAACAGATCACGCCCACGATAAAGCCGGCGAACACCACGCGACGGGCGGCGGCGACGCCGTACAGGCGGTTCATCAGGTCCGTGACAAGAAACGCGAAGGGATAGGTGAAAGCGCCCCAAGTCAGAAGGCCATCAAGGATCAGGAACTGGACAAGGACGTTCGAGGCAACAACGATTGCTGCCATGGCGATTACGCCGGGAAGGTATGTGCGGGTCATGTCAGGCTATGCCTTTGTGATTGCGGAACAGGGGCCGATACAATCTAGGCTGCCGCGACACAAGCTATTGCGTCAAACGATAATCGACGATCTCGGTGCGCTGGAAGGATTTGAAGTTGTCGTCGGCAATCATCGTGATGCGGATCGCGCCGTCATTGTCCTGCCAGACCGAGATGCCTTCCAGATTGTCGTGAACGCCGATTGACGTCACCAAAAGGGTCGCGCCATCCGCGATGCCGGATTGATTTGGTGGAAACCGCCGGATGCGGCTTTGAAAACCGAAGCCGTTAAAGCCCCGTTCCAGAACATACAGCCATCCATCGGGGCCAAAGTCTGCCCCGACAGGAAGGAAACTTCCGCTTCGTGACATTTCAAAGGCGACCTGCCAGTTTTTCCCGTCATAGCGCCAGACAGGAAAGGGGCGTGTCAGTTTGCCGGACCGTTCCGGCAGCGTGTAAAGGCGCCCTTCGCTATCGACTGCCAGTGCCTCAAGGCCGGAGTTGCTTTGAAGACCCGCAAAGTCCGGTGCCGAAGGAACGGCGGTGACATGCCCGTCGGTTCGATATTTCAAAATCCGGTTCGCGCTTTCAAACGAGACGTAAAAATCGCCACCTTCCGCAAGAGCGAGCCCTTCAGAGTCTGTCTGACGTTCGCCCAAGGGGCCATCTGGTCCGGACAATTTTGACAGGACCGCACGTTCAACGCGGATCACGCGCCCTGCGGGATCACGGACAAACCGGCCTTTGGTGATGTTTCCCTTGTCGGTCAGCGCAACAAAGCCTGTTCCGGTGTCATCCAGTTCAAGCGCGGAAAAGCCGCCAAAGTCTGTGTGATCAGGGCCGTCAGCGGTCCACACTTTGGCCCCGACAAAAACGGCGCGGGCTGGTTCGCCCGCGTCCGAGTTCAGCGAAAAAAGGCCAAGTACAACCGCGCTTATCGCGCCGAGAGTACGCTTGCGCATTGTGCAGGCAAATCCCCGAGTGTGATTTCACGTTTGGGCTTGGGCTTGGGCGCGTTCGGATCCGGCGGCGGTGGGTTCAGGATGTTGTTGACCCATTCCTGCGCGTCCGCGCATCCATCGCCCGCAGGCGGCGGTGCCTGATCCACACAGCCGCGCGCGTCCTTGGGGCAGGCCAGACGAACGTGGAAATGATAGTGGTGGCCGTACCACGGACGGATTTTGCGCAGCCAGCTCCGGTCGCCCTTTTCATCTTTGCACATCTGCACTTTGGCACCGGGGAAGATGAAGATCCGCGCGACACGCGGGTCGCTTGCGGCGGCTTTCAGGATGTTGTGATGCGCGCGGGTCCATTGATCATTGGTGAAGGCCCCGTTCGCGCGTCGCATCGAGATGGACGAGATATTTTCGCGTTCGGTCGTAGACAGGTTCAGCCGGTCAGCGGGGCGTAGCCAGATGTCGGCGTCCAAACCGATCTGGTGACTGGCGTGACCCGTCAGCATCGGGCCGCCACGAGGCTGGCTGATGTCACCGATATATAGCCCGCTCCAGCCCGGCTGTTTTGCGGCCTTGGCGCTCAGGTCTTTGATAAAGTCGATGGCCTCGGGTTGGCCCCAGTTGCGGTTGCGGGACAGGCGCATCGCCTGCCATGTGGGGCCTGTTTCCGGCAGCATCACGTTGCCAGCGGCACAGCCCTTGGCATAGCCGCCAAAAGGTTCGGATCGCTGGTTTGATGCGATGCGTTCCGCCCCGAACAGCTGTTTGGCGCTTTTCGACGAAATGACGGATGAGATTGCGGTCGCGCGGGGCGCGGACTTTGCGGCTTCTAGGTTGCGCGACGGCTGGCTGCCGCCGCAGGCCGTCAAGCCGACCAATGCGGTAATCAAAAATGCGGTACGGATCATTCTGCTCGTTCTCCGTTGGGATGTACCCAACGTAGCAGAAAAAGCCCCAGCGCGAAAAGGATGATCACCGGAATATAGCCCAACTGATTGCTCTGCGTCCAAGATGTGAACACCGCGACCAGAGCAGGGGCCAGAAACGCGGTGGCGCGGCCGGTCAGGGCAAATAGGCCAAACGCCTCTGTCGCGTTTTCGGGCGTGCAGTGGCGCACCATCATAGACCGAGAAGCCGAATACATCGCGCCACCAGCGCCGCCGATGGCAGCGCCGCAGAAGTAGAATACGATGTCCGGTACAAGCGACCCTTCGGCCAGCGGGATGCCGAACAGGCTTTCGCGCGACATGCCGACGACGACAAGACAAACGCCGATCAGAACCCAGATGGAGAAGATGATGACAGGCTTGGGGCCAAGCCGCGCATCGGCGATGCCACCCACCCAGCTAAGGATTGCAGCCGCGATCGCCGCGATGATGCCGAAGACGCCGATCTGGATCACGGTCCAGTCCAGCACAAGGTTCGCGTATACGCCGCCCGCGCTATAGAGCATCGTCAGGGCGTCACGGTAGAACATCGACCCCAGAAGAAAGCTGCCATAAGACCGCTTGCGGAACGCGGCGCGGATGCTGGCCCAAAGGCGGCTAAGCGCTACACCGACACCACCGCGGTTCTGTGTCGGGGTGTCTTTGGTCCACATGAAAAACGGGATCACAAAGATCACAAACCAGATCGCGATGAACGGGCCAACGGCACGGGTGCCTTCGCGCGTTTCAGGATCAAGGCCAAGGATCGGTTCAATCCCGATCAGCGTTTTGCCGGTCACTTCGTTTTCCGCAAACAGCAGCAGCATGATGAACAGCGACAGCACGCCACCCCAATAGCCAAACGCCGTTGCCCCGCCACTGATGCGGCCCGCCTCTTCGGTTTCGCCCAGTGATGGCAGGATCGAGTTATAAAGCGCAAAAGCGGATTCCGAGGCGACAAAGCCCACCCAGAACAACAGCAGCGCCATCATCAATCCGGTTCCATCTGCCTGCAGGTTCCACAGCATAGCCGAGCAGACCACTGCGACGGCGATAAAGGCATAGAACCACGGCTTGCGACGTCCCGTTGCACCAGCCCAAGCGCCGATAAATGGTGCCGAGAACGCGATTACCAGACCCGCAATCGCCTGCGCGCCGGTCCACAGCTCTTGCGCCTGAACGCGGGCGGCATCGTCGCCCATGCCTTGGGCAATAAAGTAGCCCACAGCGACGGCGGCAAAGTAGGGTCCGAAGATAAAAGTCAGGCCGAGGGTGGCATAGGGCTGTTGCGCCCAGTCGAACCACATCCAGCCCCAAATACGCTTTTTCGCTGAAATCTCGGCCATAGGTCCGACCTCCCGTTCGGTACGACGTTTCGTCGATAGAACAGAGAGGCCGCTGGTTTAGCAAGCACTGCCTTTGAAAGCGCCGTAAGGGAAACCTATCGGGGTGCTGTCTGTGTCAGTCCTGCATCGGGGGCCAAGGGCGCTTTGCCTCGGCGTCCGACCATGCCTTGATCCAGTCGGGCATCTCGGGGGATGCCACGTTCAGCCCCATCGCCGTTAGCACGCGTTCGGGCGACACAATACCGTTCTTATCGGTGATCGCAGTGCGGAACAGTGCATGGCTGGAACATTCGCCGTTCGACAGCCACATGCTTTGTTCGACATACAGGAACTTGTCGTCCCAGCAAGCCAGACGCGACTTCATTTCGATCTTGGCAAACATCCGGACACGGCGGCGATAGCGCACAGACGACCCCGCAACCGTCAGGCCCCATTTGTTGTCGCGCAATGCCTTTGTCAGACCCCCGCGCATCGCAAGCGGGATGCGGCCCAGATCGTAAATCGTCAGGGTGCGCCCGTTGTTCAGTTCCCACCAAAGGTCCAGATCCCACGGCCAGCAGATATGATGCGACACATGGGTTTCACCCATACCAAGCGGCGTTGCCCGCGCGTTGACGAAGATATCTTTGGCCAGTCGAATGAACGGATACATATGGAAACTCCTTCGGCCCAGCCGTGTCGTTGATCGCCCAGAGGGTCAAGGCCCGACCTAGCGGCACTTGTCCTTTTGACACAGGCCCCTTACCTAAAAGGGCGCGTAAACACGCACTTGCAATAAGGACAGGCACCACATGCAATCCCTTTTCCAGATTTTGATGCTTCTGCTGGACGTCGCTTGGTTTTTCATCATTGCCCATGTGGTCATGAGCTGGCTGATCAATTTTCAGGTGCTGAACCTGCGCCAGCCGATCGTTGCGCAAATCTGGTACGGGCTGAACCGTCTGCTGGAACCGGTCTATTCCCGCATCCGTCAGTTCATGCCGCAGACTGGCGGGCTTGATCTGGCGCCGCTGGTTGCGCTGCTGGCGCTTTATGCGCTGCGGATCATTCTGGCGAACAACGCGGGCGCGTTTTACGGCTACTGACGTGTGATTGCCTAAAATCTTACGGGCTTTTTTGCCGCGCCGGGTGTTCCGGCGCGGTTTTTGTTTTTTCGGGTTAAAGGGATGTTCACTGCCAGCGGCGCAGGATCGTACGGTCAGTTAAGGATGACCCGACTTTGGACGAACTGCTCGCGAAAGAACGCCGCGCCCGTCTGGCTGCTGAACGGCGGCTGGAACAGAAAGAGGCCGAACTCATGGCTGCCAACCGGCGGTTGGGTCAGCATTCGCGCGACCTGACGCTGGAAATCGGCGCGACCCGCCGCAAGGTGGCGGCGATCGAGGACGAAAAGAAAGACGTTCTGAACCGTCTCGGCCATGCGGTCGAAAAAATGCAGGTCGTCGAAAGCCAGCTTTGGAAAGCGCTTGAGGCGATGCGCGACGGCTTTGCCATGTTCGGCGAAGACGGGCGGTTAGAGGTGGCCAACCATGCGTTCCGCAACATTTTCGACGACTTGGAAATGGTGCGCACCGGTGTCGGCTACCGCACGTTGATCACGCTTATGGCGACCGAAGGTCTGGTCGATCTGGGGCGGGAAACACCGCACCAATGGATCAGCCGCATCGGCGATCTGTGGATGTCCGATCAGTTTGAACCACAGACCCTGAAAATGTGGAACGGACGTTTTCTGAAACTGCAAAACCAGCGGACGGCTGATGGCGCGGTTGTGTGTCTGGTGGTCGATATGACCGACCTGATGCGCATGTGGGCCGCCGTTTCTGAACTTCCTGACGGGTTCGTGCTGTACGATGCCGAAGACCGGTTGGTCATGTGCAACGATCGCTATCGTAGATTCTATCACAGAAGCGCCGAGTCGATGGTTCCCGGTGCTCAGTTCGAAGACATCATCCGCTACGGGCTGGATCACAACCAATACCCCGAGGCGATAGGGCGGGAAGAGGCATGGCTTGCCGAACGTATGGCGCATCATCAGAAACCCGAAAACGTTCTTGAGCAGCGGCTTGAAGGCGGTCGCTGGGTACGGGTGTTTGAAAAGCAGACATCGGACGGCGGGCGCGTGGGGCTGCGGGTTGATATCACCGCGCTGAAAGAGACCCAGAAAGATCTGGAATCCGCGATGGAACGAGCCGAGGCCGCCAACAGGGCCAAATCGTCGTTCCTTGCGAACATGAGCCACGAAATCCGCACGCCGATGAACGGCGTTGTTGGCATGACCGAACTGTTGATGGACACAGGGCTGACATCGGAACAGCGGCTCTATACCGAAACCATTCGCAACTCGGGCGAAGCGTTGTTGGCGATCATCAATGACGTTCTGGATTACTCCAAGATCGAGGCCGACAAGCTGGAATTGCGCCCGGAAGAGTTCGATTTCGAACGACTTCTTAACGAAGTGATCATGCTGCTTCAGCCGTCGGCCAAGGATAAAGGTGTCGCGCTGCGGGTCGATTATGATCTGTTCCTGCCCACCTGTTTTGTCGGTGACGGCCCACGCTTGCGTCAGGTGCTGACCAACCTGATCGGCAATGCGGTGAAGTTTACGCTGGAAGGCAGCGTCACGATCCGCGTCGTGGGGATTGAGGCCGGGCCACAAACCGCGCTGCATGTGACGGTCGAAGACACGGGCATCGGCATTCCGAAGGACAAAATCGACCACATCTTTGGCGAATTCAATCAGGTTGAAGAGGAACGCAATCGCCAGTTCGAAGGCACGGGGTTGGGGCTGGCCATCACCAAGCGTCTGGTCGAATTGATGGAAGGCAATATCTGGGTCGACAGTGTCGAAGGGAAGGGGTCGTGTTTCGGCTTCCGCGTGTCTTTGCCAACCGCGGCTGAGTCCGAGAATACAGTCGGATTGGTCGAACTGGATGTCGGCCGCGCGGTGATCGTTGACTCCAATTCACACACCCGTAGCATCCTGTCGCGGCGGCTTCAGATTTGGGGCGTTGAAAGCCAGTCTTACGCGAATATCAATGCTTTGGACCTGAACACTGTGGATGCGGATGTGCTGTTTCTGAGCGACGGGCAGGACAGCGCATCGTCTGTGCAGATGGCCAAACGGATCAGGGCGCAGGGCTTTGCACATCCGATCGTCGCGTTTTCCGAGAACGCGGATCAGATCAGTCAGGACGGGGCAGAACTATTCCATGCCCTACTGCCGGTGCCAGCCCCGCGCGGCGATGTTCTTGAAGCGCTAAAAAGGATCGAACATGTTCCGGCGCCAATTCCTTTGCGCGAAAGGTCAGAGCCAGAGCCTGAAGCCGATCAGCCCATCGAACAAACGCCAGAACCAGAAGCCTTAGCGAGCGCAAAGCAGGTTCAGGACACCCCCGATCCCGCCGAAGAAGCACCCAGCAAAACACTGGATGTTCTGCTAGCCGAGGACAACAAAACAAACCAACTGGTCTTCTCGAAAATGGTGAAGGCGATGCCGATCACATTGCGCGTCGCCAACAACGGGGAAGAGGCCGTTGCCGCCTACCAAGAGCAGCGACCGGACCTGATCTTTATGGATATCTCGATGCCCCGCATGGACGGCAAGGAAGCGACGCAGAAGATCCGCGAACTCGAAGGCGATGGCCGGCGCACACCAATCATCGCGGTGACGGCCCACGCGCTGGTGGGCGACCGCGAGGCGATCATGTCAGCGGGTCTGGATGATCACATCACCAAACCGGTACGCAAGGACAGCATCGCGGGCATGATCGACAAATGGGCGCAGGATCACTCGGGCGAACGCAAGAACGCGGGTTTGTCTTCGGTCGAAAGTTCAGGCGAATAGACATAGCCGCCAGTGTCGAAGTCCAGCAGGCTTTCGGGCGACGTAATCCGGTTCTGGATGATGTAGCGCGCCATCGCGCCGCGTGCCTTTTTGGCGTAGAAGCTGACAATCTTCGGCGTGCCGTTTTTGTCTTCGAAAAATTGCGGCGTGACGACCTTCATCTTCAGCGTTTTGACCGGCACCGCGCCGAAATATTCCTGACTGGCGCAGTTCACCAAGACGTCTGAACCGATCTCTTCGGCCTGCGCATTCAGCGCCTTTGCCAGATCGTCGCCCCAGTAATCATAAAGCGATTTTCCGCGACGGGTTTTCAGACGCGATCCCATTTCCAGACGGTATTGCTGAATCGCATCCAAGGGTCGCAGTACGCCGTAAAGGCCGGACAGAATGCGTAAATGATCCTGTGCCCAAGCCATTTCGTCGTCGTCCAAAGACGCAGCCTCGAGCCCTTGATAGGTGTCGCCCGCAAAGGCCAACGCGGCGGGGCGGACGGCGTCGGCGTCCGGTTCGGCGGCGTAGGATTTGAAACGGTCGCGGTTCAGCTTGGCCAGATCATCGGACAGGTCCATCAGACTTTTCAGGTCGCCCAGTGTCAGATTGCGCATGGTTTTCGCCAGTCGCATCGCGTCTTCGCCAAAGGCGGGTTCGGTCATGTCTACCTGACGTTCGGCCCAATCCAGTCGCTTTGCAGGCGAAATCACAACCAGCATCTTAAACTCCGTTCCATTTGTTCCGGTGCAGATGTAGCCCGCCTGCGTCCGAAGGAAAACCGCTTAGCCCGCGCGAAGGATGTCAAGGAACGCGTCGCCGAACCGTTCCATGCGCTTGTCATCCAGAACCTGCGCCAGCCCGTATTCTTCGGTTGGGCGGCGGTCGGCGATTTTGGCCAGTTGCGAGGCAGAACAGGACAGCGGTTTCAGCGTGCCGCATTCGCCGCGCGACAGGTCTGCCTGAGCGGCCAGCAGTTGATCGTAAAGGCTACCTGCAGCGCGCCCGGCCAGCTTTCGCCGTTGCGGGTGCAGCTTTTCGGCCTCGCCCGCGATGACTTCGAGAAAGGCCGCGCCGTAGCGTTCCAGTTTCTTCGCGCCGACACCGGAAATCCGCGCCATGTCGTCCATGGTTTGGGGGCGGTTTTCAGCCATTTCGATCAGCGTGCGGTCGGCGAAAATGACGTATGCGGGAGCACGGGCAGCCTCGGCCAATGCGCGGCGCTTGGCCTTGAGCGCGGACAGCAGCGGCGCGTCTTCGTCGCTGACCAAAGTCTTTACAGCAGGGCGGCGGTTGCGGGCGCGGTCGATGATATCACGGCGGAGCGTGATCGTCGTTTCGCCGCGCAGCAGGGGCAGTGCGTCGTCGGTCATCACCAATGCGCCGTGACGTTCCGCATCGGGGCGCATCAGATCGTGACCCATCATTTGACGGAACACGGCCTGCCATTGTGTCCGGCTCAGGTCTTTGCCAACGGCAAAGGTCGGCAGTGCATCATGGCCGCGTTCCTTGACCTTGTCGGTCATGTTGCCTGTCAGAATGTCGATCAGATGGCCGCTGCCAAAGCTTTCGTTGGTGCGCAGCGCGGCGGATAACGCTTTACGAACGGCTTCGGTCCCGTCGAAGGTTTCCGGCGGACTGTCGCACAGATCGCAGGCACCACAGGGTTCGGCCTCTTCCCCGAAATAGCGCAGCAGGCGGACCCGGCGGCAGGAAATCGCCTCGGCCAGACCCAAAAGCGCGTTCAGGCGACCATGATCGGCTGCACGGCGTTCTGGTGGGGCAAGGCCTTCGTCAATCTGGGCGCGGCGCAGGCGGATGTCGTCGGGACCGTACAGCGTCAGCGTCTCGGACGGGGCGCCATCGCGGCCCGCGCGACCGATTTCCTGATAATAGGCTTCGATGCTTTTGGGCAGGTCCGCATGGGCGACCCAGCGGATATCGGGTTTGTCGACACCCATCCCGAACGCGACGGTCGCCACCACAACCAGCCCGTCCTCGGTGGCAAAGCGTTCTTCAACGCGGCGTCGGTCGGTGGGCTCCATCCCGCCGTGATAGAAACAAGCGGTATGGCCGTCGTCGATCAGTGCCTTGGACAGGGTTTCCGTCTTAGCGCGGGTGCCGCAGTAAACGATGCCCGACTGGCCGCGTCGCGCGCCTGCGAAATCAAGGATCTGACGGCGGGGGCCGTCCTTGGGCTGAAACGCAAGATGGATGTTCGGGCGGTCAAAGCCGCGCAGGAAGGTCTGCGGTTGTTCGCCACCAAACAGACGTTCGACAATCTCGGCCTGCGTTTCCTGATCGGCGGTCGCGGTGAAGGCCGCCAGCGGCACACCCAAAGCGCGGCGCAATTCGCCGATGCGCAGGTAGTCTGGGCGGAAGTCATGGCCCCATTGGCTGACGCAGTGTGCCTCATCCACGGCGATCAGTGTCACGCCCGCCTCGGCCAGCATGCGCTGCGATCCACCTGAAGCCAGACGTTCCGGCGCAAGGTACAGCAGCTTCAGCGAACCGTCGTGCAACTGGTCCCAGACGGCGTTATTTTCCTCATCCGTATTGCCGGATGTCAGCGCACCGGCGGCAACGCCCGCTTCGCGCAGGGCGCGGACCTGATCGCGCATCAGGGCGATCAGTGGGGAAATCACGACGGTCAAACCGGATCGCATTAGTGCGGGAAGCTGGTAGCACAGGGATTTGCCGCCGCCCGTGGGCATGATCGCCAGAACGTTCTGGCCAGCGGTCACAGCTTCGACAATCTCGCCCTGACCGGGTCGAAACGTGTCGAATCCGAAGATTTCGCGCAATAGCGCGTCGTGACCGGTAAGATCGCGGGGCATGGGGCCTGTTCGTGACTACATCTGCTCTTTCAGCCAGAGTCGCATACCAGTGCTTGGTGAACAAGACCTTGAAGGGGTCGCAGATGCCCGCGACCCCAAAGATTTTCAGATCAGATACGTTCGATCGCCAGCGCGATGCCCTGACCGCCGCCGATGCACATGGTGATCAGCGCGCGTTTGCCGCCGATACGTTCCAGTTCGTACAGCGCTTTGACCGTGATGATCGACCCAGTCGCACCCACAGGGTGACCCAGCGCAATCGCGCCGCCGTTCGGGTTTACCTTGGCCGGATCAAGGCCCAGACCTTTGTTCACGGCCAGCGCCTGCGCGGCAAAGGCTTCGTTCGATTCAATCACGTCAAAGTCCCCTGCCGACAGACCGGTCCGTGCGAACAGGTTTTCAACGGCAGGAACGGGGCCGATGCCCATCACCTCTGGGCGGACGCCTGCGTGGGCGTAGCCGATCACACGGGCGCGAGGGGTCAGGCCTGCGGATTCCGCGGCACCTGCGCGCGCCAGAACCAGCGCCGCGGCGCCATCGTTGATACCGGATGCGTTGCCCGCAGTGACGGTGCCGTCCTTTTTGAACACGGCCCGCAGACCAGCGAGCTTTTCAAGCGATGTTTGCTTGGGGTGTTCATCTGTGTCGAAGGGCACCATGTCGCGTTTGACCTTTACTTCGACCGGAACGATCTGGTCCTTGAAGTAACCGGCCTCAATCGCCTTGGCGGCACGTGTCTGGCTTTCCATCGCAAAGGCATCTTGTGCTTCGCGGCTGATGTCGTGTTCTCCGGATACGTTTTCGGCGGTCACACCCATGTGGCCCGTGCCGAAGGGGCAGTTCAATGCGCCCAGCATCATGTCCAATGCGCGCACATCGCCCATTTTCGCGCCCCAGCGGGCGTCGGGCAGGATGTAGGGCGAGCGTGACATCGCCTCGGCCCCGCCGGCCAGTGCGAAATCGGCGTCACCCAGCATCAGCGACTGAACCGCAGACACGATGGATTGGGCGCCGGAACCGCAAAGGCGGTTCACGTTCATCGCAGGTGTCGTGTCGGGGATGCCCGCCTGGATCGCCGCAACGCGGCTCAGGTACATGTCGCGCGGTTCGGTGTTGATGACGTGGCCAAAGACGACGGTGCCGATCTGTGCCGGATCTACGCCCGCGCGTTCCATCGCGGCCTTGGATGCAACGGTTGCTGTGTCGATAGGTGTGGTGTTGGCAAGACTGCCGCCAAAAGTGCCGATAGCTGTCCGTGCACCGGACAGGATGACGATATCGTCAGACATGGAATCCCTCCCTCAAGAATTGATCTGACTATGGGCTGTGCAAGGGGGGATGTCAGTCGAAACGTTCCGTCAGAAGTCAATCCAATGTGCGGGTGTCCAATTGGGACCCTTCCAGCATGCGCACTTCGCGCTGCGGGAAGGGGATGGAAATGCCGTTTTCCTGAAATGCATCCCATAGCGCCAGATAGACGTTGCCGCGAATATTGGTCAGGCCTTCAACAGGGTCTTTGATCCAGAACCGCAGGATATAGTCCACGCTGCTGTCACCAAAGCCCACGATGTGGCAGACGGGCTTTTTCCAGTTCAGAACGCGGTCCGTGTTGGCGGCGGCATTGATCGCGATTTGACGCACCTTGTGGGGATCATCGCCATAAGCGGTGCCAAAGAACAGGTCGATCCGGACGTAGTCGTTAGAGTGGGACCAGTTCACCACCTGACCTGTGATCAGGTCTTCGTTCGGGATCAGGTATTCCTTGCCGTCGCGGGTGTTGATCGACACGTAGCGCGCGCCAAGCGAATTGATCCAACCGAATGTATCGCCCAGCGAAATCACGTCACCGGGTTTGACAGATTTATCCAGCAGGATGATCACACCCGACACAAGGTTCGACACGACCTTTTGCAGACCAAAGCCAAGGCCGACACCGATGGCACCCGACAGAACGGCCAGACCGGTCAGGTCAACGCCGACAATTTTCAGCCCCATAAAGAAAGCCGAGCCATACAGCACCAGTTGCAGGAACTTGATCGCCAGTTCCTGCATCGAACGCGAAATTTCATCGTTGGCGCGAATGCGGGCTGTGCTGGTTGTTGCGATAAAGCGGGCAGCCGCGACGAGAACGATCAGAATGGCAACTGCTTGGATCACCAGCCATACAGAAAACCGAGTTTCGCCAATGTTGATCGCCAGGCTGTCCAGAATGCTGCGCGTTTCATCGGTCAGATTCAAGATCGACAGTGTAACCCAAGCCCACGCACCATAGCGCACCAGACCACGGATAAAGCTGTTGTTGATCAGCCGCGTCGCAAAGGCGATCAGCAGCCACGCAGTCGCAAGGTTTGCCACGATGGCCAGCAGATAGGACCGCGACGGCCATGTGATTTCGCGCATCACCGCGACAGTGATCCAGATCAGCGCGACAAACAGGATCATCCGTATCCGGCGATGCAGCACCAGACCAATGCGCAACCGCCACTTTGGCCAGTTGTCCCGCGACCGAAGCCAATTGTGGAAACTGGGCCGGATCATCGCCGCCAGAAGGTGGGCCACCACGAAAACCCCGATCACAATCGCGATCTGATATGCGTTCCAAGGACGGATCAGCATGTTGGCCAGCGCTTCGAACCGGTCGATGGCCGAGGTGGCGACCTGTGTCAGGTTCTCAATCGGGGCGGTCGTTTCTGGTTCCATTCCACTGTCCTTGGTTGTTCCTTCTAATCTTGCATGGGTTGGCGATAAGGCAAGCACAATTGATTTACAGGGCCATTCGCAGACTCAGGTTGCGAGACTCAGGACCAAGGTGTATTTGCCCCTCATGATCATAGTTTTCGATATCGGAGACCGCGCCCGCCTGCGCGAACGTTTCTTCGGTGCCACCTTTACGGTGCTGGCCCGCCTATGAGCATGCCCGCAGGTCAGCAGATGACCTGCTTTCGGCGCACAGCGCCTAGCCAAGACCCCTTGCTACATATCTGATACGGGAGAGGACCCATGTCCCCCAAAACGCTCTATGATAAAATCTGGGACGCGCACGTCGTCCATGAAGATACCGACGGCACGTGCCTTCTGTATATCGACCGTCACCTTGTCCACGAAGTGACCAGCCCGCAGGCGTTCGAAGGTCTGCGCATGGCAGGCCGCAAGGTGCGCGCGCCTGAAAAGACAATTGCTGTTCCGGATCACAACGTTCCGACAACAGCGGGCCGTGAAAACCCCGAGAACATGACAGAAGACAGCCGCATTCAGGTGGCTGCGCTGGATAAGAACGCCAAGGAATTCGGCATTCACTACTATCCGGTGACTGACGTCCGTCAGGGCATCGTGCACATCGTCGGCCCCGAACAGGGTTGGACCCTGCCGGGCATGACCGTTGTTTGCGGCGACAGCCACACAGCGACACACGGCGCATTCGGCGCGCTGGCGCACGGCATCGGTACATCCGAAGTTGAGCACGTTCTGGCGACGCAGACGCTGATCCAGAAGAAGTCCAAGAACATGAAGGTCGAAATCACCGGCAAACTGCTGCCCGGTGTGACCGCGAAAGACATCGTTCTGCGCATCATCGCGGAAACAGGTACAGCCGGTGGTACAGGCTATGTCATCGAATATTGCGGTGAAGCGATCCGTGATCTGTCGATGGAAGGCCGCATGACCATCTGTAACATGGCTATCGAAGGTGGTGCCCGCGCAGGTCTGATCGCGCCGGACGAAACCACGTTCGAATACGTCAAAGGCCGCCCGCACGCGCCGAAAGGTGCCCAGTGGGAAGCTGCGCTGAACTGGTGGAAGACGCTGTACTCGGATGACGATGCGCACTTCGACAAGGTTCTGACCATCGCTGGTGAATCCATCGAGCCGACAGTCACTTGGGGCACATCGCCCGAAGACGCGCTGCCGATCAGCGCGCTGGTTCCGGCACCGGAAGACTTCAAAGGCGGCAAGGTCGACGCGGTTCGCCGTTCGCTGGACTACATGGGTCTGACACCGGGTCAGAAACTGTCGGACATCGAAGTCGACACCGTGTTCATCGGGTCCTGCACCAACGGCCGTATCGAAGACCTGCGCGCAGCTGCGGCAGTTCTGAAGGGCAAAAAGGTCAAGGACGGCATGCGTGCCATGGTCGTTCCGGGTTCGGGTCTGGTACGTGCACAAGCCGAAGAAGAAGGTCTGGCAGACATCTTCAAAGAGGCCGGTTTCGAATGGCGTCTGGCTGGTTGTTCCATGTGCCTTGCCATGAACCCCGACCAGTTGGCTGAAAACGAACGTTGCGCGTCCACGTCGAACCGTAACTTTGAAGGTCGTCAGGGCTATAAGGGCCGGACGCACCTTGTATCGCCTGCCATGGCCGCCGCGGCTGCCATCACTGGCAAGCTGACCGACGTACGCGAGATGATGTGAGGGCATTACCCAATGGATAAATTCGAAAAACTCACCGGGATCGCGGCGCCGTTGCCGCTGGTTAATATCGACACCGATATGATCATCCCCAAGCAGTTCCTGAAGACCATCAAGCGTTCCGGCCTTGGTGTGAACCTGTTCGACGAAATGCGCTATGACCGTCAGGGCAACGAGATCGAAGATTTCGTCCTGAACAAGCCGCAGTACCGCGAAACAGAAATTCTGGTGGCTGGCGACAACTTCGGTTGTGGGTCGTCCCGCGAACACGCCCCGTGGGCGCTGAAGGATTTCGGCATCAAGGCTGTCATTTCGACATCCTTCGCGGACATTTTCTTCAACAACTGCTTCAAGAACGGCATCCTGCCGATCGTCCTGCCCCAAGAGGCCGTCGATACGTTGATGAAAGACGCCGAAAAGGGGTCGAACGCGCGTATGGTTGTCGATCTGGAAGAGCAGACGGTTACCACGTCCGACGGCGAAAGTTTCTCGTTCGAGGTTGACCCGTTCAAGAAGCATTGCCTGCTGAACGGTCTGGATGACATCGGTCTGTCGCTGGAAAAGGTCAGCTCGATCGACAGCTACGAGGAAAAGGCTTCTCAGGCGCGTCCCTGGGTCTGATTCTCTTATTGATTGTATTCGAAAGGCTGCAGGGGCGACTCTGCGGCCTTTTTTTGTCTTAATATTCGTTAATTGAGATGGGTTAACAACTTTCGTTGCGGTCCACTAAATGGCGCATACTATATATTGTTTTTCTCCTTAAAGGCGCATTCACTTTGAGTCGTACCTGATGCATTCGCGCCATAGCCTGACCCAATTTGGCCCTATTTCCAGACTATTACCGATCTTCGACTTGAGAACTTTCGCTGCGGCTGGCTTTATTATCGTTAATAACGAGGCAAGCCGTGAATAATCGGCATCAGCGGTCGGAAAAGGACATGGCAAAAGACCATGCACGCCCGGCCAAAGGGGCAGAGAAACGTGTTTAATCGCGCGATCAGTGCGGGCGTACGTGCATTGTTGGTCGCAGGGCTATTGGCTCTGCCGTCTTTCATGCTGCCTAACGTCTCGTCCGATACCAGCCAACTGGTCGCATTGCTTGCGCTTGTCGGCGGCGTTCTGACGTTCCTCGAATACTTCAGCACGATGCCCAGCTTTGTCGAATTCCGTAGTGCGGCACCGTTCAACCGTATCCGGTTCCTGACGATGTTCTGCATGGTCTACGCCCTGACGCAGATCACCCGTGAATTCCAGATGCCCACGGCGATGTCCGGCAGCTTCTACTACGTTGGCAGTTCGATCGGCGAAGCGATGGATTTCCCGTTTTCGCCCGTGCGCCTTGCCTTGCTGGCTGTACCGGAAGGCGCGCCTTTGCCGCTGTTCGAGGTCGTAAAAGCCACCGCTGGCATGGCCTATGTGATCAGCCTGGCCTCGATCGCCTTCTTCATCGTCTTCATCCGCATCATGCGTTGGCCGCTGCGCAATGGGGCGTTCAATGTCTGGATCAACCTTCCGCTGTTTGACCCGACCACAGGTGGCGATGTGCTCTACCGCCTCAAACGCGATTCAAATCTTAACTTCGCGTTAGGCTTCCTTCTGCCATTCCTAATTCCGGCGATCTTCGAGGCGACAGCGCAGGTTCTGGAACCTATGCCGCTTTCTGATCCGCAGACTTTGGTTTGGATGATGACAGCATGGGCGTTCTTGCCAGCTTCCTTGATTATGCGCGGCGTCGCCTTGATGCGCGTCGCCGAGCTGATCGAAGAAAAACGCCGCCGCGCCTATGCGCAATCGGATGTCTTGCAAGCAGCCTGATCGTTTGGCTGGGCACGCCTGTTTTCGCCTCTGAAACCTACCGCTTTGCCACGTGGGCCGCGCCTTTCACGCGGGACGGGCCCGGGGTTTTGTTGCGTGATCTGAACCGCCGTGATGATGATCTGGCGCCTATGGTCGAAACGATTGTGCGCGTCGCGCCTGATTTTCTGTTGCTGACCGATTTCGACTTTGACTACGGTCTTGCCGCGTTACACGAACTGCGCGCGTGGACCGCCGAAGAGGGCTTGGAATATTCGCATCTTTTTTCCCTGCAATCCAACGCAGGCCGCCCCACAGGTGTTGATGTGGACGGCGACGGTCGCCTTGGCCGCGGGCGCGATGCCCAAGGATGGGGACGCTTTTCTGGGCAGGGCGGTATGGCGGTGCTGTCACGGTTTGCATTCGGGACCGCCACTGATCTGACACAGGTTCTGTGGAAAGACATGGGCGGTGCGCTGATTGCCGTGGACGATCCGGCCTATGAAATTCAGCGCCTGTCCTCGGATGGGCATTGGATCGTGCCTGTGATCCTGCCGGATGCCGAGGTTTCTGTATTGGCCTTCCACGCGACAACGCCGGTGTTTGACGGGCCCGACGACAGGAACGGGCGGCGTAATCATGACGAGATCGCGATCTGGTCGCAGGTGTTGGCGGGCACATACGGACCTGCGCCGGACCGCTTTGTGATTTTAGGCGATGCAAACCTTGATCCATCAAAAGGCGAGGGCATCAGATGGGCCATCCACGATCTTTTGGCGCGCCCCGATCTTTCTGACCCGTTGCAGGGCGTGCCCACGGTCGACTGGTCGCATCTGGATTTGGGCCAAATGCGGGTGTCTTATGTTCTGCCATCCATAACGTTGCAGGTTCAGGCCGCGGGGACCGATACGATCAGACCCGAGACAGGCCACCATGGCTTGGTTTGGGTGGACGTGGCCGTTCCATAAGGTCCGGCTTGGCCGCCAAGGCCGCCGTGCGAAGTGCCTCGACAGGGTCGGTGTGCCGCAAGTCGGGAAGGAAGGATGCCAGAGCGCTGCCGTCCAACTGGTGGGGCTTGTCCCAGAGGTAGCGCATTTCGCATAGGTGGCGGGCCAACGGCAAAACGGGCGCAGCCATTTTCAATGGCCACCATGCCATCTGTTTGATCTCGATAGGGCGGCAAAGGCCCTCGCTTAGTAACGTGGCCATTTGACTGCCCGTCAATGTATAGCCCTCAAAGCTCAGGTCGGTGAAACGGGGCAACCAGTTGCGCATCCTTGCCAGCCGTTCGATCGCGATGGCGAAGTCAGGCAGATACGTCCAGGCGTGCGGGATGTCGGGGTTGCCGGGGTAGGTCAGCTTTCCTTTGATTAGCGACGGGGCCATGACCTTATCGAACCAGTTGCCAGACGCCGCTGTGTCCAGAAAATCGCCCGCACGCAGAATGATTGTCTGAACATCGGCGGCACGATAGGCGGCCTCCATATCGATCCGGATGCGGCCCAGCGGGTTTGTTGCCTTGTGCGGGGTTTCGGGTGCAAATATCTGTGGTGCATCGGCGCCGTACACATAGACATTGCCCGGAAAAATCACCGTCGCATTATGCAGCTTTGCCGCCTCGATCACCTGATGTGTCAGGCCCATCGCCTGCTTTTCCCAATCGGGGTAGGCAGGGTTCCAGCCGTTTACGATCACGTCCACGCCTGCTGCCGCAGTGTTCAGGTCCTCGGATGCGCGATCAAACAGGCGAACTGTCCAGCCTGCGTTCCAGAATGCTTCGGCAACATTGCGGCCAAATCGCCCTGTTGCCCCCAAAATCAATGCGCTGCCAACCATCGAAATGCTCATGCGTAAAACGAATAACAGGACCATGCGATGTTCAAAATAATTTGGGAATTGAGAGATTTCGCATATCGTTTATTCATATGTGAATGGATTATTCGATTTCTAATCTGGATTGGTCTTTGATCCGCAGCTTTCTGGCTGTGGCCGAAGCCGGGTCTTTGTCCGCCGCTGCGCGCGAGCTTGGGTCAAGCCAGCCTACCATCGGGCGGCAGATCAGACAGATCGAAGACACGCTGAACCTGACCCTCTTTGAACGCCGTCCCCGTGGCCTTGAACTGTCCGAGGCAGGTCAGGCCCTGTTGCCCCATGCGCAGGCCATGTCAGACGGGTTTCACGCGCTGGGCCGTGCAGCGATTGGCAGGTCGGATAGCGTATCGGGCCCCGTGCGGATCACTGCCAGCGAATTTACAGCCTATCATCACCTACCTGCCATCATTGCCCGCATCCGCCAAGAAGAACCCGAAATCAGCGTTGATGTCGTGGCGACCGACCGAACCGAAAACCTGTTGTACCGAGAGGCGGACATCGCCGTCAGGATGCACCAGCCACGTCAGTTGGACATTGTGACCCGTCATCTGGGTGATCTGGAATTGGGTGTTTATGCCTCTGACAGTTACCTAGAGCGCGTGGGTCAGCCGGCATCTCTTGATGACATGTGGAAGATGGATCTGGTCGGCTATGACCGGTCGGATCTGATCGTGCGCGGCATGCGGAACATGGGAATCGCCGCGCAGCGCGATTGGTTTGCCACGCGCTGCGATCATCATCCCGTCTATTGGGAACTGATCCGCGCAGGTTGCGGGATCGGGTTTGCACAAACAACGATTGCCGACAAAACGCCGGGTGTGACGCGGCTCTTTCCGGAAATTCCCTTACCAACCCTACCGTTATGGCTGGCCGTGCATGAATCGCTGCGAAATACCCCGCGTATTCGCAGGGTTTGGGACATACTGGCAGAAGAATTGACCGCCGTGATTTCTTGACCCTTCCGCGTCCAACCATTAGGCGAAACGCGACAATGAACAAAGGATTCACGCAATGAGCAACCCTTCGCTTCTTATTCTTCCTGGTGACGGTATCGGCCCCGAGGTCATGGCCGAAGTTCGCAAGATCATCGACTGGTTCGGTGCCAAGCGCGATCTGGTTTTTGACGTAAGCGAAGATCTGGTTGGTGGCGCGGCATATGACGCCCACGGCACACCGCTGCACGACGACACAATGGCCAAAGCCCAAGAGGTTGACGCCGTTCTGCTGGGCGCCGTTGGTGGCCCCAAGTACGACGTTCTGGACTTCAGCGTGAAGCCCGAGCGCGGCCTGCTGCGCCTGCGTAAGGAAATGGATCTGTTCGCCAACCTGCGCCCTGCGCAGTGCTTTGACGCGCTGGCAGATTTCTCGTCCCTGAAGACCGAAGTTGTGTCCGGCCTCGACATCATGATCGTGCGTGAACTGACGTCGGGCGTCTATTTCGGCGAACCGCGCGGTATCTTCGAAGAAGGCAACGAACGCGTGGGCATCAACACCCAGCGTTACACAGAATCCGAAATCGACCGCGTTGCACGCGCGTCGTTCGAACTGGCCATGAAGCGCGACAAGAAACTGTGCTCGATGGAAAAAGCGAACGTGATGGAATCCGGCATCCTGTGGCGCGAAGTCGTGACACGTGTTGGCGCAGACTACCCCGAGGTCGAACTGAGCCACATGTACGCAGACGCAGGTGCGATGCAGCTGACACGCTGGCCCAAGCAGTTCGACGTGATCGTCACAGACAACCTGTTCGGCGATCTGTTGTCCGATCTGGCGGCGATGCTGACAGGTTCGTTGGGCATGTTGCCGTCCGCATCCTTGGGTGCGCCGATGGCAAACGGTCGTCCGAAAGCGATGTACGAACCGGTACACGGTTCCGCACCGGACATCGCAGGTCAGGGCAAAGCAAACCCGATCGCCTGTATCCTCAGCTTTGCGATGGCACTTCGCTACAGCTTTGACCAAGGCGACGAAGCCACACGTCTGGAAAAAGCAATCGAAGCGGTTCTGGCCGACGGTTACCGCACAGCGGACCTGCTGGGCGAAGAGGGCCGTGATCCGGTTTCCACATCCGCCATGGGTGACGCGATTGTCGCCGCACTGGACGCGTCGCTGTAAACGCAAACGCGAAATTTCACAGGAATGGCGGGCCGAACGCTTGCCATTCCTTTCTTTCCCTGAAAAGCATGATCGGGTTAGCGTTAACATAACCGGATCAAGACCATGGGACAGAACGCCAAAGGCGCGCTGCTAGCGCTGCTCTCTTTTGCCCTATACGCCACACACGACGTGATCGTGAAAGAGCTGGGCGTGAATTACACCCCATTCCAGATCGTGTTCTTTTCGGTTCTGTTCAGCTTTCCGCTGGCCACCGTCATGTTGATCCGTGATCCACAACCGGGCACGTTGCGCGCCGCGCATCCGTGGTGGACGCTGACGCGGACTGCCGCCGTGGTCGTCACCGGCCTGTCGGCTTTTTACGCCTTTACGGTGCTTCCCTTGGCGCAAACCTACGCCATCCTTTTTGCTTCGCCCTTGCTGATCACGATCCTGTCGATCCCGATATTGGGTGAAAAGGTACGCTTGCGCCGTTGGATGGCGGTTATCGTCGGTCTGGGCGGCGTTCTGATCGTGCTGCGGCCAGGGACGACTGAACTGTCCCTTGGCCATCTTGCGGCGATGGTGGCGTCTGTTGGTAGTGCTCTGGCCTCGATCATCGTGCGCAAGGTAGGCAGCGCAGAACGGGCCGAGGTGCTGGTGCTGTACCCGATGCTGGCGAACTTCGTGATCATGGGCGCGGCAATGCCGTTCGTCTATGTGCCGATGCCTGTCGAACATCTTGCGCTGTTGCTGGGGATGGCGCTGTTGGGGTTCACGGCGTCTATCGTGATCATTCTGGCCTACCGCGCAGGCGAGGCCGTCATCGTGGCCCCGATGCAGTATTCCCAGATTCTGTGGGCGATTTTCTTTGGCACCTTGCTGTTCAACGAAACCCCGGATTTGGTCACGCTTCTGGGCGCCGGTGTCATCATCGCCAGCGGCATTTACATTGTTCTTCGCGAAGGTCAGCAGAACGCATCCGAGAATACGCCCGTTCTGCGCAGCAGGTCGCGGTTCGAAACCGGCACGCAGTTGCGGATCGGTGTTTTGCGCCGTTTGCTGGGATGGCAAAGAAGGCCGTAAACAGGCCTTGCCAAACGCCTGCGGCTCGGCTATCCCGCCCGCCACAGTCGGAGTGTAGCGCAGCCTGGTAGCGCACCTGCTTCGGGAGCAGGGGGTCGGAGGTTCGAATCCTCTCACTCCGACCATTAAAACAGGGTCGCTTTCGCGGCCCTTTTTTATTTCCTGAACGGAAAGATGGTTTGTTCAGCGCGCAGTTTGGCGCAGTTCTGCAAGAACGCTGTCAGTATCCGCACCAATGCCAGGGGCGTTGACGTTCAGCCACGGGCCATCGTGTTCAAAACGAAAGCCTGCGTTCAGGATCTTGGATCCGTCTGGCAGATCCAAAAACAGGTCGCGCGATTCGACTTGCGGCATGTCCATCGCCTCTTTGAGCGGTCTTACTTTGCCTGCTGGCACGCCCGCCGCGGCCAAGTCGGTTTCCCACTCAATGGCTGTTCGTGTCGCGAAGCGGGCCAGTAGAAGCTCTCGCAGGGCCATGTCGTTCTCTAGTCGGGCGTCTGGTGTTGCAAAGCGTTCGTCTGCCAATAGGTCCATGCAGTCCAGCGTCCGGAAAAGACGTTCGACCTGCGCCTGCTGTACCGCGCCGATCGTGATCTCTCCGTCAGCTGTTGGGAACGTGTCAGCTGTCGGTGCCCCTGAAAACCCGCGGTTGCCCGCCCGCGTGGGTGTCTGGCCGGATAGCATCATCGGGCCCACAACCGCGCTCATCATCACCATGGTTGCGTCCAGCATGGACACGTCAATCACCTGCCCCTTGCGCTTTGGGTCGCGTTCACGCTGAAGCACGGCGGACAGGATCGCAAACGCGGACAGAAGCGCGGAATAGGTATCGACGATGGGAAATCCGATACGCTCGGCTGGTTCCCCTTCATGGCCGGACAGAAGCATAAGGCCCGACACACTCTGGATCACCTGATCAATCGCGGGAAAATCGCGCATCGGGCCGTCCTGCCCAAACCCCGAGATCGAACAATAGATCAGCGAAGGGTGCTTTTGCGTCAGGCTTTCTGATCCAAGCCCCAGCCGTTCGGCAACGCCGGGCCGGAAGTTTTCGACAAACACGTCACAAGACGCCACGATATCCTGCGCGGCGCGGCGGCCTTCGTTGGTTTTCAGGTCCAGCACAACTGATCGTTTGCCCGCATTTGCCCCGACAAAGGGTTCGGCCATCCCGCGTCTGTCGGCATTGCGGGTGTAATAGCGCATAGGGTCGCCAGCGGGCGGTTCGACCTTGATCACCTCGGCACCCAGAAGATTCAGGAATTGCGTCGCCAAGGGGCCCGCAATGACGTGGCTGAAATCCGCAATGCGGATGCCTTCTAGGGGCTGAGCCATGGGGTTCTCCTGACAAAGGTGACTGCAAATTAGTTTCAAAAAGAAACAAAATTGGTAGGCCTGTCAAGCGTCAGGGATGGGATGCCGCCTGTTTTACTTTTCCTGCGGTTGGATGACCCGCCACAAAAGTTCGAACAACATCGCACGTTCGCCCGGGGATAGAGGGCCAAGCAGTTCTTCCTGCAACTTGGCAATATCCGGCTTGATATTCGCCAGCCGCGACTGTCCCTCTCGGGTCAGATAAAGCGCATTCAGTCGCTTGTCGGACCCTTCCTTGCGTCGCTCGATCACACCGGCCTGTTCCAGTTCATTCACCAGCTTTGTCAGCGCGGATTTGCGCAGAACAACCATGTGAGCCAGTTCTTTCTGGGTCAGTCCGGGGTTCAGATCGATCAGGTTCAGAACTGCGACCTCGCCCCCTAGCACGTTGTGCTTGGCAAAGAAGGATTCATTCGCTTCCAGAATTTTGGTCCGCAGAATGCGCGTCACAAATGAGATGTCCTCAGAGAGGTGTCCAAGTGTCGTGTCCGAAGGCGTGTCGTTGTGGCGTTCCATGTGCATTCCAAGCTGAGCGGATAGATCATCGCTAGGGGGAGGGCGTAATTTTGTCAAACATGGCTATTGACACACAGAACAAAAGGTTTCCAAAATGAACTAAATTGAACGGACATCGACCGGGGAGGGGACGTTGTCGTCATACGCCAGTTTATTGAAGGCCTTTGAAGAGCGCGCCGATGGCGTCGTCGCGAATGGCAAGCCGTTGGTTGGCGTGTTCGGTGAGGGCGTGCCAGCGCCCTTGATCACTGCAATGGGTGGCGTGGTCGTCGACGTGAAGGCGCCGCCACTGGCAGATGCGGTGGACGGACCGATTGAATCGGTCGTTTCAAAAGTGACCGAACCCTTTCTGGATCCGTTCGCAGCGCGCTTCCTGCATAGGTTTGCCGCGGGTGCCTTGGACAGCTTCGCCGCTCTGATCTTTGTCCGTGACGACGTTGCCGGTCTTGCGGCCTATCAATACGCGTCCGAACTGCGTCGGCAGGGACAACTGACGACAAAGGGGCCGCGCCTGCATCTTTGGAACATGCCTCACACCAAAAGCACCGCAGCCGAAGTTTTCAATCAGGCAGAACAGGATCGCTTGGTAAGGGAACTAGAGCAAACGCTGGGCGCCCCGTGCGATTCCAACGCCTTGAGCGCCGCCATTGCGTCTGAGGCTGCTCGGCATAATATCGTGGGCGAACTGCCATCCGGCGGGCAAGAGGCGTTCATTGCCCGTAACGCGGGGCGTTGGTTGACGGCAGAAGCCCATAGCGCCCTGCTTGCCGATCTTTCGCTTCGCACGGCCCAAGGCCCGAAAATCGCACTGACAGGCACCGCGTGCGATACGCCTGTGCTGCACGCGGTTTGCGAGGCGCATGGTCAAGTTATCGCGGACGTACAGGACTACGGTCGCAGCGCGCCTTTCATCCATAGCGCAGAAAGCATGCTGGCCGATCTTGCCGGTGACGCTTTGTCCTTGCGCGCGGCCCCGCCTGATCGGTTTACCCGCGCGCTTCACAAGGCGACAGAGGAAGCAGATCTGGTGGTCGTCAGCGTTGACGAAAACGATGACGCATTCGGGTGGGAGGTACCTGCACTAAAGCGCGCGACCGAAGACCGCGGTGCGCGTTTTGTAAACCTCGGGTTTCGCCCGTTCCGGCCCGATGCCGCGTGGTGTGATGCCGCCAGCACCCTGATTTCGGAGGCCTTGGCATGACCGGAGCACAAACGGCGACCGCCTATCAACGCGATTGGCTGAAGGGGCTTCGGGGTCAGATCACAGATGGCAAACCCTATGCCTTTGTCAACGCGGACACACCGCACGAGTTGTTTCATTTTATGGATGTTCCGATGGTCACCAACCAATGGTGGTCGGCGGTCATTTCGGCCAAACAGCTTGCTCCCCACTACTTCGACCAGATGGAAGACATGGGGTTTCATCCCCACCTGCCGCGATACTCCAGCCTTCCGCTGATCGCGCAGTTAGTGGGCGATTTTGACGCCCAGCCGTGGGGCGGTTTGCCTGCGCCGTCCATTCTGTGTGCGCGGTCCAGTTCCGATGAACACCCGCGTATTTTCCAAAGATGGGCCGAGCTTTCAGGGGCCGAACTGCATCTTCTTTCGGCTCCGGCTACGCCAGATCCCGCGCCGGACTGGTGGGTTCGGGCCCGCAGCGATTGGGAAGGGCTTTACGGCAGCGCGCGGCTTGATCTGATGGTGGCCGAAATGAAGCCGTTGATCGCGTCACTGGAACGGCTGACTGGGCGCGACTTTGATCCCGACGGCTTTGCCGCCTACATGGCGCGGATCGACGAACAGGAACGCCTGCTGGATGACGTGGCCGACCTGATCGCACGATCTGACAAATGCCCGATGGGAATAGCGGAACAGATGCCCAACGTCATGATCCCGCAATGGCATCGCGGATCGGATTGGGCGCTGGACCACGTTCGTGCATTCAAGGCCGAGGTCGAAGATCGGATTGGTGCGGGCCATGTCGTCTGTCCTGACGAACGCATCCGGATGATGTGGATCGGCGCGGGTCTTTGGTTCGACACGTCTTTCTACCGCGCGTTCGAGGAAAGCCACGGGGCCGTTTTCGCGTGGTCAATGTACCTGCCCTTTGCAGCCGATGGCTACATCCGCACGGATCACGGCGATCCGTTGCGCGCGCTGGCGGCGCGGGTGTCGGCGATGAACGAACAGCTTCACCAACCGCCGTGGGTCAACGAATGGCTGGTGAAAGAGGCGCGCCGCTGGCGGATTGATGTGGCCGTGATGCTGGTGCCGGAACACGACCGCTTTTCCGGATACGGATCATATTTTGCCCGCGAGGCGCTGAAAGCGGCGGGTGTCCGCGTTGTCGAAATCCATTCCGACATGGTGGACCCGCGCGACTGGGACAGAACCACAGTCGAGGCGCAGGTGCGAGCAGTGTTGGATGAAGTGGGGGCGGACTAATGGGCGCACTGGACGGTCTGAAGGTTGCAGATTTTTCGTGGGTCGGCGCAGGGCCCCGATCGACCAAGGATTTGGCCGATAACGGGGCCACAGTGGTCAAGGTTGAATCCTCCGTTCGCCTTGATCTGGGGCGGCGGTCACCTCCTTTCGCGGGTGGTGATCGTCGCAATCCCGATGCATCCGTGTTTTTCGCGCAAACCAACACGTCGAAGAAAAGCGTGACGATTAATCTGTCCGATCCGCGTGGGGTCGACGTGGCGAAAAAGCTGATCGCCTGGGCCGATGTGGTCGTGGAAAACTTTGGCCCCGGTTACATGGACCGCATCGGGCTGGATTGGGAAACGCTGCAACAGGTAAAGCCGGGCGTCATTCTGGCCAGCGTGTCGGTTGCCGGACGGTCAGGGCCGTTGTCCGGATTGCGGGGCTACGGCAACTCGGCCGCGGCGTGGTCCGGTCACTGCGATATGACAGGTTGGCCTGAAACAGAGCCACATATGCCACCCTTTGCCTATGGCGATGTGGTCGCGCCAATGATGCTGACGGTGGCGATATTGTCCGCATTAGAGCATCGCGACCGCACGGGCGAAGGTGTGCATGTGGACGTCAGCCAGATCGAGTCGATGGTCCATGTGATTGGCGATCTGTTTGCCGAATTGCCCACCGAAAAACCGGCCAATGAAGATACGGAAATGGCACCTCATGGTGTGTTTCCCTGCAAGGATGGCCGGTGGATCGCGATAGCCTGCGAAACTGATGCGCATCGCATGGCTTTAGCAGGTGTTCTTGGGGATGGGCCTGTTGAGCATGCAACTGCGAATTGGGACTTAGTTGAGCTTGAACAGAGACTATTACGGGCTGGTGTTCCAGCCGTAGCCGTGCTGGACGGAAAGGGCCTGTCAGAGCATCCTGACCTGAACGCTGCGGGGCATTTTGTTGCTGTCGAACACCCCGTTATCGGCACCGCGAACATGCCTGCGCCGCCTTATGTGCTGCCTGATACGCCCAGCGATGTAGGCCCTTCGCCCTGCCTTGGGGCGGATAACCTCTTTGTCTTTTCGGAAATCGGACTGACTGACGCCGAAGTACAGGACCTGACCGCAAAGGGGGTCTTGGTATGACGCTTTTGTCCGGTATCCGTGTCGTCGTTCTTGCGGATCATCTTGTCGATTTCGGCGGCAGTATGTTGGCGCGTCTTGGGGCGGATGTGACCCTTGCAGCGGCGGCACCTCTGACGCCCGCGCGTCAGAAAGCGTGGCACAAAGGCATGACCCGTTCTGACAAACCCTTGGAGCAGCTTTTGCGGAACGCTGACATCCTGCTGGATGACCGCAGAAGCGGGATGCGCGATGGTGTTGATGACCTAGCCGGAAAACATACGCGTCTGATCCATGTGGTGGTCACGGGATACCCCGATCAGGATCGTCCAGTGACCGATCTGACACTGATGGCGCAATCGGGCCTGATGCACGTGATCGGCACACCGGACAAGCCACCGCTGCGGTTGCCGGGGGAACAGGCCTATGCGCTGACCGGTATTCAGGCCGCGACCGCCGCGTTGATGGGGCTGCGGGCCCGACGTCAGACCGGCAAGGGTCAGCGCATTACTCTGTCTGCTTTGCAGTCCGCAGCGCTTGCCAACTACCGCGAGGCGGTGATGTACGAAAACACCGGTCGCATCGGTACGCGGAGGGGCAACATGCTGGTGCGCGGTAAATCCGGTGTGCGCCAGATCTGGCCCTGCGCAGACGGTTATGTGACATGGTCCATGATCGACAACCCCGGCATGATGCGGGCTGTCGTGCGCGTCATGCAGGATCATGGCGCCGCTGGCGAATTGGCCGAGATCGACTGGGACGCGATCCTTGTCGCAGATACCGATCAGGCCGTTATCGATCGCTGGCAATCCGTGGTCGAGGTCTTCTTTGCACAACACAGCCGCGATCAACTGGCGGATTGGTCGCTGAAGCACGGATGGGGCCTGTCGCCGATCATCCGATTGGACGAAGTGCCGAACACCCCGCAAATGAAGGCGCGCGCCATGTTCGATGCGGACGGCGTGCCCGGACCCTTGTTCGCAGTCCACCATATGGGTGCGAAATGAGCGCGCTGTCCGGTCTGCGCGTTCTGGATTTTTCACGGCTTTTGCCGGGGCCCTACTGTACGTGGCTTCTGGCCGATCAGGGGGCAGAGGTTATTCGCGTCGAACATCCCCGCGAATTGGTCAAGCAGGCCAAGGTGTTCGGGTGGGATCGTCTGGATGATGCCGGCCGCGTTCGCCAGCGGGCGCAGGACATGCTGGCGCGCGGGAAAAAGTCGATCTGCCTTGATCTGGGTTATGCCGACGCACAGGAAGCGTTGCGCCGCTTGGCGACAACCGTTGATGTGGTTGTCGAAGATTACAGACCCGGTGTTCTTGAGGGTCTGGGACTCGGATATCACGCTCTAACTCAGGCCAATCCTACGCTGGTGTACACGTCTCTGACGCTCTGCGGGCAGACTGGGTCGCTTCGTGACAAGCCTGGCCATGATCCGGTTGCCTTGGCGCTTTCGGGCGTGTTGAGCCGGACCGGAGAGGATCCTGATGCGCCGGGTCTTCCCGGATTTGCCGCCGCCGACATCACGACAGGTGCCCATGCGGCATTCGCCACCTTGGCGGCTGTTATGCAGGCAAGATCGACGGGGCAAGGCCGGCATGTTGACGTCTCGATGACGGACTGTTCGCTGGTTCTGCTGGCCAATCTGATCAGCCGTTATCCCGACCCGGATAAGGTGCCGCCACGGGGAACGCGACGCGCCGATCTGGGGCTTTGGCAATGTGCCGATGGTGCTTGGCTGGTGACGACAGATATGGAGCCCCGCTATTGGCGCGCTTTCTGCGACGCGATGGGACGACCCGAGTTTGCAGAGCTTCAGATGGACCCAAGCCGCCGCGACATGATCCGGACTGAACTCGCGGCCATTTTCGCGACCCGCACCCGAAGCGAATGGCTGGCGTATCTAGAGGCGGCGGGCACGCAATTCGCGCCGGTCAATTCCTTGGCCGAAGTATTGAAAGAGCCACACTTGCTGGAACGGGGCATGGTGATCGCACTGGATGCACCCGATGGCCCTATCACGCAGGCTGGGCCGCCCGTGCGCTTGGGCGCTTTCACACCACCAGAACCAGCGGTCATGCCGGGCACCCACACTGCCGAGGTGCTGCAAACTCTGGGACTGTCGCACTCCGAAATTACCAAGCTGACCACAGGGTCGGCGCCAACGACCGGACGGCAAACGTCGGCGATCACATGACATTAGATTTAGGGAGGAACTACAAATGATCAGAACAACTGCACTTGTCGCACTTTGCCTGTCTGCCTTGCCCGCGTGGGCGGCAGAGTTCAATCTCAGCTATGCCTCGCCCTACACCGAGGCACACCCCTATGGTGCCGCCGACGCGGAATGGATCGCACGGATCGAAGAACAATCTGGCGGGCGTGTCGATATCACCCCGTATTGGGGGCGCACCCTGATTACGTCACGTGAAGGCGTTGATGAGCTGTCTGCGGGTGTTGCCGACATGGCCTATATTGCGCCGATCTACGCGCGGTCCGGCTATGATATGAACCGCCTCGTGCCGGGGATGTTCTATGGCTACACCGACCCTGAAAAGGTCCTGAGCGTCTATATGGACCTTGTGGAAGGAAACCCTGTTTTCAACGAAGAACTGGGTGGTGTGCATGTGGTGGGCTACAATGTTGGTACGCCGATGCATGTTCTTTTGCGCGAAGGTCCGGTCGAGTCGCTGGATGATCTGAAAGGTCTGCGTATCCGTTCCGCGGTTGATTTCATCGGTCCGCTTGCGGCCTTTGGCGCAGAAGGTGTGACAATGCCGATGACCGAAACCTATCCTGCTTTGGAAAAGGGTGTGGTTGATGGTGTGATTGCACCCTACGAGGCGCTGAAGTCCCTGAGTTTTGCCGAAGTGGTCGGCTATTATTCCGAACTGCCCCATTCGCGCGGTGCCTATCCATCGCGGGGTATCAACGGCGCGGTCTGGGCGGGTCTGCCTGCCGATATCCAGCAGATCTTTGACGACAACACCGAATGGCTGAGCAAGCGGACGCTTGAACTTGCCCAAGTGGCCGAAGATGCCGGCCGTGCCTATGGCGTCGAGCAGGGCGTGAAATTCAACGCCGTCGCGCCCGATGTTGTCGCCGCCTATTCCGAGGCCTTCGCCCCCGCGATCCAAAAGGTGGCAGAAGACCTTGATGGCATGGGTAAGCCGGGGTCCGAAGTGCTGGGCCGCATTTGCGCAGCCTACGGGAACTGAACGGTAGGCAGGGGGCGCGGTGGTGCGCCCCCTGATACGCAATCCGGGTGCTGATATGAGACTGATGGAAAAAACACTGGGATGGCTGGTGCGATTGGCCGCTGGACTGGGCGTAGCGTCCCTTGTGGCGCTTATGGTGCTGACAGTTGTGACCGTGGTCTTCAGGGCGATCGGTATCGCCTTTCCGGGTACCTATGTTCTGGCGGAACTGCTGCTGATTCCGACGGTCACCTGCGCCCTTGCCTTTGCTGCATGGGATGGATCGCACACCAAGGTTGAATTGCTGGTTCAGACGTTTTCAAGCCGTGTTAGTGAATGGTCACAGGGGGCGATGTTGCTTTTGGGAACGGTGTTCTGGGGCTTTGTTCTATACGCCGGTGTGGAAGAGGCCCTGAGACGGGGCAAGCAGGGCGAAACCACCCCGCTTCTGGATATTCCGGTAGCGCCGTTTCGCTGGCTGATGGTCGCGGCCATCGCCCTGATGATTGCCGTGTGCCTGTTGCGCGCAGCACAGCACCTTGCCCGTCAGGAGCCCCGCAAATGACGCCTGTTTTCGCCGGAGTGATCGGTATCTGTGCAATGTTTTTGTGCATCGCATTCGGAATGCCCATCGGCTTTGCCATGGGTTTGGTGGGGGTCATCGGCTTCGGCCTTCTGATCAGCTTTCACGCAGCCTTCATCAAGGTCGGCGTGATCGCCTTTGATCTGGCCACCAACTATGCCATCGGCACTGTCCCGTTGTTCTTGTTAATGGCGCATGTGTTGTTTGCGTCGGGCATCGGTAAGGACCTTTACGACTTTGCGGCGCGTATGTTGGGCCATCGCAGGGGTGGTCTGGCGATGGCTACGGTCGGGGCGTCTGCAGGTTTTGCGTCGGTCAACGCATCTTCCCTTGCGACCACGGCAACGATGGGCCTTGTGGCGCTGCCGGAAATGCGGCGGCACGGCTATTCGCTGTCGCTGGCATCCGGATCGGTGGCCGCCGGCGGCACGATCGGCAGCCTGATCCCGCCATCCGGCATGTTTATTATCTACGGTATCCTGACCGAAACCTCGATCGGGGACATGTTCGCAGCAGGGATCATCCCCGGTGTTCTGCTCGCGCTGTTTTACATGGCGGTCATCGCCATTCGCTGCAAAATCTCGCCCGACGCCGGACCGGCAGGGCCGCGCTATGGATGGCGCGACCGTTGGCATGGGTTTCGCCGAACTGGTGATGTGATCGTTCTGTTCAGCTTTGTAATGGGCGGGATCATCTGGGGTTGGTTCACCCCCACAGAGGCAGGCGCAATGGGGGCGTTCGGTGCGCTGGTCATCGCGGGGATGCGTGGCAAGCTGACGATTAAGGCTCTGTGGGATGCGGTTTATGATACGTTGCGCACCACAGGCATGATCTTTGGCATCCTGTTTGGCGCGCTGGTGTTCAACGCCTTCGTCACCGTCACCACCATTCCGCTGAACCTTGTCACTTGGGTTAGTGCTGTTGATCTTCCGCCACTGGCGGTGCTGCTGATCATTCTGGTGCTCTACCTGTTTCTGGGCATGATCCTTGATGCGTCGGCGATGATGACGCTGACTGTCCCGCTGTTCTTTCCGTTGATCACGGGGCTTGGATATGACGCCGTTTTGTTTGGTGTGCTGGTCGTTCGGATGACCGAAATCGCCCTGATCACACCGCCCGTTGGCATGAACGTCTATGTGCTAAGCGGCGTGGCGCGGGACATTCCGTTGACCACGATTTTCCGTGGCACGACGCCCTTTGTCGTGGCGGATCTGATCCATGTGGCGCTGTTGCTGGCAGTGCCTGCCTTGGTTCTGTGGCTGCCATCCCTGTGATGCGCGCAAAAAGGGCACAGGCCGGTTTCCGTTAAAAACACGGTGAGTTTTCTGTCTACACCATTGCTGCGCCTTGGGGCGGGGGCATATGGTGCGCTGTGACAAGTGACAGTTTAACCGAGGAAACCACCTATGCTTAGGGCGTTGGCCGCTGGCCTTAGCTTGCTGACATGCTGTCTGGCGACAATGACCGCCGCACAAGAGGCACGCCATCTGAACCTCTACGCATTCGGCAATTCCCTTGTGAATCATCCTGATGGTGGCGAACTGACGAACGTTCCGGTCTGGCTGGATGCTTTGGCCAAGGCTGATGGTTCGACGGTTGCTGTCGAAGGGCACTGGGGTTTTCTGCCTGAATTTCCGTCGCAGCTGCCGCCCAATCCTGAATGGTCGTTTCCCACGGTCCAGCGCGTTGGGTCAGGGAACCCTGATGATTACGACGTGGTGCTGATCACACCGACGAACTTTATCCAGTATCAAAGCCACACCAAGGCGTTTGATGGCTATAACCCCAACAACACCTCGCCCCTTGGCGCGACGCTGTCTGTGGTTGATTGGGTGGCCGAACGCGCGCCTAATATCACCTATTACATCTACGAAGGCTGGGCCGATATGGACGGCGTCATTCGGCGCTTTCCGCCCAATGAACGCTTCCTGCAAAAGTACCACGACTTTAATCGCGGGGCCTATCAGGATTGGTATGTCGACTACATCGCCGACTTGAAGTCCGAACGCCCCGATGCCGACATCCGCCGCCTGCCCATCGCGCCCATTTTATCCGAGGTCATGTCGTCCGCCCCATTGTCCGACTTGCCGGCAGAGGCGTTCTATTCCGACGATGCACCGCATGGCACGCCCGACACCTATCTGTTAGCCGCGATGGTGACATATGGGACCCTGTACCAGCGTCCTTTGCCACAAACAGTTGAGGGCTTGGATAAGGTGAACCCCGTTGTGGCTGGTGCCTATCCGGCCATTGCTGAACAGATTTGGTCGCTGGTCCAGCCGTATCTTACGGTCAAAAAGGCCGCGTTGGAAAATATCCAGCCTGCCGCGGATTACGTCCTTCCGCCGCGCGGCGCGCGTCCGATTGGAGAGCCTGCCATGGGCATCGGGCTGAACGGCATTGCCGATTGGTCCACGCAGCACCCCTTTATTGATGTGATGAAGACCGCCCGCCAGTGGGTTGGGCATACATCCAGCCAATGGGGCGCGATCAGCATTGATGAGCTGCGTGCAGGGGGCTTTCTGGATGAAAACGGCTGGCCGCTTCGCCTGCCGGACAATGCCAAGACGCTTGAGGCGTTGATCCTGACCGACCAGCCCGAAGACGCCCTTCATCTGCGCGGCAGCTATGTTCTGCGGTACGAAGGCAAGGGCGAAATCAAGGTCACAGGCCGCGCCCGTCGCGCTGTTTATGAGGACGGTGAAATCCGTTTCTTTTTTGAACCGGGCGAAGGGTTCGTCGGCATTGCCATTGCCGCCACCGATCCTGACGATCCGATCCGCAATATCTCGGTCGTGCATGAAAACCACCTGCTGCTGCACGAGGCCGGCGCGCTGTTCAATCCCGACTGGCTGGCGCGGATCAGTACCGTTCGGTCGATCCGTTTCATGGACTGGATGTTCACCAATGACTCGCCCGTGGTGTCGTGGGACGACCGCCCCCGTGTGACCGATTACAGCTATACCGCTTGGGGCGTGCCGATCCCTGTTATGGTGGAACTGGCCAACCAGATCGGCGCCGATCCATGGTTCAACATGCCCCATCTGGCGGATGACGATTACGTCCGCGCATTTGCCGAAGAAGTGCGGGATACGCTGGACCCGCGCCTGAAGGCCCATGTCGAATATTCGAACGAGATGTGGAACTTCATCTTTTCCCAGACCAACTATGCCGCCGCACAGGCCGAAGCCCGCTGGGGCAAAAGCAGTGATGGCTGGATGCAGTTCTATGGCATGCGCGCGGCTCAGGTGATGGATATCTGGACCGATGTGTTCGGGGATGAAACCGAAGACCGCCTTGTTCGCGTCTTTGCTACACACACCGGCTGGCCGGGGCTTGAGGAATCCGCCCTGATGTCGCCCTTGGGGTTCCTTGAACTGGGCCATCTGCCGCGCGACAGTTTCGATGCCTACGCGGTGACCGGATATTTCGGCCATGAAATCGGCGGGGATGAACAGGGCCGCGAAATGCGCGCTATCCTGAAGGAAGCCGCTGATAAAGCCGAAGAGCGCGGGCGTGCCCAAGGGCTGCGCCGTGTCGCGCTGCGCGAGTTCATGAAGATCGAGCAATACAAGGATGCCTTCGATCCGGTTGCGGCGCTGTTGTCGAACGGGTCGGTGCGCACCTTGGTCGAGGAAATCTTTCCTCACCACGCCCGCGCCGCCGAGGCCGCTGGATTGGACCTGATTATGTACGAAGGCGGCAGCCACGTCGCGGCGCAGATGGACCGCGTTGATGACGAAGCGCTGACCACCTTTTTCGAACAGTTCAACTACAGCCCCCAGATGGCGCGGCTGTACATGCAACTAATTGATGGCTGGAATGCAGCGGGCGGTCGTATGTTCAACGCTTTTGTTGACGTCGCTGCGCCGTCCAAATGGGGCAGTTGGGGTGGCTTGCGGCATCTGGACGATGCCAACCCACGTTGGGATGTGTTGATGGCGCACAACGCCGGTGGGCCCGTGGATTGGGAAACCCGCGATCCGGCAGCCTTCGAAGACGGGGTGCTGCGTGCAGGAAGCACCGGCAATGACGTGATGGACGGCACCGCCGAGGAAGACATTCTGTTGGGCGGGCCGGGCGATGACGTTCTGTTTTCCCTCGGTGGATCGGACAAGCTGCACGGTGGTGCCGGTCAGGACCGCGCTGTGTTTCCGGGCAATAAGGCCGACTACAGTATCGAAAAAGACGGTGAAGTCGTGACTGTTTCGCGCGGCTATCAGGTATCGCGCCTGACGATGATCGAGGAACTGGTTTTCGCCGATGATCCCGAAACGGTGGTGCCGGTCAATTAAGCTTCGGCTGTTTCCGGCGTCGTGTCTTCTTCGGCTGATGTATCCGTCACGCTGTCCGGATCAATCATGCGCACGATCGTCTGGGCGCCCAGTTCCGAGCTGAAGTTCTCAACCACATGCGCACGTCCAGCCGTGCTAAGCCGCATGGCCAGTTCGGGGTTGCCTGCGAAATCGCGCAGCACGCGGGCCAGAACGCTGGGGTTCTTGGGCGGCACCAGAATGCCGTTCTTTCCATCGTCGATCAGTTCGGACACGCCGCCCGCATCGGTGCCGAATGTGGGCACTCCGCAGGCCATCGCCTCCATATAGGCAACGCCAAGGGGTTCGTGCCAGCTGGCCAGAACAAAGGCGTGCGCCTCAAGCAGTTTCTGACGCACCAGACCCGCATCAATCGCGCCCAGAAGTTTGACGTGATCCTGCAAGCGCAGCTGTTTCAGATGCGCCTCAAGCTCGGCCCGATACCCCGTGCCGCCGGCATCATCTTCGCCCGCGATTTCAAGCCGGACGTCCACGCCCATATCCAACAGTTGCCGGACAGACGACATCAGATCCTGATGGCCTTTCACAACGTTCAGCCGCCCGCAGGAAAACAGGCGCATCGGCTGGCCGTGTTCCACAGGTTTATAGGGCGTTTCGCGCTTCATCACAGATGTGTCGACCCCCATCGGGCGGATTTCGATGCGCTCGGGCAGGGCATCGCCCAGTTCCTCAAGCGCCTCATCCATCAGCTTTTGGGTGATGATCGTGCCAAAGGCCGCGTTGGACCATTTGAAACGCTGACCCGATCCATAGTCCTGCAGCGGGCCGTGCAGAGTCAGCGAATAGGTAGGCCCGCCCATCTTGTGGCACAGCGCGGCGATGATCGCGGCGCGGCCACAGGAATGGACGTGGATGTGATCCAGCTTCTGCGCCTTGGCCTCGGCCAGCAATTTACTCGCGGCGGCCAGAACGATCAGAACGTCTTTGCCAAATCGCGGACCTTCCGATGCGATCCAGCCCATCAGGCCCTTGGGCAATAGACGGGCCAAAGCATTCACTGCATGGATCGGGTCGATGTGTCCCAGATAGGTCGTGCGTGCGATGGCGTCTTGGGACCAGTCATGCGCGATCAGGCCCTGCGGCGGGTGGCGTGTCGACAATAGCGATACGGAATGGCCCATCGCTTCCAGCGCGATGACTTCGCGCCAGAAAAAGATATGTGTCTGCCCCGGGAACTGGGGCACGAGATATCCGATCCGAAGGGGACGGGGCACACTCAACCTATCGAAAAATTGGCAACGTTGGCAGAACTTGGAATGACTGTTTAATAGTTTTCATTCTTTGGCCATAGTTGGGTGCAAAGGCATCTTTTCAGGTGTGGCTGAAATCCCGCAGATTTCGCCGTGTGAGTGAGTGTTCCGCTGGTAGGCGTATCAAAGGCGACCATTGAATGGGCGAAAGTGATGTTCAGGGGATAAGCGTTATTATTCCCGCGCATAATGAAACTGCCGTCATCGGACGCTGTTTGGCCTCTGTTCTGGCCTCTGATCCTGTTCCGTTTTTGCAGGTTGTCGTCGTGGCAAACGGATGCACGGACGATACTGCTCGTGTCGCGCAATCTTATGATGACCAGTTTGCAGAGAACGGTTGGGAGCTGGTTGTTCTGGGCCTGCCAGAAGGCGGCAAGCCTAACGCGCTGAATGCCGGTGATGCGGCTGCTCGGTTTGGGGCGCGGGTCTATCTGGATGCGGATGTGACGCTATCGAAAACGGTTCTGCCCGAACTGGCTGGGTTGCTGTCGGTGGATGAACCGACATACGCCAGCGGGCGCTTGAATATCGTCGCACCGGATAATTTCGCCAGCCGCGCCTATGCCCGGATCTGGCGCAAGGTGCCGTTCATGGCGCAGGGCGTTCCGGGGTGCGGGCTGTTTGCAGTGAACACGGCTGGGCGTGCGCGCTGGGGGGCGTTCCCGAATATCATTTCCGACGACACTTTTGTGCGCCTGAAATTTTCGGCGGGTGAACGCGTCAGCACAAAGGGTAGCTACGACTGGCCTGTCGTCTCGGGCCTGCGCAATCTGATCAAAGTGCGTGCGCGGCAGGATCGTGGTGTCGATGAGGTGCGGGCATTGTATCCCGACTTGGTCAAAAACGAAGACACGCCTGCGACGGGTATCGGTGACAAACCAAAGCTGGCTTTGGCCGATCCTATCGGCTTTGCAACATACACCGGTGTCGCCTTGGCGGTCCGGTTTTTGCCCAAGGGTGATAGCGGATGGAGCCGCGGGCGATAATGGTGGGCGTGTTTAAGAAATTTGGTGGTGGTTCGCTGGGCGCACGGGCAATGCGGTCGTCGTTCTGGACGACGGGAAGCTTTGTCAGCAGTCAGGTGATCCGGCTTCTATCGAACCTTGTTCTGACCCGCCTTCTGTTCCCAGAAGCCTTCGGGATGATGGCTTTGGTCACGGTCTTTATCCAAGGTTTGGCGAACTTTTCCGACGTCGGCGTGACGCCCGCTATTCTGCAAAGCAAACGGGGTGATGACCCTGATTTTCTGAACACTGCGTGGACGATACAGGTTTTCCGCGGTGTCGCGCTCTGGCTTGTGGCCTGTGCTATCGGCTTCCCCTTAGCGTGGTTTTACGACGAACCGATGCTGGCTCAGATCATGCCAGTTGCGGGCCTTGGCCTGTTGATCATCGGGTTCAAGCCGACACGGCTGGACACAGCTAACAGGCACCTGCTGTTGGGCCGTGTCGCCGCGATCGAGGTCGCCGTGCAGATCATCGGCGTGGTCTTTGCCATTGCATTGGCGTGGTGGCTGAAATCGGTCTGGGCCTTGGTGATCAGCGGGTTGCTTAGCCAGTTGGTGATGCTGGGTCTGGCGTTCGGGTTCCTTCCCGGACTGGTCAACACATTCCGCTGGGAAAAGGCGGCGCGGCATGAGTTGGTCAACTTCGGAAAATGGATTTTCCTGTCCACCGTCTGCGGATTTTTCTTTTTCCAAGCCGACAAAATACTGATCGGGAAATGGCTGCCGCTGGATGACTTCGGTGTCTACAACATCGGCTTTTTCCTAGCGACAGTGCCGATGATGCTGGGCAACGTGATGGTCGGCAAAGTGCTGATCCCGATCTATCGGGAAGCCCCACCCAAAGACAGCCCTGCCAACTTTGCCAAACTGCGCAAGATGCGGTTCGTGGTGACGGGGGCGTTGGTTGCAATGGTCGCGGCGGCATCGCTGTTGGGCGTCTGGGCCGTCGATCTGCTGTATGACCCCCGCTATGCGGCGGCGGGCGCCGTTGTGGTGGTGTTGGCGCTGATGCAGCTGCCGCAAATCATATCGCTAACCTACGATCAGGCCGCACTGGCCGCGGGCGACAGCAAACGGTTCTTCATCCTGTATCTGGCGCGCGCGATTTTCATGTTCGGCGCGGTTTTGGTCGGGTTGGAACTGGGTGGGCTGTTCGGCGCGATCATCGGGCAGGGCGTGGCCTATGCCATGATCTATCCCGTGGTGGTCTGGCTGTCGCGGCACACAGGCGCGTGGGACCCGCTGCATGATGCGGTCTTCGGTGTGCTGTCTGTTCTGATCTCGGCGCTGGCGCTGTGGGTCAATTGGGTGCCGGTGGCTGAGTTGATGGTCAAATAGCGGAATCACGCCGCGTTTTCCCCCTAAGAATCCGGGTAAGACCCGAATTAATATTAGGGAAATGCGATATAATGGGCGAAAATCATCCGATATTGTACGGGATATGAACGATATATCCCCTTGTCGCCGCATTTCGTCCAAATTTGCCACATAGGTTACGACGAGAGTGCCGCAGGACATTGTGAGTATGACGTTTGAAGATCAGCCGCAGAGTAGAAGCGGCAGCGATATTGCCATTGTCGGTATGGCCTCTCATTTGCCAGGGGCCGAGTCGATTGCAGCCTACTGGCGCAATTTGCGCAATGGCGTGTCCTCTATCCGGAAGCTGACCGAACAGGAACTGCTTGAGGCAGGGGAAGACAAAGGCCGTCTGCGTCATCGCAACTATGTCCCGTTTGCGGCACCTCTGGACGGGTTCGACCGTTTCGATGCGGAGTTCTTCGGATTCTCGCCGAAAGAGGCCGCGATCCTTGATCCCCAGCACCGCCGTTTTCTGGAAACCGCGTGGGAGGCGTTGGAAAATGCCGGTCACGTACCCGAAAACTTCCCCGGTCAGGTCGGCGTTTTCGCGGGCTGCGGCATGGGCAGCTATCTGTACTTCAACCTGTGTTCGAACCCCGATCTGGTGGAAAACACGGGCATGTTCCTGTTGCGGCACACAGGGAACGACAAGGATTTCTTAACAACGCGCCTTAGCCATGTGCTGGATCTGAAAGGCCCGTCGATCAATATCCAGACGGCGTGTTCCACGTCACTGGTCGCCACGCACTACGCATCGCAGGCGCTGTTGAACGGCGAATGCGATATGGCGATTGCGGGCGGTGTCACGATCGAGCTGCCGCAGAACCGAGGCTATCTGTACAAAGAAAACGAAATTCTGTCGCCGGACGGGCAATGCCACGCTTTTGACCACCGCGCGCAGGGCACTGTCTTTGGCTCGGGCACTGGTGTGGTTGTTCTGCGCCGCTTGGATGATGCGATTGCCGATGGCGATCATATCTGGGCGGTCATTCGCGGCACAGCGGTGAACAACGATGGCGCGGCCAAGGCGGGCTATCTGGCGCCTTCGGTCGACGGTCAGGCCGCCGCGATTTCCGAGGCGCTGGCAATTGCGGATGCGCCGGCGGACACCATCGATTACGTAGAATGCCACGGCACGGGCACCTATCTGGGCGACCCGATTGAGGTCGCGGCCCTGACACAGGCGTTCCGTGAAACCACCGATCAGGCGGGCTTCTGCCGGATCGGGTCGGTGAAAACCAACATCGGCCATCTGGACACGGCCGCTGGATCGGCCAGCCTGATCAAGACGGCGCTGGCGCTGTACAACAAACAGATGCCGCCGTCCTTGGGGTACGAGGCACCGAACCCCTCGATCGATTTCGAAACCTCGCCCTTCCGCGTGAATGACACGCTGACCGACTGGCGCGAAACGGATCACCCGCGTCGGGCTGGTGTGAATTCGCTGGGCGTTGGCGGGACCAATGCGCATGCGGTGTTGCAAGAGGCGCCCGCGCGCGCCGCGTCTGAAGACAGCGTGTTCCCGTTCCAGATCCTGACGATCTCGGGCCGGAACAAGGCCGCATTGGATGAAAACACCCAACGTCTGGCGGCGCATCTGCGGGCGCAGCCGGACCAGCCGCTCGCCGACATTGCCTTTACCCTGAAAGAAGGACGCCGCGCCTTTGATCGCCGCCGTGTCGTGGTGGCGTCCAGCCATGCCGAGGCCGCCGACCTGCTGGAACAGGACAACCCGCGCCGCGTGCACAGCCACACCGCGCTGTCCAATCCTGACGTCGCTTTCATGTTCCCCGGTGGCGGGGCGCAATACGCTGGCATGGCGCGGGATTTGTACGAAACAGAGCCTGTTTTCGCCGAGTGGATGGATCGCGGTCTGGCCAAACTGGACACGCTGACCGACGAAGACCCCCGCGCTGTCTGGCTGCCTGAAAAGGGTGGCGAAGAGGCCGCGAATGAAAAACTGCTGACGCCGTCTGTACAGCTGCCCCTGATCCTGATCGTCGAGGTCGCGCTGGCCAAGCTTTGGGAAAGCTGGGGTGTGCATCCTGCCGCGCTGGCAGGTCATTCTATGGGCGAAAACACCGCCGCTTGTGTGGCTGGTATCATGTCGTTCGAGGACTGCATCGGCCTTGTCCATCTGCGTGGCAAACTGTTCGACACAGTGCCCGCTGGGGGCATGTTGTCGGTCAATCTGCCTGCCGCGCAACTGGGGGCCTATCTGGGTGATGACCTTGATCTGGGGGCTGTAAATGCGCCTGATCTGTCTGTCGCCTCTGGCCCGCAGCACGCCTTGGACACGCTGGAAAAACGCCTGACCGCTGATGGTGTCGAATACCAGCGCATTGCCATCGACATTGCCGCGCATAGCCGCATGTTAGAACCTATTCTGGGCGATTTCCGCGCCTATCTGCAAAGCATTGAACTTCACCCGCCGCAAATCCCGCTGACGTCCAATCGCACGGGCGACTGGATGACGGATGAACAGGCGACCTCGCCTGATTATTGGGTCGAACACCTGCGCAATACAGTCCATTTCGCCGATTGCGCCGCGACGCTGGCCGAGGAACAAAACCGCGTTCTGATCGAGGTTGGACCGGGTCGTGCGCTGTCATCGTTGTCGCGGATGCATGGCGCGATGCCTGCGCAACAAATCCTGTCGTCGCTCCGCCATCCTGATGATGACATCGCGGATGATCGTTTCTTCTTTGAGGTGCTCGGACGCTTCTGGGCGCTGGGTGTGGATGTGGATTGGGAACAGGTCTGGGCCGATGTGCCGCGCCAGCGCGTGCCGCTGCCGACCTATGCCTTCCAACGTAGCCAGTATTTCATCGAACCGGGTCAGGCGCAGGCAACCACCGCGCCGGAATTCCTGTCACGGATCGAGGATATTCAGGATTGGGGCTGGGCCCCTGTCTGGCGTCCCCGCGCGGCCGAGGTTGAGGTCGATGTCACCACCGATCTGAACCGGTCCGAGCCGCAGACATGGCTGATGTTCATGGATGACGGTGGCATTGCCTCGACAGCGGCCGCATCGCTGCGCGGTGCTGGTCACACGGTGGTTGAGGTGCGCGTCGGCGATCTGTTTGCGCGCGTGTCTGATGACCGATACTCACTTGCGCCCGAACGGGGCCGCGAAGGGTATGATCTGCTGATCAAAGACCTGCTTGCGAACGGTGTCGTGCCGAACCGCATCGCGCATTTCTGGTTGCTGACACAGGACGAAGGGCACCGCCCGGGATCCAGTTTCACGCATCGCCAGCAGGAACATGGCTTCTATTCTCTGCTGTTCCTCGCACAGGCGATTTCGGACGAAAACCTGCCTCGGCCTATGCATATGACGGTCATCACCAACGGTGCCGCCAAGGTGCGGGACGAGGCGCTGACTTATCCCAAGAAGGCCACCATCGCCGGGCCCGCGCGTGTGATTCCGCGTGAACTACAGGGTGTGACGGTCAGCACCTTTGATGTCGTGCTGCCGGTTGCCGAAGATGTGCCTTTCTGGAAATCGGGTGGCGAGGCCACGCGGGTTGAGACCGCGAAAGGCGCGCTGGTCGACCGTGTGCTGGAAGAGTTGCTGATTGCACCGTCCAACCGCATCGCCGCGTTGCGGGGGGCCAAGCGGTTTGAGCGCGCGATGCTGCCGCGCAAACTGCCAAAAACAGGCTCTATTACAGCTGAAACCGTGCTGATTACGGGGGGCTTTGGTGGCATCGGTCTTAGCCTTGCGCGGGATTTGGCGACCAAGGGGGCCAATCTGGTTCTGGTCGCACGTGAAGGCCTGCCAGACCGTCAGACATGGGCGCAATACCTGCGCCGTCACGCCCCGCAAGATCGCGTGGCACAGCGCATCCGTGCGGTCGAGGAATTGGAGGGTCTGGGCGCGACCGTCATGGTGGCCGAGGCTGACGTGTGTAATCAGGCCGCGATGCAGCGCGCCAAGGACGCCGCCGAGGAACAATTCGGTCGTATCACGGGCGTGATTCACGGCGCTGGCGTCATTGCGGATGCGCCGCTTGTGACCAAGACATCGTCCAGCATCGAAGACGTGTTCACCGCCAAGCTGCACGGCACCGACGTGTTGGGGCAGGTCTTTCCCGACGGCGCGTGCGACTGGATGGTGCTGTTCTCGTCTTCGTCCACCGTGACCGCACCCGTGGGTCAGGTCGATTATGTAGCGGCCAACGAATACCTGAATGCCTTTGCGCAGTCCCGCGCAGGCGGCAGGACGCGGGTTCAGGCGCTGAACTGGGGCATCTGGTCCGAGGTCGGCATGGCCGCCGATGCAGTCGCTGCGCGCTTGGGGGCCGAGGTTGAGGTGCCGGTCGAGGACGTCGCGCAGCCGATGCTGGATAAGGCGACATTCGATCAGGATGGGAACCGGATCTTCACCGCGGAATATTCGCTGGACGACTGGTTCATTGACGAACACCGCACCCGTGCGGGCGATGCGCTGTTGCCTGGTACGGGCTACCTGACACTTGCCGCCCACGCGATGGCCGCGCAGGGCGAAGGACACAGTTTCGAACTGCGTGATCTGACTTTCCTTCGGCCATTGACCGTGACCGAAAGCGACCCGCGCCAGATGAAGCTGCGCCTGAAGCGTGATGATGCGGGCTATGGGTTCGAGGTATTGGGCAACGCCAAGGTTGGCAAAAAATCCGGCCATGCGCTGTGTGCGCAAGGTCAGATTGCCTTGCGTCCCCTGCCGCCGGTTCAACCACTTGACCTGAAGGCGATCCGTGCGCGGTGTGGTGCGGTTCAGCAGGCCTCAGACGGTGGCAAGCTGGGCACAGGTCAGGGCGAACATCTGGATTTCGGCCCGCGCTGGCAGGTGCTGGATACCAAGGCCTTTGGCAAGGACGAAGCGATCGCGGATCTGTCCCTGCCAATCGCGGCACAGGATGATACAGGCTATCTGCTGCATCCTGCCTTGCTGGATATCGCGACCGGCTGGGCGATGGAGTTGATCGATGGTTATGCGCCCCAGAACCTGTGGGTGCCGGTGTCTTACGGTCGGGTTCGTGTCTATGGGCCGTTGTCATCGCAGATCGTCAGTTGGATGCGCAACGCTGGTGAAAACCGCGCGGGCGGCGAAAGCGCGAGCTTCAATATTACGCTGACCGATCCTGACGGAACGGTGCTGGTCGAGATCGAGAATTTCAACATCCGCAAGCTGGACAGCACCACGCGCCTTGGTGCGCCGCAAAAGCTGTCTGAGGCTGAAATAGAGACTGATATCAAGAAAGGGCATCACCCGCTATCCCCTGCCGAAGAACGCCTGAACCACAACCTGTCCCAAGGCATTCGACCCGAAGAAGGCGTCAGCGCCTTTGCGCGGGTTCTGGCGCTGGGCGATCCGCAGATCGTTGTGTCGTCAATGGATCTGGATGCGCTGACCCGTCAGGCTGATCATGTCGAGTCCAGCGGCCCGAGCCAGAGCTTTGATCGCCCCGAACTGGAAGGCGACTATGCCGCGCCGGAAACGGATATCGAACGCACCCTTGCCGGTTTCTGGGAAGAACTGCTGGGCGTACGGAACGTGGGCATCGACGATGGGTTCTTTGACCTTGGCGGGCATTCCCTGATCGCGGTGCGTCTGTTTGCTATGGTCAAGAAAGCCTATCGCACCGAATTCCCGATCTCGATCCTGTTCGAGGCACCCACCATCCGCGCCTGCGCCGCGTTGATTGCCGAACGTGTGGGTGACACGGGGCAGGCGGGCGATACGTCGGATAAGCCGAAAACCAAACAGCCCGAACGCCGCTTCCGCCATCTGGTGGCGATGCACGATGGCGAAGGTGGATCGAAGACGCCCTTCTTCCTTGTGGCTGGCATGTTCGGCAACGTCCTGAACCTGCGCCATCTTGCGCACCTGTTGGGGAATGAGCGCCGCTTCTACGGCCTTCAGGCGCGCGGGCTTTATGGCGATGAAGAGCCGCATCAAACGATCACCGAAGCCGCGCGTGATTACATCGCTGAACTGAAGCAAGTGCAGCCGGAAGGGCCCTATCTGCTGGGCGGCTTCTCGGGTGGTGGGATCACGGCCTATGAAATGGCCCATCAGCTTGAGGCGATGGGAGACGAGGTTGCGCTGGTCGTTTTGCTGGATACGCCGCTACCCCAGCGCCGTCCGCTGGAATGGAAAGACCGGATGCTGATCCAGATCGCGGAGCTGCGCAAAAAGGGCGTCGCTTATCCGTTTATCTGGGCCAAGAACCGCATCGCATGGGAAATCGGCAAACGACGTGAATTCGAGGCGACCGAAGAAACTGGCGCCTTCCACGATGCCGAGATCGAAGCATCGTTCCTGTCGGCCGTCGCGACCTACCAGATGAAGCCGCGCGATGGCCGTATGGTTCTGTTCCGTCCGCCACTGCGCGGCAAATGGTCTGTGTCCAACGGGCGGTTTGTCGATGATGAACGGGCTTACTTGTTCCACGACAATGACTGGGGTCAGTACACGCCACAGATCGAGGTCTGCGAAGTACCGGGCGATCACGACTCGATGGTGCTTGAGCCCAACGTGCGGGTTCTGGGGGCCGAAATGCGCAGGGTGATCAAACTGGCCGAAGCGTCTGATGCAGGCCATGGCACTGTGTTGCCATTTGCCTCGCAGGCGGCGGAGTGATCAGCCATGACGACGCCGACCGTTCTGACCATCATCCTGAACTGGCGCAGCGCGCAGATGACGCTGGGCGCTGCGATAGCCGCCGCCTATGCGATGGAAAATCTGAAGGGCGAGATTCTGATCGTGGACAACGATTCAGGTGACGGTTCCGAAGAGCAGTTGAAGCAATGGATCGCCGAGGCCGATTGGAAAGACATCTGCCCTGTGCGCGTCATCCAGTCCGGTCACAATGGCGGGTTCGGCTTTGGTAACAACGTCGGCATCAAAGCTGGGCTGAGTGACGGGTCGCGGCCCGATTACGTCTATATTCTGAACTCGGATGCCTTCCCCGAAAAGGGTGCGATCTGTGCGCTTGTTCGGCATCTGGAAAACCACCCCGAGGTGGGCTTTGCTGGATCGGAAATTCACGGGTCGGAAATGGATCGGCAACTGACCGCTTTCCGCTTTCCAACCATCTTCTCGGAATTCGAAGGTGCGGCGCGCACCGGTCCGATCTCGCGTCTGCTTTCTGCCTATACAGTGCCTATTTTCGGGTTGGAACAGACTGGGCCAGTTGAATGGATCGCAGGTTGTTCCCTGATGATGCGTGACAAGGTTTTGCAACAGGTCGGCCTGTTTGATGAGACGTACTTTCTGTATTTTGAGGAAACCGATTTGTGCGCCCGTGTGCAAGGTGCTGGCTGGGGCGTGGACCATGTTGCCGAAAGCAAGGTGATGCACATCGGGTCGCAATCCACTGGCATGGGTAGCTGGAAACGCATCCCCGACTACTGGCTGGACAGCCGCTGGTATTACTTCGTGAAACATCACGGGCGCGCCTATGCCATCGGCGCGACGGTGGCCCATGTTTTGGGCGGCCTAATCTGGCGTTTGCGTCGTTTGGTGACAGGCAAAGCCCCGATCGACCCGCCCCGTTTCTTGTCCGATTTGCTGCGGCATGCCCTTGGGCACATCGCCGCGCCGCTGCCCCCGTCCAAGGTGCCGGCCATCCCCAATGACTCAGTGAGGTCCTAGACCATGTTTTCCTGTATTCTGATCGGTAACGATACGCTGACCCAGCATTGTGGGGCGAAACTGCTGGCGGCGGGGCATAACGTGGTGGCCGTCTTTACGCGCGCTGATGGGGTCGCGGATTGGGCGCGCGACCATGGCCTGCCGGTGCAACCCCTGACACGTGATGCGGCGCAGCAATTGGCGGGGCAGCCGTTTGACTGGCTTCTGAGCGTTGCGAACCTCGATATCATTCCCGACGACCTTTTGGCGCTTCCCAAGCGCGGGGCGGTCAATTTCCACGATGGGCCACTGCCGCGCCATGCCGGTCTGAACGCCCCTGTCTGGGCGTTGATTGAAGGTGAAAAGCAGCACGGGATCACGTGGCATTTCATCGAGGGTGGCATTGATGAGGGCGACATCATCGTCGCGCGCAACGTGGCCGTGTCCGCCAGCGATACGGCGCTGAGCCTGAACACCAGCTGCTTTGCCGCAGCAATGGAAAGCTTTTACGAAGTGATGGAGGAACTGTCCTCGGATGCGCCCCGTCGGGTGAAGCAGAACCTCGCCCTGCGCAGCTATCACGCTTTGGCGGATCGTCCGGCGTCGAACGGTTGGTTAGACCTGTCACGCCCCGCTGCCGAGTTGGAACGTTTGGTGCGTGCTTTGGACCACGGCGACTACTGGAACCCGCTCTGTGTGCCGAAACTTTGTATCGGCGGTATCTTTTACGCGGTCGGTTCGGTCGCCGTTGTTGATGGCAGAGGTGACGCTGGTCAGGTTCTGTCTGCATCCTCCGAAACGCTGACCGTGGCCTGCGGAACGGATGCGCTGCGGATCAGTGGCCTGCGCCGTCTGGATGGTGCAACCATTCAGCCCGAAAGCATCGCCAAGGCTGGCGATACATTGGACGCATTCGCACAAATCGACCTGCCGGATATCGCCAAAAACGATGCCTACTGGCGTCGTGCCCTGGGCAAAGCGCCCTTTGTCCGCGTTCCCGGTCTGCTACCCGATACAGGCCGTACTCAGACCCTGATCCTGAATGATGTGAACGATCCAATGGCTGCGGTCGGTCGTTTGGTGGCGACACTGGGCGGCGGTTTGGTGGCGTTCCAGCACAGTGACATTCCAACCGGTCAGGGCCTGTTGTCGCCTTGGGTTCCGGTTCAGATAGCTGACGACTTTAGTCATCAAAAACAGGCTCTGTCACAGCGCAAAACCTTTGCCTTGGACCTGATGCTGCGCGACCCTGCGCTGGCCGACATGGGCCTTCCGGATATTGCGGTGTCGGATAATGCAGGTGCGGTTGCGGGTATTCCCCTGACCATCGAAATGACCGGCGACAAGACCGTTCTTCATTACGACAGCGGCCGCATCCCCGAGCTTTACGCAAATGCCATTGCAGCACGTCTTCAGGCCGATGATGATGCACTGACCGAAATCGAACGCGATCTGGTGCTGAACGGCTGGAACGACACGGCTACCGACTTCACCGATCAACCGATGCATCGTCTGTTCGAAGCACAGGTCGCCAAGACACCCGATGCCACCGTGCTGGTGTTCGAGGATCAGAGCCTGACCTACGCCGATCTGAACGCCGCTGCGAACCGTTTGGCGCGCGTCTTGGTCGATATAGGCGTTACGCGCGACACGGTCGTGGGCCTCTGCTGCCGTCGGTCTTTTGACCTGATGGTGGGTGCTTTGGCGATCCTGAAGGCTGGTGGTGCCTATCTGCCGATGGACCCGACCTATCCCGCCGACCGCCTACGCCATTTCGTGTCTGACAGTGGCGCCAAGGTCGTGCTGACCCAGTCCGATCTTCTGGCGCAACTGCCCGATCACGATGCCGAGGTTCTGGCGATCGACACTGATCCGCGTGCAGCCCAGCAGGACGGCACCAATCTGGGTGACACCAGCGGTCCGGATGATCTGGCCTATCTGATCTACACCTCGGGTTCGACCGGCCTGCCCAAAGGCGTGATGATTGAACATCGAAATGTCGCGAACTTCTATTGCGGGATGGATGCGGTGGTGCCCGATCACGGCGGCACGTGGCTGGCCGTTACATCGCTTAGCTTCGACATCTCGGTGCTTGAACTGTTCTACACCACCGCCCGCGGGTTCCGCGTTGTGATCGCGTCTGACGAAGACCGCGCGATGATTTCCGGCGGTGCGCTGGGCAATGACGGCGGGATGGAGTTTTCGCTGTATTACTGGGGCAACGACGACGGGCGCACCCATCACAAATACGACCTTCTTCTGGAGGGTGCCAAGTTCGGGGACGAACACGGCTTCTGCGCGGTCTGGACGCCGGAACGCCACTTCCACGCCTTTGGCGGGCCCTATCCGAACCCTTCGGTCACAGGTGCGGCTGTTGCGGCGGTGACCAAGAATATCGGCGTGCGTGCCGGTAGCTGCGTCGCGCCCCTACACCACCCAGCGCGTATTGCTGAAGAATGGGCGGTGATCGACAACCTAACCGACGGACGCGCGGGCCTGGCCATTGCCAGTGGGTGGCAGCCGGACGACTTTGTGCTGCGCCCCGAAAACACGCCGCCCAACAACAAGCCCGCGATGTTTGAAACCATCGACACTTTGCGCAAGCTGTGGGCGGGCGAACCTGTGCCCTTCCCGCGCAAGGACGGCACCATGCACGAGGTCGTCACGCAGCCGCGCCCCGTGTCAGCCAAGCTGCCGGTTTGGGTCACGACCGCAGGCAACCCCGAGACATGGCGCGAAGCGGGCACCATCGGTGCCAACGTTCTGACCCACCTTCTGGGCCAAAGCGTGGATGAGGTCGCGGATAAGATCAAACTCTACCATCAGGCGCTGAAAGACGCGGGCCACGATCCCAAGGATCACAAGATCACCCTGATGCTGCACACCTTCCTTGCCGACACGCGGGAAGAGGCGCAGGAGATCGCGCGCGAGCCGATGAAGGATTACCTGCGCTCGGCTGCCGGTCTGATCAAGCAATACGCTTGGGCCTTCCCTGCGTTCAAAAAGCCCGAAGGGGCGAAGAACGCGTTCGATCTTGATCTGGGGTCGCTGGAACAGGACGAGCTGGAAGGCATTCTGGACTTCGCCTTTGAACGCTACTTCAACGACTCGGGCCTGTTCGGCACGGTGGACGATGCGATGGACCGCGTGCGTGACCTGCAAAAAATCGGCGTGACCGAGGTCGCCTGCCTGATCGATTACGGCATTCCGACTGACACGGTTCTGGCGGGCTTGCGGCCCTTGGCCAAGGTGGTGGCACAAAGCAAAACGGTCAGCGGTCCTGCGGCAGACGACTTCTCGCTCGCGGCGCAGATCGTGCGCCATGACGTGACACATCTGCAATGCACGCCGTCGATGATGCGGATGATTTCCATGAACGACGAGGCACGCTTTGCCCTGTCACGGGTCAAGCATCTGTTCCTCGGGGGCGAGGCGCTGCCCGGTGCGTTGGTTGCCGATCTGGCCAAGGCGACGGATGCGACAGTCACCAACATGTACGGACCGACCGAAACGACGATCTGGTCGTCGACCCAAGCAGCGGGCGGAACCGAGGCCGTGGTCAACGTCGGCCTGCCCATCGCCAACACCCAGCTTTACGTTTTGGACGACGCGCAGAACCCTGTCGGTATCGGCGCCGAGGGCGAATTGTGGATCGGCGGTACGGGTGTCACACGCGGTTATTGGAACCGCGCGGAACTGACAGCCGAGCGGTTCGTCGAAAACCCGTTCCACGGTGGTCGGATGTACCGCACAGGCGATCTGGTGCGCCGTCGTGGCGATGGCCGGATCGAATTCATTGGCCGTGTGGATCATCAAGTGAAGCTGCGCGGCTTCCGGATCGAACTGGGCGAGATTGAAGCGCGGCTTGAGGCCGTGAAAGGCGTGCGTCAGGCGGTTGTCATGGCGCGCGAGGATCAGCCAGGTGATCTGCGTCTGGTGGGTTACTACACAGGTTCTGAACAGGCGGAAAACGTGCTGAATACCAAGCTGTCCGAGGATCTGCCCAGCTTTATGGTGCCCAGCCGGTTTGTGAACCTGTCGGCCTTCCCGCTGACACCCAACAAAAAGGTCGATCGCGGTGCGCTGCCTGCACCAGAACAGAAGCGGAAGGCACCGGCGAAACCGGCCTCGCGCCCTGCGCCTGTTGCCGCCAAAGGGCAAGGCGACACCGTCCGTATCACCGCACAGATCGCCGCCATCTGGAGCGAGATTTTAGGCGTGGATCAGATCGACCCGCGCGACAGCTTCTTTGACCTTGGCGGGCATTCGTTGCTGGCGGTTCAGGCGCATCGCGCGATCCGTGACGGGTTGAAGGTACCCAAGCTTGCGATTACGGACATCTTCCGCGCGCCGACCCTGTCTGCGCTTGCGGCGCGGGTGGCAGAACTGTCGCCAACAACTGCGCCCGAGCCCGCTGCTCAGGATACCCCTGCGGAAAACAACCGTGCGCAGTCGCGCCGGGATGCAATGGCGCGACGTCGTGAAATGCGCGCGCGCCGGAAGGTATAAGTTATGTCCATCTGTGATCTGGAACAGCACCTGTCCTTGATCGACTTTCCGGGTCGATTGAAGGTCTCTGTTGCTGATCCGGGGGCGGTTCACCCGCCGTTGCACCCTGTGGAAGAGGCCGCTGTTCTGCGTGCCGTGTCCGGTCGCCGCGCCGAATTTGCCGCTGGCCGAGTCGCCGCACGTATGGCCTTGGCGCAAATGGGGCTGCCCGGTGTGTCCATCCCGATGGCCGAAGACCGCGCGCCAGTCTGGCCTGCGGGCACCGTCGGCAGCATCAGCCACACCGGTACCGCCTGCATCGCGATCACCGGCGATGCCGAGGATTACGCAGGGCTGGGTATCGATCTTGAGGATGCGGGTAGTCTGGACATCAGTCTGCGGCGCGAAATCGGCACCAAGAAAGAGCTGGACCAGATTTCCGATGATCACGGCGTCGCAGCTACTCGTTTGTTTTCATTGAAAGAAGCTGCCTACAAGGCGCAGTACAATCTTAGCCGGACCGTGTTCGGCTTTGGCGCGCTTGAACTGACGGATGGGGGCAAATGCCTACGTTTCGCACGCCCAGTTCCGCCCTTCAAGAAAGGTGATTGCCTGCCTGTCTTGCAATGGAACGTCGGCGATATGTGGCTGTCTTTGTGCGCGCTCAGCGCGTCATTTCTACACGTAAAGTCCTGAGAAAACGAAGGTTTTGGAAATGCACTGTTTCCGATTCCGCCCGTTTGGATTGTGGCTTTTAGGGGGCCGTTCCGATAGATTGTGGCGTGAAGATGGCGAAATCTCTTCAGATAGGGATTCGCAACTTCCGAACGCAATGGGGGCGACTTTGCGGGAGCATAGTGGATGAACCAGTTTCAAAGCCTCGGGGAATTCCTCGCGGCAATTCGCCGTCGTACTTGGGTGATTATTCCCATTTTCGTGCTGGGCTGCCTTGCGGCTGCCATGTTCGCGAAATCCCAGCCTAAACTGTATCAGGCTATCTCTGTCATCCAGATTCAGGATGCGCGGATCGAAGAGCCGGTGCGCATTGGCATGCCCGTCCGCCAACAACGCGATCCCGCCCGTCAGGTGCGGTTGATCGAACAGCAGATGATGGCCCGCGATAACCTGATCGAGATCATGGATCGCTATGATCTGTTCATGGATCCCAACCTGTCGGTAATCGAACGCGTTTTCGAAATGCGCCAGTCCGTTCTGGTAGAACAAATCCGCGCAGGCGCGCAGCCGTGGCAGACAGATATTCCGCCGTCGGGTCTTCGGATTACGGTGCAGCTGGGTGATCCTGAAAAGGCCGCTGCCGTTGCCAACGATCTGATGACATCCGTGATCGAACAGGCCCGTGAACAGGGTCTGGCGCAGGCCCGCGATGCGCTTAGCTTCTTTGACGCTGAACAGGGCCGTCTCAGCACAGATATCGATAAGGCTGCTGCGGAAATTTCGGCGTTTAAATCCGCCAATACGGATGCACTTCCTACGGCCCAGACAGCCCTGCGTGATCAATTGGCGACGCTGGAAGACACCAAGCTGGAACTCGATCAGGAAATTGTGACGCTGCAAAACAGTACCGGCCGTCAGCGCGAAGGTGTCGTTGAGCAGCAGGTCGCACTGTTGATCCAGCAGCGCAACGTTGTCGAAACCCGTATTTCCGAGATCGAAGAGGCGATGGCCCGTTCCCCCGAGGTCGAGCGCCGTCTGGACGCATTGGAACGTGATCTTGCCCAATTGCAGGAACAGTACACCATCGTCACACAGCGCCGTTCGGATGCGCAGATGGAACAGATGTTGGAAGCTCAGCAGCAGTCCGCACGTATGGATGTGCTAGAAGCCGCCATGGTCCCCGAGGCACCCATTTCCACCAGCGCGTTGAAAATCATGGTCGCCGGTATTTTGGGGTCCGGCATGCTGGCGCTGGGTGTGGCCTTTGTTCTGGAACTGCTGAACCCCGCGATCCGCACTGCGGCCCAGCTTGAACGCGCACTGGGTGTCAAACCCGTGGTGTCCATTCCGGTGATCACTACAAAACGCGACGATCGGAACAACCGTTGGAAATGGGTTGGACGCATCTTTGCGCTTTTGCTCGGGTTGGGCGCAGCGATTGTCTATGTGTTCGGGCCGGAAGGCTTGCTGGGTCGGATCCTCCCGATGCGGGCAGGCAACTGATCCGTCAGAAGTATTCATAATTCGCGCTGTGCACGCCTTCGGCCTTGTTCAGGACGATGCCCAGTAGCGGCGTCGCTTCGCCCAGACGGCTTTCGACCTCTTGGATTTCTGCCTGCGTGGTGACACCGCCACCCACGACCAGCAAAACGCCGTCTAGATGCGGTTGCAGCGCCAGAACGTCGTCTGAAAACAGGGCGGGTGGCAGATCAAACAGGATGACGTCCGGATTCAGCCGTTCTTCAAGATCGTCCAGTGCGGCCCCTGTGCGGGGATCAAGCAGCAGTTCCGAGGCATAGGATTCGGCGGAATCGTTCAATCCGAACGCAATGTTCTGACCCGCATGTAGCGTGTTCGGGCCCAACCGTTTGATGTGGTCCTGCGGGTCTTTGGTACCTCGAAGCATCTCGCCGATCGATCCGGGGTTCTGAACGCCCAGCACTTTGGCAAGTGACGGGCGGCGCATGTCGAAATCCAATAGCAGCGTTCGGCAATTTTCCTGACGCGACAGGCTCAGCGCCAGATTGGCCGCTGTGAATGTCTTGCCACAACCTTGCGTGGGCGAGGTGATGGCAACGCGCTTCCAGCCCTTTTCCGACAGCGCTTGAAGCAAACGGGTGCGCAGCACGTCGAATGTCGTGTGCGCGCCGTCTTTGCGCGTGCCTGTGATGATGCGATGGCGATCCAGCGTCGCGGCATCCGGCGAAACGGTTCCCAAACTGTCCCAATCGCTCAGCGTAGGGGCGTCGGGAACGTATTCGGGTTCGGGTTGGGCAGCCTGAGCGGCTGCAGCTTGTTCAGCTTCGGCCTGACGCTGATCCTCGGCTTTTCGTTCTTCTTCGACGCGGCGCAGTTGTTCGGCCAGACGTTGACGCTCGGCCTCTTCCTCAGCGGCGCGTGCTTTGGCGGCAGCGGCGGCCTCTTCGGCCTGGCGTGCCCTGATCTCGGCTTGCTTACGTTCTGTATCGTCGATTTGCGGCGCAGGAACGGCTGGCTCGATCTCGGGGAGGGATTGAGCACCAGCGCGTTTTTTGCGTGTAAATTTAGGGCGTTGGGTCATGGCAACACCTTTAGCGCCCACAACTGGGGCGTCATTTTCTGGCTGATGATTGGCCGGATTGTCATCAATCCTTACCCCGTACCCAATTATTTACTGCACTCAACAGCGTCTCTTTCATCAGAACAATCTGTCAAAAATGCGGAGAAATCGGGAGAATTGTTAACAATCTGGATCAGAAGCCAAACAGGTTGGCCTCTTTGATCCCTTTTTCGACAAAGGCGCTGCGATCCGCTTCGGGTGCCCAGCCCAACATGGTCTTGGGTTTGTCATTCACAAAAGGCGAAAAATGGGCACGGCTTTTCCAATCGGCTAACGACGGGCGCGTCAGGCCGGTCCGGCGCAGCGCGTGTTTTTTCAGCACGTGTTTTACCGCATCTGCCGCGAACAGCAGGTTCAGGTTCGATCCCGAAACGCGGAGCTTGGCGCCATAGACCTGATGGATCGCGGCAAAGTAATCTCGCCCCGACATCATCGGCTCACCCACAAGGTTGAAGTCCTCGCCCAGTGCAGCGTCGTCTCCGGCCATGCGAATCAGGCCTTCGGCCACGTCATCGTTCAGAACAAACGGCAGGATGTTGTTGCCATGCCCCCAGATGCGCACTGCACCGGCACCATGCCAGCGGCCGATGCCCCAGTGTTGCAGCGGGCCGCCAGGGCCGATCACAATACCGGGCCGCGCGATGGTCAGGGGCAGACCGCGATCCTTGTGCATGGCCATCAGGCGGCGTTCGCATTCCGCCTTGGACCGCGCATAAAGGTTCCGGTCGGTCATGTCGTCGGGGAAACCCAGATCTTCGGTAATCTTCACGTTGGGATCTGACATGTCGTAGCTGGCAATCGTGCCGGTATAGACCAGCCGTTTGACCCCTGCGGTCATGGAAGCTTCGGCAATAGTTTCCGCGACACCCACATCGTTGATCAGGCAGTCCTCCCAAGACGTCCCCATCGCGCGGGCAAGGTTGAACACCACATCCATGCCTCGCATCGCATCGGTCAGACCTTCGCGGTCTTTCAGGGACACGCCCACGGTTTCCACCTGATCCGGCAGATCGGGGAAGGGGCCGGTTTTGCCACGCGACAGCACGCGTACGTCGCGCCCTTGGGCAACCAGCGCACGGGTCAGCGCACGCCCGATAAAGCCTGTGCCGCCAATGACCATTGCCGTCGGTTTCGGGTCACGGGTTTTGACGGCAGGCGCTGCGACAGCCAGTTGTTCGGCGGGCACCAAAGCCAAAGCATCGTCCAGCGCCTGCATCACCTGAACGGCGGCTTCTGCGCTGAAACGTGGGTCGGCGGGTTTGTCCAGATTGCCATAGATCGCGCGGTTCATGCCGCGAAAGCTCTGACCATAGGCGCTTTGTTTGTTCAGGGATTTGGTCTGCACAAACAGATTGCGCATCCCTTCGCGCAGGTGCTGGGCCGACATATCCAGCTGGCGGCGCAGCGGGTTTACGATCAGATCCGATGTGTTTTCACGGTCCACGACAAGCGTATCGGCGGCGAAATCCAGACGGGCACGGCCGGATGACCCGCGCAAAGTAACCGAACGGTCATCGACGCTTTCGACCATGCTGACCGTGATGTTCAGATCGACATCGCCCGCCCTTGCCAGAATGCGGAACATCTGGGGGCGTGTGTCGTCGCCGGGCAAGTCCACGGGCTTGGACAGGATCGTATATTCGACGGTGACAGGGCCAAACAGATCGACGGCAAAGGCCATCAGGTGTGGGCCTAGTTCCAACAGCAGATTGCGCGGTTCGCGCAGCAGCCAGAGGTTATAGGGACCGGACCGCAAGGGGGCCAAGGGCAATGCCCATGTCAGTTCTGCTGATGATACGCGGCCCAAGGAACCACCGGTAACCATGTCCTTCAGCCGCTCATAGGATGGCAGGCCAAGGAAGTTATGGCCGGGGTGGAACCGCGCGCCGGATTTTTCCGCCGCGTCCGCCATCGCGCGGGTGTCATCTGCACTGGTGGCGACAGGCTTTTCAACGGTCACATGCAGGCCAGCGTTCAGGCACTGGATGGCGATGTCTTTGTGGATATGCGGGGGCGTCAGGATGTGCACGGCATCGCATGTGCCGCTTTCGATCAGCTCGTCCACCGACCCGAACGCCTGCGCACCGAACGCGGCGGCCAGCCCCTCGGCGGCGGCGCGGGATGTGTCGGCAACGGCGGCGACTGTGACGCCACGAGTGTCGCGCAGCGCCTCGGCGTGCCAGGTGGCGATATAGCCTGCGCCAATCAAACCTACGCGTATCGGATCGGACATATCTGGCCCCTTACTTGTACTCGATCAGGCGCATGTCAGCGCCGGTGAGCCTGCGAAGATGGAATCGTAGATATCCTTGCAGGTTCGGAAATTTGGAAATGGTCAGCAAGACCGCATGACGACGTGCCTCGGACGCAGGCAGTCCTTCTGCCATCAGCCCCTTGGCCGTGCGCCACCAGTTCAGCGGATAGATCAGCAGCAAAAGCAAGGCGGGCCAGCCGATCAGCGCCAGCAGAACCAAGGTCGCAACCGGAACGGTAAGCGCGTAGATCAACATCCGCTGCCGTTCGCGCACGAAATAGTCGGGGTGCAGATGGCCCACTTGACCAAAGCCATGGCCGGTCCGTTCGGCACGTCGCCACCACTGGCTGAACTGATAGGTCGCCGCATCGTGGCGCGTCATGTCCTCGGGGATACGTTCAAGTTTGCCGCCAGCTTTGGCCAGCCGCACGCACAGGTCGTCATCCTCTGCCGCGATCACGGCCATGTTGAAGCCGCCGATCTGTTCAAACGCGCTGGCGCGGACCATCATGTTTCCGCTGCACGCCTGAATGGGGCCAGCAGGGCGCAGCCATTCCACATCGCACATCTGGTTGTAGACCGACGCATCGCGGTTGATTTCGCGGGTCCAGCCGGTGACCAGATAATGCCCCGGGTTGGCGTCCAGAAATGCAGCACCCTTGGCGACCCAGCCGGCGACCGTCTGGCAATCGCCATCAATGAACTGCACGTAATCCGGGGGCGTGTCACGGGCCATGGCCGCTGCAAAACCAGCGTTGCGGGCGCGGGCGGCAGAGTGGGGGATGGAGTTGTCCAGTTCTACGACCTCGACACCGGCGGCGCGCGCCTTGGCGACGCTGTCATCTGTCGATCCGCTGTCCACAAAGATGATCCGCCGCGCTTGGCCCTTCAGGCTGGCAAGCGACGCCTCGATGCGGGCCCCTTCGTTGCGGCCGATCAGGATGGCGTCAACCACGCTCATGCAGATCCCCTTGGAACAGGGCCGACAGTTTTGCGGCCTCTGTGGCGATGTTGAAGTCTTGTGTGACCTTGTCGCGGCCTGCCTGACCCATGGCATGACGGTCTGTCGAGGGGGAAAGCAGGTCTTTCAGTGCCCCTGTCAGCGCGTCCGTATCCCCAGGCGCGACGAGTTTGCCGGATACGCCATCTTCGACAAGCTCTGGAATGCCAGCGATGCGGGTGGTCAGCACGGGGACCCCAGCCGCTATCGCCTCCATCAGGACAACGGGCACGCCTTCGGCAAAACTGGGCAGAACGAAAAGGGACGCGTGCGTCAGTGCCTCGGCCACTTCGGACTGGGATTTGTAGCCAACGAAATCGCAGCGATCGGCAATGCCCAGATCACGTGCTTTCGTCTCTAACTCGGCCCGATCCGGCCCGTCACCAATCAGGGTTAGGCGGAGGGTGGGGATATCTGCGGCCAGATCGGCGACAGATTGCAACAGGATCGGCACGCCTTTCACACCGGCCAGACGTCCGACGAACAGAAGGCGCGGCTCGGTGACGTCAGTCGGGGTGTAGCGGTCAGGCTGGATGCCGCAATGGACGATATGGAAACGGTCCCAATCGGCGGGTTTGGCAAAGCACATCAGTTGCGAACGGGCAAAGTTGGAGATGCAGGCCACAAACTTGGCCCGCGCCGCCTTTTCATCGATCCGCCAGTGATGCGGTTCGAAAAAGATGTCGGGGCCGTGGATCGTAAAGCTGTAGGGGATGCCCGACAGATGCGATGCCAGCATTGCCACCGTGCACGACGCCTTGGCGATATGGTTGTGCAGATGGGTGACGCCCGCGTCCTGTAACTTGGTCGCCAGCACCATCGCCTCGGCCAGATAGATCATCTGGTACAGGCGGCCCTTGATGCCCTTGGGCGCCGTGGACCATGCAAGCTTTAGCGCGGACAAAAAACGTGCAGGCTGGCGCAGGTTCTGACCCAAAGCGCGCAGGAATAGGGTCGATTTGACCGCTTCCAACACGTGAAACGTCTGCGCCTGTTCGCTGCGCTGTTCGGGGCCGACCAGATGTTCAACGCCCGTGCGTCGGATCGAACATGTCTGAACCTCGTGCCCCAGATCGCGCAGGGCCGCGACCTCCCGCTGGATGAAGGTGTCAGAGGCGCGGGGGTATTCGCCCGTCAGATATGCGATCTTGCGCAGGCTCATGCAGCGTCCTCGGCAGGGATCTGCATCAGCTCTTCAAAGGTCGCGTCGCTGGAAACGTTCAGCGCCTTGTGCATGGCGTCGTTAGGGTACTTCAGCTCCATCATCCGCGCCCGCAGAATGCGTTCTTTCAAAAGCCCAGGCACGTAGCGCGCAAAGGGCCGCGCCAGTTTGGCCAGAACCAAAGCGGTGGGGAAGGACACCTGCACCGCAAAGCGCGGCCCGCCTTTGTCGCCAATCGCGTCGATCACACGCAGGCGGCTGGGGCGGTCATCATCAAGGATGTTCAGCGCCTTTGTGCCGTTCGGATCGGTCATAACCGCTGCAATGATCGCCTTGGATGCCATGTGAACATGGACGACAGGAACTTCGCCCTTTTTACCGACCTGTACCATAACGGGACCGAACTGCTGGCCTGTGTGGGCGGTTGATAGTTGATCCTTGGAATAGACCAGACCGATCCGCAGCATCCACAACCCGCGTCCGTCCTGTTCGCAAAACACCTGACACAGATGCTCCTGCCGCAACTTGGACGCCGTGTAGACATCACGCGCCTTGTCGGGGGCTTCAACCTTGGTCGCCTCGGTCACGGTGCCGCCGGGTTTGACCGTCAGATAGTCATATACCGACATCGAGCTGACCAGAACAAAACGCCGTGCGGGGGCGTTTTTCATGGCCTTCAGCAAATGATCGGTGGCGCGCAGCGTGTCGCGGTCGTGCGGGGCCTTTTCGTTGCCCATATGACCGGCGGCATGCACGATCACATCGGCATCCGAGGCAGCAGCGGCCAAGGTTTCCTGTACGTCGAATTCCGCCAGATCGGCGTTCACGATACGGATGCCGTCGTCATTTTTCCAAGACAGGGGGTACTTGCTGCGCACGATGGCCGTGACGGCGATGCCGTTTTTGCGGGCTTCAGACACAATAGCGCGGCCAAGATACCCTGCGCCGCCGGTAACAAGAATACGGTTTACATCGCCCAAGGCATCGGCTCCATCGGCTGGCAAGTGGTGGTCATTTTCTGCGCGCCCGTGTCATCGCCTGCGTTCTGTATGGCAAGCGTCACCTCGGTCAGATGTAGCGCATAGTTGCCCGACATACGGGACGGGCGGCCTTCTGCGATGGCATCCAGCATTTCGGCAGGGCCAAGGGCAAAGTTCATGCTGGCCGCGCCCCAGCGCCCCGTTTTGGGGTGGGTTTCGCCCGCGATGCGCAGGCGTTTCGGGAACGGGTGTTCCAGCAGTTTCCGGCGAACGGTCATGCGGCGGGCATAGCGGATTTTGGCACTGTTATCCCATGCGGCGTTGCAGGTAAGAACGCCATCGTCGCCGATCACCTTCATGCTGTGGTCATGGGGCGCCACGATCGAACATGTCAGCCGCGTCACGGGGCCGTTTTCGAAAAACAGGGTGGCGACGGACAGATCAGGCGCGAAGGGTCCCGTGCCCGCCTTGTCAGGGATCACCTCGGCCGAGGCGGCGGTCACGGACCGGACGCCGCCAAACCATGCCAGAAGCCAGCTTAGGTAATAGCCCGCGTGCTCTAGCGTGCAGCCGACACGGAATTCATCCTCATAAGGCCACGGCGCGCCGCTTTCGGTCATCCATTTGCGGAAGGGTGCTTGCGGGACGAAACCGTCATCCAGTTCCGCATAGATCGCGCGGGGCGTACCCGCCGTGCCGTTCCTGATGGCTCGGCCCAGTGTTTGCGCGGCCTCACCCAGAACCGAACAGGGCGCGCTGGCCAGTTGCAGGCCCTTGGCCGCCGCCAGTTCGGTTAGCGTCTTTGCCTCAGCCACTGTCATGGCCAGCGGCTTTTCGCAGTACACATGATGGCCCGCATTCAGGCAGGCGCTGTTCACCTCGAAATGCGCGCTCGGGTTGGTCAGGTTCAGCACAACGCCGCCTTTCGGCAGCATATCCAGAAGCGCTGCTTGATCCGGCGCGGCGGACAGGCCCCAATGGGCGCAGAACGCAGCCAGACGCGCGGCGTCGTGATCCCAGACGCCAGTCACGCGGATATCGGGGAAGGTTTGCAGCGACCGCATGTACAGATCGGCGACAAAGCCACATCCGATGATCGCGACGGATTTATCCTGATCACGCATCACGATCCATCCCGCCCCTTTGCCCAAGACAGGGGGCGTATTGTCTGTCCAATCCTGTCGATCATTCTGCGGATGCCTTGTTTCGTCCGTAACGCGCTAAAAAACTCTGTACTCAGAAGAAAATGGCCTGAATTCGGCGAAGTTTGGTAATTCTATCAATTCCACCGTGAAAGATCAGGGTTTGTTGCGAAAAAACCTGTTGTGATGCGCAGATGCGATGCAGGCGCTGGACGCGGGCTTCTGAAGTTTGCATGAAACGAAGATAACGATTGGCACCCAGCGCAGGGGACGTGGTTTGGATTTCAAGGTCGGCACATATCAGGTTCGGGTGAACACACCGACGGTGAAAGACCTGCACGATCAGGTGCGTGCGCGGCTGTCGTCGGGGCAGGGCTTTGCTTTGGCGACGTTGAACCTTGATCATCTGGTGAAGCTGCGGACATCGATGCCGTTCCAAGCGGCCTATGCCGCGCAGGATATTGTCGTGGCCGATGGCAATCCGATTGTGTGGCTGTCCAAGCTTGCCGGTAAACCTGTCGAACTGATTCCCGGATCAGACGCGATCATTCCGCTGTGCTGGATCGCGGCGCAGGTGGGTGCGCCTGTTGGGTTGGTGGGCAGCACGGATGACACGTTGAAGGCCGCAGCAGAGTATCTTGAGCGCCAAGTCGAGGGGCTGAAGGTCGTCTCGACCATCGCGCCGGCGTTCGGGTTTGATCCCAAAGGCGCGGATGCCGAGGCGATCCTGAAGGACCTGCAAAGCTCCGGTGTGCGCCTTTGCTTCATCGCGCTAGGCGCGCCCAAGCAGGAAGAGTTTGCCGCCAAAGGGCGCGACGTGACACCCGAGATCGGATTTGCGTCAATCGGCGCAGGTTTGGATTTCTTTTCCGGCGCGCAAGAACGGGCACCTGCTTGGGTGCGCAAGATCGCGATGGAATGGCTGTGGCGAACGCTGGGGCAACCTGCCCGCATGGTGCCGCGCTATGCCAAATGTTTTGGCATTCTTCCCGGTCATACGCTGCGTGCTGCTATGCAACGGATGGGCTTGGGTCGGTAATTCCAGCCTCGACTTTTCGGCGTAATCAGGCAGATTGTCGGACATGATGTCTTTGCTTCAGAATATGTGCGCGCGCTGCGCCCGAATTATCGTCCCGGCCTGAGCGGTCGGGTCGGGTTATTTCTGTTCTGAATTTCAAACGCGCGTGATGCGCTTTCAAAGGCACGTATTATGTCACTGAAGAACCCTGTTCTGCACATGCTGTGCGGAAAAATAGCTGCGGGAAAATCGACCCTTGCGGCTGAATTGGCTTCTGAGCCCGACACTGTTTTGCTGTCCGAGGATGACTGGCTTTCGACCCTGTTCGGGGATCAAATGAAGACCATCCCCGACTATGTGCGCTGTTCAGCAAAGCTGCGTCAGGTGATGGGGCCGCATGTCGTGCAACTGTTGAACGCGGGCCTGTCGGTTGTACTGGATTTCCCCGCCAACCGCGTCGACAACCGCGCGTGGATGCGCAGGCTGTTAGAACAGACGAAGGCAGACAACCGGATGCATGTTTTGACCATTCCAGAAGATGCACGCCGCGCGCGTTTCAACGCCCGTAATGCGGCGGGCGATCATCCGTTTTCGGTGACGGATGAACAATACGAGGCGATGTCGGCCTATTTCCAAGAACCGACCGAGGACGATGGCTTTACCATCGTCCAACATCACGCCACGGCGTGATCAGCCGGTGATCAAGCTGGGCGCTGGGCCGGCCGGGTCCAAGGCCCAGTCATAGGCCCGCAGGATCTGGCGGGCCTTTTGATCCCATGTGAACGTGCTGTCGACACGTGCCTTGGCGGCCTTTCCTTTGGTGGCCAAAGGCGCAGGATCGGCGACAAGATCGGTCAGCAGGGAGGCTAGATCGCGTTCGATCTCGCTCTTTGATCCGCAGGGGATTTTGTAGCCCCACGCATCGCTGACCAACTCGCCCGGACCCGCGTAATCCACGACGATGGGCGGCAGGCCCAATGCCATCGCCTCAAGCACCACGCCGCCGCCGAATTCGCGGATAGACGGGAAGGTCAGGCAATCGGCCTTGGCCATGATGTCCTGCACCTCTTGGTGGGCCTTCCAGCCGTGGAACGTCACCGCATCGCCCATCGGGGCTGCGAGCGCCTCTAATTCCGCGCGTTGCGGGCCGTCGCCGACGATATCCAGCACTATTTTGCCGGACATCAGCAGATCACGCGCTGCATTCAGCAGCATGGTCGCGCCTTTGTAAGGCACCAGCCGTCCGACAAAGACACCGCGAAGCGGAGTGTCGGTGGATGGGCTGGCCGTCATGTTAAAGCGCGACGGGTCGATCCCGTTTTCGGGCAGGAACAGTGTCTTGTTTTGGAACTGTTCCGGCACCTCTGACGCCGTGTGGCGTGACCCAGCAAGGATGACCGAGGCATGTTTCAAAGTGGCGGTTCTGTTCGGCAGCAGTTTGTAGGCCGACCGCACGTAGCTCAGCCATTCCTTTTCGCCTCTGCGCTCGGCCTCGAAGCCTTTGGGCCAAGGCACGCCACCGTTCAGGGGGCCGATTACAAAGGGCACGTTGGCTTTGGCAACCTTGGCCGCGATGGGCGATGCGATGGTGGGCGACAGGGGCGTGATGCGGTGCACGATATCCCAATCGCCGGCTTTGATGCTGTCACCGAAGGCACGCCAGACCAGCCGTTCGAACCAAGGGTAGCTGAGCGCATTGATCGCCTGCACCATGGTCCAGCCCTTGCCTTCGCCCATGCGCAGTTTCTCGGCCAGCTTCCATGCGGGCTTGGCAAATGTCTCGGAATCGATGGCGGTGAAATCGGCGCCTTCTTTCAGGCCAGCCCGCAGAAACGCATCGCGATTGCGGATCTGGGTGACGATGTGCACGTCGGCGTGTGCGCGCAGTGCGCTGGCAAGCGACCAGCCGACCAAAGGCACGCTGACCCATTCGGGGTTGGCGGCCTCGGCGATGGCCAGAACGCGCAGTTTGCGGTCACTCGGGAACGTCACAGGATCGGTCGCCACTTCATCTCGTAGGTACGTTTGCTTTGTTCGCTTTTACTGTGGCGCAATCGTTCCGCATAGCCCGTCAGCGCGCCGGCCATCAGCCACGTCAGCGGGGTCAGTGTGGCGTTGGGCAGCATGTCGAACACGTTGAACGCAAGGATCAGCGACATAGGCGCGATCAGGGGGGTGATCTGCGATTCCGCCAGCCGCCTTGCCTGTTGCCAGAGCAGGAAGATGGGCAAGGTCAGCAAACCGAATTCGGCCAGAAACCCGATCCAGCCGTAAACGCCGAACACGATGATCCAGCGGCCGTCGGATACAGTCACCAATTCGCCTGTCACATGGTCGTAAATCTGGTTGCGGCCCCAACTGCCCCATCCGAAGGCAGGCTTATCCATAGCGCGTTCCAAAAGCGCATCTTCGTTCATGAAGCGGAAGCGCAGGGAATTGCCGCGGTCTTCGTCGATCTTGTCGAACTGGGCAAGGATCGCGTCCTGCGGCACCAGATCGACAGCCTTAAGGTTCGGATAGGCCAATGCCAATGCCGCCAGAGCGATGGCAAGGTTGATCTGCATCATCCGGCCCAACAGCACGACACATGGCACCAATGCCATCAGGAACAGCAGCGCGCCAAAGGATTTCGCGAGCACTACGACGGCGGAAAGATAAAGGCCGATAAACAAGTATTTTGACCGGCTTTTTCCTTCGGACATGCGCCATAGAGCAAAGGCGGACACGGCGGCTGTCATCGCAAAGAAAGCGACCCACAATCCGTGGTACAGGAAAACGACGGGGCGGAACCCGCCAAAGCGGATCGATTGGCCAAAGAAGTGCTGGTAATAGCCGTAAATCCAGTTGTTCAGCTGCGGCGACAGACGCACTTCGATCAGCATCAGAACGGAATAGACCAGCCCGCCGATCACGATCGCGGTCAGCAATTCTTGCTGCGTGTCGCGTGTTGATAACAGCTGCCGCGCAAGCAGGAAGGGCAGAAGCAACAGGAACTGCTGCATAGGCAGAGCGATGGCGTCTTTGATGCCGAGCGCGGGAATATACGTCAGCCCCCAAGTGATCGATTCACCGTTATTCAGAACGGTGAAGATCGGCGAGAAGATGAACACCAGCACCAGACCTTTGGCGATGCGGTTCTCTGGCAGAATGCGGAATTCCTGATCCTTACTGAACAGCAGGATAAAGAACGCCGTCATCGCGGGAAGGGAATGTTTGGTGAAAGGCGGAAACAGTGGAAGGTCAAAGGCGGCAGGTGGCTCGGGTAGGAACAGATAGCCGCCCAGAAGCGAAATGATCAGGGCGCGCGACGGCTCATACCGTCGGAACAACACGACGGTGATGAAGGGCCATGCGGCCAACATCAGATAGGCGAGTGGATTGGGCATCCTCTGATCTGGGTTCCGTTACGCTTTGGGGCCTGTCACTTTGTGCCGATTGCTCATTCTCCGCAGTATAGCCACGGAAAATGCGCAAATTAGGAAGAAAATGCGGCTTTCTTACTTAGACCCACGGAACCAGTCCTTCAGACTGCGGCGTTTTTCAGCAAGCGAATGGCCCGCGTCGTCGATACCGTCTGCGATTTCGTCAATCACAGGATCGATGCGGTTGTGGCGGAACCGACGCCAGCGCACGTAAAGCGCCCAGAAAATCGCGGCCAGAACGATCAGAATGATAATCGCTTTCCACGGGATGATGCGGACATCGGGCCCTTCGACAGGGCGGATCGACAGGGCGTTCGGGAAGATCGTCAGAAATTCGAACCGTGCGCCGTAATGTGTGATCGCCACCCACTGCGGTTCGGCTGCGGTGGATTTGAAATCAACCGCTTCGGCCTGAAGGTTCGAGCTGTCGAACTTGAAGTACGGCGGCCAACCCCAGCCTGTGTCTTCGTTGCGGTAGACCATCACGTCGCCATTGGCGAGCCGCGTCTGGATAAAGAAAACATCGCGGCTGGTTGAGCTGGACGAACCGGCCTCGGGACGGGCCCAGAACATCGAGTTGTTCCCAAGATCCATCCGCTTTTCATAGGTGTCGGTGACGCGGGCAATGTCGTTCTGCGGTAGCGTGTAAAGCAGAAACAGGGCGACAAAGCCCCAGAACAAGATAATCGCAATCCACTTTACATAAGACATTTGTGCATCCCACCTGACGTTGTCTGATCACATAATGGATTGGCGCATAAAGGCAAAGCGCCCAATGCGTGTGGCGTTCCGTCATTGCGGTTGTGCCGCAGCATTGGGCAGGGTTTTGCGCAGATCAGTCCGAAAACAGCGCCTCTGTGATCGGGCTGTCGGCCTGTTCCAGCCCGTCAACAACGTCAAAGTGGTGTTTGCCGCTGTCGATAATGTGGGCCGCGCCCCATGCCTCGGCCAGCCAGCGCGCCTGATCCAGAAAGACAGGGCGTTCATCGGCACCGACCCAGACGGTCACGGGGATATCGGGTTTGGCTTGAAAGATCGGGCTTTCGTCGTGGGCTTCTTTTTCGCTCAGCCGGAAGTCTGCGTTCATTTGCGTTAGCAAAAGCGGGCGCAGATCGCTGACTGGCGAGATCGGCATGACAATGCGGATACGGGCCATAACCGCATCGGGCAACACGCCCGGTGCCATCATCCGCGACACAAGATGGCCGCCAGCAGAATGGCCCATCAGACGGATCGGGATTGCGGGGATGCGGTCAGCGATGGCCGCGATGGCCACGGAAATCTGGCGCGTGATGTCGGCCACATGCACTGTCGGGCACAGGTCATAAGACGGCATCGCCACGGCGCAGCCGCGATCCAATGCGCCTTGTGCCAGATGAGACCAGTCTTCGCGTCCGAACCGCCGCCAGTACCCGCCGTGAACAAAGATCACCAATTCCTTTGTGTCCGCCTCCGGCAGGAACAGATCGTAGGCCTGTCGCGTTGTGTCCCCATACGAGACACCCAGTTCGGCGCGGCCTTCGATCGACAGCATGTCACGCAATGCCTGTGCTTTGGCTGCCCAACGGGGTGGATAGCTGTCTGCATCGGGAATGTGTGTGTGATTTGAATAGGCGTCGTCCCAATCCATCGCTTTCCTCCTTGGCGGGCGGCTTTATCTGTGATCAAAAATCGGTGCGCCCTGCGGACCTACTATGCTGGAGACCTTCATGCTTGACGAGACCACAAACCTAACTTCGCTTCTGAATGACCCCAGCCTGCTACAAACTCAGGCCTATATCGGTGGCCAGTGGGTTGATGGTGATGACGGAACCTTTGATGTCGACAACCCCGCGCGCGGCGACGTGATCGCCAAGGTCGCGGATGTGTCGCGCCTTCAGGTGGCAGATGCTATCGCGCAGGCGCAGATCGCCCAAAAGGAATGGGCAAAGTGGACGGGTAAGGAACGCGCAAATGTCATGCGCAAATGGTTCGACCTAATGATGGCGAACCAGGATGACCTTGCCACGATCATGACCGCCGAACAGGGCAAGCCGCTGGCTGAATCCAAAGGCGAGATTGCTTATGGCGCCAGCTTTGTCGAATTCTTTGGTGAACAGGCGAAACGGATTTACGGCGAAACCATCCCCGGCCATCAGCGCGATAAGCGTATCATGGTGATGAAGCAGCCCATCGGCGTTGCAGCATCGATCACGCCGTGGAATTTCCCCAACGCGATGATCACGCGCAAGGCGGGCCCTGCATTGGCGGCTGGCTGTGCGTTCGTTGCACGCCCCGCGTCGGAAACACCGCTGTCGGCCTTGGCGCTGGCGGTCTTGGCGGAACGCGCAGGCATCCCCGCAGGTGTCTTCAACGTTGTGCCGTCCAATTCGGCGTCCGAGGTAGGTAAGGAATTCTGCGAGAACCCGATCGTGCGCAAGCTGACCTTTACCGGATCGACCGGCGTCGGCCGCATCCTGTTGGCGCAGGCCGCGGATCAGGTGATGAAATGTTCGATGGAGCTTGGCGGCAACGCGCCGTTCATCGTGTTTGACGACGCGGATATCGACGCCGCTGTCGAAGGCGCGATCATGTGCAAGTTCCGCAATAACGGACAAACCTGCGTCTGTGCGAACCGCATCTACGTGCAGGCCGGTGTCTATGACGAATTCGCTGAAAAGCTGCGTGCCAAAGTGGCCGAGATGAAGGTCGGCGACGGTCTGGCCGGCGAGGTCGATCTTGGCCCGCTGATCACGCGCAAAGCCATCGACAAGGTTCAGGAACACATCGCAGACGCCAAGGAAAAGGGCGCCGAGGTGATCTTGGGTGGCGAAGATCATGAATTGGGCGGCAACTTCCTGCACCCGACCATCGTGAAAGGCGCGACACAGGATATGAAGTTCTCGACCGAAGAAACCTTTGGCCCGCTTGCGCCGCTTTTCAAGTTCGAAACCGAAGACGATGTGATCGAAATGGCCAATGACACGATCTTTGGTCTGGCATCCTATTTCTACGCCAAAGACCTGAGCCGCGTGTACAAGGTGGCCGAAGCATTGGAATACGGGATCGTTGGTGTAAACACCGGCATCATCTCGACCGAGGTCGCGCCGTTCGGGGGCGTCAAGCAATCCGGCCTTGGCCGCGAAGGCAGCCACCACGGCATCGAGGAATACCTTGAAATGAAATACGTCTGCCTGTCGGTCTGATCGGACCACAGCAACGCAAAACGCCCCGGCAAAACCGGGGCGTTTTTCTTTGGATATTCGGGATGTGAGAGACCCGTTAGTTGACCGCTTTGGCGTCAACCACGTCTTTTTCGATCTTCGCGCTGTCAGACTTGCTGATGGCGATACGACGTGGCTTTAGTGCCTCGGGGATTTCGCGCACCAGATCGATATGCAGCATGCCGTCGGCGTGCGATGCGCCTTCTACGCGGACATGATCGGCCAGATGGAACCGGCGTTCGAACGCACGGGTGGCGATACCGCGATGCAGGTAGGTGCGGGACTGGTCATCTTCGGATTTGCGCGCGGATACGACCAGCGCGTTTTCCTTGACCTCGACCGACAGGTCGTTTTCGGCAAAACCGGCGACTGCGATGGAAATCCGGTACGCGTCATCTGCGGTTTTTTCGATGTTGTAAGGTGGATAAGCCGGTTGGGACACGTCGTTGGACAGAACGCGGTCCATCATATCGGCGAGTTGGTCAAAACCAACGGTTGCACGGTAAAGGGGTGCAAAATCATAGCTTCGCATGGTCATCCTCCATTGAGCGACAACTGTGTTAATGTGCCTTCCTCATGGACAGGCACGCATGGAACAGAACCCCGTCATTGGCGGCCCTGTGCAAAATTATGTGGGAAGACCCCGTGGCGGGTTCAACCCCTTAGGGTTTGACAAATTTCGCGCCGGTGTCCGTGCGATTGCCTGCGCCCAACACACGGGTGCCGGGGGTGCCGGACAGGCCGGTGGCCTGTTCCAGTTCGCGGCGCAGCGCGTCAATCGGGCCTTCTAGCGAAACGCCCAAAGACACCGGTATGCCGTCTGCTTCGGCCTTGGCCGAGACGATGGACACGATCTTGGGCTTACCGGCCTGAAACGAAAACACCGGCGATCCGGATGCGCCAAAATCGACCTGACAGGACATGATGATGATCCCGTCTTGTCGTGAAATCACTTCGCACAACTCCTGAAGAGAGGGCGCTTCTGCATTGTCGTGGGTGTACGACACAACGCCGACCTCATCGCCGCTGGACGGACGGCGGGCCGTTTCGAAAGGCGTGATGGTGGTGTTCCGGATCGGATGCTGAAGCTCAAGCAGGGCCACATCGTTGCTGACGCGATCGGTGTTGGCCTTGGCCTGATAGTTGTATTCCGAATGGTGCACAGCGCGCCGGACATGCCGGTAGGCCGCCGCGCGCCCGTTCCGCCAACCGGCCAGAAACTGGATGTCGCTTGCGGGGACAAGCTCGGATGTCGAGGGATCGTACAGACAATGCGCCGCCGTCAGCACCAGGTTGGGGGCAATCAGCGCACCGGTGCAAAAGGCTTTGCCGCCGATTTCCAGACGCCCGACAGCATCCCATCCGCGACCCTGTTGGCTGGATCCAAGCGACAGAAGCCCCTGCCCATAGGCCACCTGACCCATGAGACAAAACATTCCGACGATACAAACAACCACTCGCCGCACGAACCACTCCTGCCTTTCGCGTATTTTTATTGGCGCGTTAGGGCGAAATTAGGGCGAATTATACGGTTTCCGCAATGTTAAGTTTGCGGAGCCAGCTTTGGTGGCACAGGCCCGCCGCTGGCCCAATCCAGCAGCTCGACCGTGTGGACAACGGGAATGTCTGTGCCTGAACCGATCTGCATCATGCAGCCGATGTTGCCTGCCGCGATGATCTCGGGTTGCTTGGCCTCTAGCGTGCGCACCTTGCGTTCCTTCAACTGACCGGAAATTTCCGGCTGCATCAGGTTATACGTGCCTGCCGATCCACAGCACAGATGACTGTCGGCGGGTTCGACCACCTCGAAACCGGCCGCTTTCAACAGGTTTTTGGGGTGCGTTTTGATCTTTTGGCCGTGCTGCAGGGAACAGGCCGCATGGTAGGCCACACGCTGGGTGGCGACGCCCGCGTTAAACACTTCAGGGCCGGTCTGTTCGACCAGTTTCGCCAGCACTTCGCTGACGTCCATCGCGATGGACGACACACGTGCGGCATCTGCGGCCAGCTCGTCATCAGTGCGGAACATGTGGCCGTAATCCTTGACGGTCGTGCCGCAGCCCGAGGTGTTGATCACGATGGCATCCAGCCCGCCGTTGTCCATTTCATGCGTCCATGCGCGGATATTGTCGGCGGCGCTGTTATGGCTTTGGTCGATCTTGCCCATGTGGTGGGTCAACGCCCCGCAGCAACCCGCGCCTTCGGCCACGACCACTTCGCAGCCCAGACGGGTCAGCAGGCGAATGGTCGCGTCGTTGATATCGGTGTTCAGCGCTTTTTGCGCACAGCCTGTCATCAGCGCCACGCGCATTTTCGGCGCGGTTTCCGGCGCAAAGCTTTGCGGGTCGTCATTGCGGCTAACGGGTGGGAGCACCTTGGGCGCCATATCCAGCATGGCCCGCAGACGCGCATCGGGCACCAGCCCACGGAAGGGGCGGGCGATCTTGGCCAGCAAAAGCGCCACGCGAAAGCGGGTGGGGTAAGGCAGGATCTGGGACAGAACCCAGCGCAGGGCGCGGTCCTTGACCGGGCGGTCGTAGTTTTCCTCGATATAGGCGCGGGCGTGATCGACCAGATGCATGTAATGCACGCCGGACGGGCAGGTCGTCATACAGGCCAGACAGGACAGGCAACGGTCGATATGCTGGACCGTTTTTTCGTCCGGCTCGCGGCTGTTTTCCAGCATGTCCTTGATCAGGTAGATGCGGCCCCGCGGGCTGTCCAATTCATCGCCCAGAACCTGATAGGTCGGGCAGGTCGCGGTGCAAAACCCGCAGTGCACACAGGCGCGCAGAATTTCGTTGGCGCGCTGCAATTCGGGCTTTTGTAGCTGGCTGTCGGTAAAATTGGTCTGCATCAGGGGCTCATCATCTTGGCGGTGGCGAGGCCGAACCACGGGGCTGTGGTTGCGATCATGCCTGCGATATAGGTCCAGCGGCGGGTCGTTTGTGTGCGAAGGCGGGTGTACAGCGCGCGGACCACCAAAGTGATCGCCAGCACCCACGACACCCACAGGCACAACAGCGCCGCGCTAGGGGTTGTTGATTTGAACAGGTTGGAAAACAGCAAAAGCGCAACCACAGAAATCGCCAGCGCGGCGATCAATGCCTTGGTCAGTGGACGGCGAAAGATGATCGCGTAGATCATCGGGCCGACCACAAAGCAAAGGACAAAGGCTGTGATCAGCGCCGGTGTCATGCGGTCATCAATCCGGGGTTCAGGATGCCGCGCGGGTCGAACTTGCGCCGCACGCCTTCCGACAGCATCGCGACAGGCGCGGGCTGCGGGTGGAACAGCGGCAGCGTCGTGCCAGATGCGCGGACCAACGTGGCGTGGCCGTCAAAGGCCCCCAGCTTGGCGCGGATGTCGCTGCCTGCGGGTGTCAGCGCCCAGATCAAACCGCCGCTCCAGTCATAGAACACCTCTTTGGCGTCAAGCTTTGCCGCCAGATCGGGGGCGTCGGTGGGTTTGGTCGAAATCCGCCAGACATCGCCTGTGGTTCCGTGGAACGGTTCGGCATCGCGGATGTAGGCCCAGCCTTTGGCAACGGCATCGGGATCGGTTTCACGGCGCAGCGCGTGGTTCGGGAACAGTCCCGCCAGTTGCTCAAGCCGGTAGGCGACGGAATCGTTAAAGCCCTCGATGCGGATCATGGTGACGGGCGTGCCGTCCAACCCTTTGGGCAGGTGCGCGGTGCCTGTCACGTCATAGGGCGACCCCATGGCGCGGGTCATGGCGTTAATCGCGTCGCGGTCATTCAGCCCGTCGATCAACAGGCAGGCCATGGTTTCGGGTTTCGGCAGAACCTTCAGCGAGACCTCGGTCAGCACGCCCAAGGTGCCCTGACTGCCTGCCATCAGCTTGACCAGATCATATCCGGTCACGTTCTTCATTACGCGGCCACCGTTTTTCACGATGCTGCCTTGGCCATCGACAAAACGGACGCCTAGCATGAAATCCCGTGCAGCACCGCATTGGATACGGCGGGGGCCGGATACGTTGGCCGCCGCGACGCCACCCAAAGTGGGTTCTCCCGTGGTGCCAAGTAGACCGCGATGATCCATCGGTTCAAAGGCAAGGCGTTGGTTTTCGGCGTCCAGCGCGGCTTCGATCTCGGTCAGCGGGGTGCCTGCACCTGCGACAACGGTCAAAGCACCGGGTTCGTACAGGGAAATGCCGGACAATCCGCCGGTTTCCAGAACCTGACCCAGTTCAGCGCCAGTACGGCGGGTGCCGCCGCCGCGAATGTGCAGCGGGCCTTTGGCCGATTTGATCGCCTCTGCCAGCTCGGCTTCGCTTTGCGGTTTCAGTGATGTCATCGGATCAATCCTATTCCGCAGCGATTGCCATGTTGCGACGCGTCTCGGACGCGGCCAGTGGGAACACCTTGGCAGGGTTCAAAAGCCACTGGGCGTCGAACACATCCTTGATCGCCATTTGCGCCTCAAGATCCTCGGGCGCGTATTGGTCGACCATCAGATCGCGTTTTTCGATACCAACGCCGTGTTCACCGGTCAGGCATCCGCCGACCTCGACGCACAGGCGCAGGATGTCCGCGCCAAAGGCCTCGCACAGTTCCAGATCGCCTTCTTTGTTGGCATTGAACAGGATCAGCGGGTGCATGTTGCCGTCGCCCGCGTGGAACACGTTCGCAACGCCAAGTCCGTATTCCTTGGACATTTCGCCAATCCGGCGCAGCACGTAGGGCAGCGACGACACGGGGATCGTGCCATCAAGGCACATGTAGTCGTTGATCTGCCCCATCGCGCCAAAGGCCGATTTGCGGCCCAGCCAGATGCGGCCCGCTTCGTCCGCATCCCGTGCTTCGCGCAGTTCAACAGGGTTGTGGCGCTGGGCGATGTCTTTGATCAACGCCAGTTGTTCGTCGATCTCGGCAGGGCTGCCTTCGACCTCGACGATCAGCAGCGCTTCGCACTGAGGGTAGCCCGCTTTGGCGAAGGCTTCACAGGCCTCGATGCAGGGGCGGTCCATGAATTCGATGGCTACGGGCAAGACGCCTGCTTTGATGATGTCGGACACGCATTCGCCGGCGACTTCGTTCGAATCGTAGGCGATCAGAACAGGCCGCGCGCCTTCGGGTTTGTGCAGAATGCGCAGGGTGGCTTCGGTCACGACGCCAAGCTGACCTTCCGAGCCGCAGATTACACCCAGCAGGTCCAAACCCGCAGCGTCCAGATGCGCGCCGCCCAATTCCACGATGGTGCCGTCCATCAGAACCATGGTCACGCCCATCAGGTTGTTTGTCGTCACACCATATTTCAGACAATGCGCACCGCCCGAATTCATCGCAATATTGCCCGCAATCGCGCAGGCCAGCTGAGACGAAGGATCGGGGGCATAGAAGAAATCGTTTTCCTCGACCGCGCCGGTGACGCTCAGGTTCGTGCGGCCCGTTTGAACGCGGATGATCCGGTTTTCATAGTCGGTCTCAAGCACGTCATTCATGCGGGACACACCAAGGATCAGGGAATCCGCCGTGGGCATCGCGCCACCGGCCAGCGACGTGCCCGATCCGCGCGGCACGACGGGCACGCCCTCTTCGTGGCAGATTTTTAAAATGTCCGAGACTTCTTTAGTTGTGGACGGCAGGGCCACGGCCAAGGGCGGGCAGCGATAGGCCGTCAGCGCGTCGCATTCGTAGGCCCGCGTTTCCGCAGGGTCCGAGATCAGGGCGTCGGGCGGCAGCACAGCAGACAGACGCGCCACGATATTGGGTTTCCGCGCGAGAAGCCCCGCGTTGGGTACCGGCATTTCCATGATGTTCCTCCCTACGCCTTAAGGCGCTGGCTGTTACAATAGCGGGACATGACGCCAGATCAAATCCGTGAAACTACGTAGGCTCTTGCAGCGGCGTCCAGTTTGCCGCAGGCATAGGACATGGACTGGATCAAGATCATACACCTTCTTTGCGTCATGGGTTGGATGACGTCGATTTTCGCCGTTCCTCGTGCGCTGATTTACTGGAAACGGGAATACGCCCGACTGGGTGAATTCGGACCCTTGGGCGATCTTACGATCCGGCTTTATCGTTTTTCCGCAGGCCTTGGCGTGATTGCTCTGATCACCGGCCTTTGGTTGGGCGGTCTTTGGGGGATGCCGAACTGGGTCTGGCTGAAGCTGGCTTTGGTTTCAGGACTCGTTGTTCATTACATCTGGACCGGGCGCATGGTGCTGCGGGCCAAGCGCGGCGAGTTTAAAGAAAGCGACATGTTCCTGCGCATCTTCAACGAAGTATCGGTCTTCGCCGTCATCGCGGTGCTGTGGGTTGTTGTGGTAAAGCCGTTCTGACCATGATTACGTTGCCCGACCTTTCCCTGTTCTCATTGATGGACTTTGTCGCCGTCGGCACCTTGCTGGTGGTCTGGAGCCTATTGTCCCTCCTGATCGAAAACGCGCCCAAGCGGTATCCGTCGACCTCGCAGATCATGGCGGGGTATCGCCGTGAATGGATGCGCCAGTTCGTGACCCGCCAGCCGCGGATATTCGATTCCCAGATCGTGTCCAGCCTGCGTCAGGGAACAGCGTTCTTTGCCTCCGCCTCAATGATCTCGATCGGTGGCGGCTTGGCGCTTTTGGGCAATGCAGACCGTTTGCGCGGTGTGGCCCAAGACCTGACACTGGGCGCTGATCCGGTTCTGGTGTGGGAAGTAAAGATCTTCTTCATGCTGCTGTTTGCTGTGAATGCCTTTCTGAAATTCGTCTGGTCGCACAGGCTGTTCGGCTATTGCTCGGTGCTGATGGCCGCGGTTCCGAACGATCTGGATGACCCGAACGTCTACGTGCGCGCGTCGCAAGCAGGCGAGATCAACATCACCGCCGCGCGCGGGTACAACCGTGGTCTGCGGTCGGTCTATTTCGGGATAGCCAGTGTCGCATGGTTGTTGGGCGCGGTGCCCTTGTTGGTGGCCACTGTGTTCACCGTTGCGGTGATCCTGCGGCGCGAATTCGCGTCCGAGTCGCGCGCCGTGCTGCTTTCAGGCAACGCTCGCGCGGATGACACACAAAGTTGACGGGCAGGTCATGAATGCGGGTGCTAAGGTGAAGGCATGCAAACACCCATGATTCATACTCTGCGCCAAGTGTGTTTTACCGCTGCGATAACTGCGTTCACTGCCGTGCCTGTGCTGGCCGACAGCCCGTTGGTCGAAGACGTCCAAATGGAAAAAACCGGCATGGGTTGGCGGGTGTCGGTAACGCTTAGCCATGCTGACACAGGTTGGGATCATTTCGCCGATAGCTGGCGCATTGAGGATGCCGAGGGCAAGGTGATTGCCGTTCGCAAACTGATGCATCCACATGTGGAAGAGCAGCCTTTCACACGGTCGTTGTCCTCGGTCATGCTGCCCGACGGCACGCGCGAAATCTATGTCCGCGCGCATTGCTCGAAGGGTGGCTGGCACGATGAGACCACCAAGGTGAAGATCGCGCGTTAAACGCTAGTTCCGACCTTCGCGCAGCCAGCCTGCCAAGATCACAGCCGACGCCAGCAGCAGGACCAGCCACGCAGGAAGCAGCGGCGTCTGCGTCACATCCACCGTTTCAAAGGCGTTTCTTGGCGTGATGCCGATCCAGCCGCGACCAGCGGCGGGGCGGCCTTCGCCGACGTTGCGCAAGGCGGGAATGCCGTCTTCCAGACGGGGTGCGCCACCGCGCATGGATGCGATCACGGGATCAAGGATTTCCGATGTGGCGATGGTTTCCTCGAACTCTTTCGGCGCAGCTGGGCCAAGGCCGATGACAGCCTCTTTGTCGCCTTCCGCCAGTCGATACAGACCGATTTTGGGGCCAGTAAACGTGGCCTCAAACCGGCCGGGTGCGGTTTCTTCCAGTTCGATTTCCTCGGTCGTGCCATCGGGATGGGTTATGGTCACTGCGCCAACGCTGTCCTCCAGCGTGCGGCGGATGATGCGCATTGTTTGGCCGGTAGCTTCGGCAAACAGGATTTCTTCCTCCAGCTCGGGCTCTTTCATCATCCAGTGGGCCAGACGGCGCAGCAGCTCCAACTGCGGTCCGCCGCCTTCGTACCCGCGCGACCACAGCCACGCTTGGTCTGACGCAATCAGCGCAACGCGGCCTTCACCCACGCGATCCAGCATCAGAAGCGGGCGTTCATCCACGCCTGTCATCAGAACTTCGGCATCGTCTGACGCCGCGATGTCGATCTGACGTAGCCAGCGGCCCCACGTGTCTTGGTTCAGCATGCCCGCTGTCACAGGGTGTTTGTCGCCCAGATCTGTGATGGTCGGGCGATAGGCCTCTTCCACCACGCGGGCGGTGGGGGCACCGGGGATGACCTCGCCCAAGGGTGAACGGTACAGGCTTTGCGCTGTCGCGAAATCGGGGCCTGCGTTGATCAGAACGGCACCGCCCTGTTCGACGTAATTGCGCACGTTATCCAGATAGATCGCAGGCAGAATGCCGCGGCGTTTGTAGCGGTCGAAGATGATCAGGTCGAAGTCTTCGATCTTGTCCAGAAACAGTTCGCGTGTCGGGAAGGCGATCAGGGACAGTTCGTTGACCGGCACGCCGTCCTGTTTTTCCGGTGGGCGGAGAATGGTGAAGTGTACCAAATCGACCGAGCTGTCGGATTTCAACAGATTCCGCCATGTGCGCCCACCCGCATGGGGTTCGCCGGACACCAGCAAAACGCGCAGGCGGTCACGCACGCCGTTGATCTGCACCAGCGACGTGTTGTTGCGGTCGGTCAGTTCGCCGTCCGCTTCTGGGACCGAAAACTGGATCACGTTCATTCCGCCATGGGGCAGGGTGATGGGCAGTTCCACGTCACGCCCGATGGGCATGGCAAAGGTCTGTGCCGGTGCGCCGTCGACCGATATATCAATGGTGGTTTCGCGTTCATCAGGCGCGGCACCATCGTCTTCAACGCTTAAGGTCAGAGTGACGGGTTCGCCAAGGATGGCAAAGGCAGGTGCGTTTTTCACGATCAGGCGGCGGTCCCAATCGGTTTCCTTACCGGTCAGCAGCAAATGAAGCGGTGCAGGCAGGTCAGGCGCGCGTTCCAAATCATGCAGGCGACCGTCTGACAACAGCAGGATACCGGCAACACGGCCACGGGGTTCCTCGGCCAGTGCCTCGGACAGGGCAGACATAAGCTGCGTGCCCGCGTCATCGGCGCTGTCGCCCACGTTGATGCGGCGCACTTCGGTGTTGGGGCGGTCGGCCAGCCGTGCTTCAAGCGTTGTGGCGGTGTCTTCGGTCAGGCCAGCGCGATCTGCCAGTTTCTGGCTGGCGCTTTGATCGACGACCATCAGAACAATGTCCGACAAAGGCGCGCGGTTTTCCTGTTGGAACGACGGTTGCGCCAAGGCTGCGCCCAGCACGGTGACCGCCAGCAGCCGCCACGCCCAGCCCCGTAACCCACGCCACAGCGCAAGAATCACGCCAAGCAACCCCAAGGCGGCCAATGCTCCGATGGCAAGCCACGGCAAAAGGGGATCAAAGACAATGGTTCCGGTCATTGGCCCAACCTGTCGAGCAGCGCAGGCACGTGGACCTGATCGGATTTGTAGTTGCCTGTCAGCACGTGCATGACAAGGTTCACGCCAAAGCGATACGCAATCTCGCGCTGGCGTTCGCCGGAAAATCCGGTGCCAAGGCGGTTCAGCGGCATGCCGCTGGCGTTGGTCGCCCAGGCGCCGATCCAGTCATTGCCGCCGATAATCACCGGCGTGACGTTATCGTTCAGGTTTCTGAACGGCATGCCTTCGATCAGTTCGGCATCGGCTGGTGCGGCCTCGACCCAGATGTCGCGGCCGGTGTAGCGACCGGGGAAGTCCTGCAGCAGATAGAAGGTGCGCGTTAGCACGTGATCCTGTGGCAGCGGTTCAAGCGGTGGAATGTCCAGCGGCGCGGCCAGTGCCTGAAGCTTGCGGCCATTCGGGCTGGATGTGCCGAAAGAGGCGATGTCAGCATCGCGCGTGTCGAAAAGGATCATCCCGCCGGTGCGCAGGTAGGTGTTCAGCTTGGCATAGGCCTCGACCGACGGGGTCGGCTGATCAGGAGTGATTGGCCAGTAAAGCAGCGGAAAGAATGCCAGTTCGTCGGTTTCAAGGTTCACACCAATGGGGTCGGATGGTTCGATGGACGTGCGGAAATAAAGAACGTCAGACAAACCCTTCAGACCAGCAGACGCCAAACCGTCCAGATTGTCGTCACCTGTCAGAACATGCGCCAGACGCAGCTCTGATGTCGCCTCGATTGCGGCACGGTCGTCGGTTTGGGCGTGGCTGATATCGGGCATGCCCATGGTCATCACCGCAGCCGTGATCAGCGATGCGACGCGCGCGCCACGCAGCTTGCCTGACAACGCCAGCGACGCCAGCACATCGGCAAACAGCAGCACCATCGACAGCGCCAAGAGCCAGCCTGCCAAAGGTGTTTCGCGGGACGTGGTCAGCCCTTCGACAGGAATGCGGTCGGGCCATTGGGTCGGAGTCAATTCCGTGGCCGAGGTCACCACGTTGCGCGCAAGGCTGCGGTCTTCGCCCTGATACAGGCCTGGGCGCAGGTCGGGGCCGAGCGCGGCTGTCACCAGTTCTTCGCCCGCGATGCCAGGCAGGTTTTGCGCATCGCGCAGCGTGCCGAACCCGTCCAGCACTTTGGCCGGTTGCCATGTGGTGCCCGCCAGATCGGCGGCTTCGGGTGTGGCGGTGATCGACGACACGGCAAGGCGTTCCAGCATTTCAACGAACAGGCCGGACAACGGCAGGTTGGACCATTCGGCGTTCGCGGTGACGTGGATCAGCACGATCTGGCCTTGGCCCACGCGCTTGCGGGTGACCAACGGTGTGCCATCGGTCAGTTGCGCAATCACGCGGGATGCCAGCGTAGGATCAGGCTGGGCCATGACCTGCGATGTGACCGAGACGTCCTCGGGAACGTCCAATCCGAAGAACGGGCTATCGGCGTCAAAGGGCGCGAGTGTTTTGGGCTCGCCCCAGCTCATCGCGCCGCCGACGGTGCGGCCACCGGCGCGCAGGCGGACAGGCATCAGCGCGTCTTCTTCGCTGCGGGACACGTCGCTTGCGGCAAGGCGGGGACCGGCAAAGCGCAGCAGCATACCGCCCTTTTCCAGCCATTCCAGCAGCAGCGCCTCTTCGCCTTCGCTGACGGTCGCGACGTCGGCAAAGACGACAACATCGGGATTGGCTGGCAACACATCCGTCAGGCCGCCTTCAATCAGATCGGCAGTGGGTTCCAGAGCGCGTTCCAGATAGTGGGTGGGCGACAGCAGTTCTAACCCCTCGCGGTTTTGCGAACTGGCGATCAGCGCAACTTCGCGACGGCGCAGCGTGTCGTCCGGCAGGCTGACAGCACCGGCACCGCGGCTTCCTGCGATGGTAAAACGCTGGATACGGGCGCGCAGTTCGGCGGGGATTTCGACGCTGCCACGGGCATCCAGAACGTCGGCGGCAAAGGTCAGGTCCTGGGTGGCAAGCGTGGTTTCGTTGCCGGATGGATCGGGGCCGATGGCCTGAACGGTGATGGTCTGTTCCGCACCGGAACGCAGGCGGCGGGCGGTCAGTTGCACAGCGCCATCTTCGAACGTGGCGGGTTCCAACCCGTACAGACTGCGCGGGCTTTCGAACACAGTGACGCTGCCCTTGGCTTCCAGTGCGGTCAGCAGGGGCACGCGGTTTTCGCGGGCGATGCCGTCGGAAAACCAAAGCGTGTCAAAGTCGCCATCGGGCAGAACACTCGTGGCCTCAGCGATCATCACATCCGTTGGTTCCCACGGTTCCGGCAGGATGCCGGTCAGGCGAGAAATCAGGCTGCCTGCCGCTTGAAATACGGGCCCCTCGGGATCAGTCAAACGCAGCAAGGCGACCGGACGGTCGTCGCGGCCCGCTTGTGAAAGGCGGTCTTCGAGGCTGGAGATTTTTGCCCGCCAGTCAGGGGCCGAGGCCCAGCTTGCGTCCATCACGACCAGCAACGGCGCGTTGCTGGATGTCTGATCGCGGGCTTCGGGGTTCAGGATCGGGCCTGCCATGGCAATGATCACGGCTGCCACAGCCAGCATCCGCAACAGCAACAGCCACCAAGGGGTGCGGTCGCTGATCTGTTCTTCGTCTTTCAGGCCAAGCAGCAGGACCACGCCGGGGAACATGCGGCGTACAGGTGCGGGCGGCACGGCGCGCAGGATGATCCACAAGATCGGCAAGGCCAGCAGACCCAGAAGCAACCAAGGTGCGGTAAAGCCCAACGCGCCGATCATCTTGCAGCACCCCCATCAAAGGCACGCCACATCCACAGCAGGGCGGATTGCGCGCTTTCGTTTGTGTGGTGGCAATTGAACTGCCATCCTGTCGCGCGACACAGCTGTTGCAGCCGGTCACGACGTTCGTTCAGGCGGTCCAGATAGCGGTCGCGCAGGTCCTTGGCCTTCAGGGTTTCAAAGCTGATCGTGCGGCCAACGGATTCGAATATCGTGCGCCCTTCGAACGGAAATGCCTCTTCCATCGGGTCCAGCACTTGCAGCAGTACGCCACGCACACCGCGATCCGCCGCTTTGGCCAAAGCGGCTTCAACTGCGTCGATATCGCCTAGGAAGTCCGAGGCGAACACGGCTTTTGCGTGGGGGATCATCCCGCGTGCTTCTGGCGGGGCATAGTCCTGTGCATCGTCGGTCGAAAACGCCTCGGCCAGTCGGAGGATTTGCTGTTCTCCACGACGTGGCGGCAGGGTGAAGCCCGTCAGGCCCACGCGTTCACCGCCACGGATCAGCAGGATCGCCATCGCCAGCATCAGAACGCGGGCGCGAGATGCTTTGGTTTCTGTATCCTTGGTGCCTGCGAACTGCATGGATGCGCCTTGGTCGAGCCACAGGATCACGCTTTGGGCGATCTGCCATTCACGGTCGCGGACAAACTGCGCGTCGCCCTTGGCCGATCTGCGCCAGTCGATGGACCGCAGGCTGTCGCCCTGCATCATCGGGCGGTATTGCCAGAAATCGTCGCCTTGGCCCGCGCGGCGGCGGCCATGTTCACCCAAAAGAACGCCATTGGCCAGATGATCGGCCTTGGCCAGCAACGCAGGCAGCGTACTGGCGGCGATTTCCGCGTCGCGTCTTAGGGTGAGCGGTTGTGTCACGCAGCGGCCTCGGACGTTTGCAGGCCAGCGGCGATGGTGTCGATGATTTTGCCAAGGTCCTCACCCCGGGCACGGGCCGAGAAGGTCAGCGCCATGCGATGGATCAGAACGGGTTTCGCCATCGCCAGCACATCTTCGGGCGATGGGGCAAGGCGGCCTTGCAGCAGAGCGCGGGCCCGAACTGTCAGCATCAGCGCCTGTGCCGCACGCGGGCCGGGGCCCCATGCCACGGTTTCGCGGACCAGATCGGGCGCAGAGGGATCATCGGGGCGGAAGGAGCGGACCAGATCAAGGATCATTTCGACAACACCTTCACCCACGGGCATACGGCGCAGCAGGTGCTGGGCCGCGATCAGTGTTTCTGGATCGAACACCTGATGGGCCTGCGCATCTTCGGTGCCCGTCGTGGCCAGCAAAATGTCGCGCTCTGTGTCGCGGTCTGGATAGGCCACGTCGATCTGGACAAGGAAACGGTCCAACTGCGCTTCGGGCAGGGGATAGGTGCCTTCCTGTTCAATGGGGTTTTGCGTTGCCAACACATGGAACGGCGCGTCCAGTGCGCGGGTTTCGCCAGCAACGGTCACGACCTTTTCCTGCATCGCCTGCAACAGCGCCGACTGGGTGCGCGGCGAGGCGCGGTTGATTTCGTCGGCCATCAGAAGCTGGCAGAAAATCGGGCCTTGAATGAATTTGAAGGCCCGTGATCCGTCAGGGCCGGTTTCCAGAACCTCGGAGCCAAGGATATCGGCGGGCATCAGGTCTGGCGTGAACTGAACGCGGTTGCCATCCAGCCCCATGACCGTTGAAAGCGTATCGACCAGACGTGTCTTGCCCAGACCCGGCAGACCGATCAGCAGGGCATGGCCGCCACACAACAACGCGGACAGCGTCAGATCGACGACCTGTTCCTGACCGATAAAGCGTTTGGTGATTGCCTGCTTGGCCTCGGCCAGTTTGCTTTCCAGCGCCTCGATCTCGGCGACCAGATTTTCCGTGTCGGCCATGACATAACTCCCTTGCAGGCTAAACTAATGTAGATGAGTGTATCGCGCGAACAGGAAATGGCAAAAGCAATGAGTACACAAAATCCCGTTATCCCGTCCGCAGAAGGGATTGCAGCATCGGTTCGTGCATCAAAAACACGCGGATTACCGCCGGTGCACAAATGGAACCCACCGTTCTGCGGTAATCTGGACATGCGTATCGCGCGGGATGGCACGTGGTTCTACGAAGGATCGCCGATTGGACGCATCGGTTTGGTGAAGCTGTTCTCATCGATTCTGAAGATGGAAGACGGACGTTACTTTCTTGTGACGCCTGTAGAAAAAGTCGGAATCACCGTCGATGACGCGCCCTTTGTGGCGACGGATTTTACCGTGACCGGTGAGGGACAGGATCAGGTGATCCGGTTCGAAACCCACGTGGGCGATTTCACCGAAGCGGGTCCTGACAATCCGATCCGAGTGGAGCGTGATGACGAAAGCGGAGAGCCTGCGCCTTACGTCCATGTCCGTGCGGGGCTTGAGGCGTTGATCGATCGCAAAAGTTTTTATCGGCTGGTAGAGCTGGGCGTCGAAAATGACGGGTGGTTCGGTGTTTGGTCGCAGGGGCAGTTCTTTCCGATGATCCCTGCGAACGAACTGGACCTGTAAAGGGTGAAGTTCGCGGCGAACATCACCTTGTTGGATTTCGGCTGTCCGGTTTTGGAGCGGCCTTCGCGGGCTAAGGCGCTTGGGTTCGACGGGATCGAGTGTCTGTTTCCCTATGACCATTCGTTGGACGAATGGGATACCGCTTTGTCCGGTCTGCCTGTTGCGCTGATCAATTCGCCGGAGCCGGATTGGGCGTCAGGGGCCCGTGGGTGCGGGGCGCTGGTTGGCTGGGAAGAGACGTTTCGCAAACGCGCTGAGCACGCGCAGACATACGCCAAGGCGCTGGGCGCGGATCGGCTGCATCTGTTGTCGGGGAATGCATCGGGCGCAGACGCGCAGGCGGCACTTGTAAAAAATCTGCAATGCGCGGCGGATAGTGCGCCTGATTTGATGCACACGATTGAACCGCTGAACCCGATCGACATGCCGGGCTATTTCCTGAACGATTACCATCTGGCGATTGATATTCTTGTGCAGGTGGATCGGCCCAATATCGGCCTGCAATACGATGCATGGCACGCACAGCGCATCCATGGCGCGGCGCTGGATGTTTGGAACGACTGCAAAACCTATGTCACCCACGTACAAATCGCAGGGCTTGTCGCCCGCAACGCCCCTGATCTGACGAACGCAGACGAAGTGGCGCTGCTAGAAGCGATTGCGCATCACGGATATGACGGCTGGATCAGCGCAGAATACATACCTGCGACAGCGGATGATCGCGACTGGCTGGCCAAGGCACGGCAGATCACAGGTTAGGGTCAGTCGCCAAGCTTGGCGTGCACCTCGTCCAGATCGATCTCGGCAATAGGCATCTTGTTGCCCGGATTTTCGAAATCGTATTTGAACAGGTCGAAATCCCGTTTGTAGATTTCATAGACCAGATGCATCGACAGATCGTCGAAGTAATCCTCGACCGGATGGGCGCGTTTGGGGCCGTGGCCTTCGCTTTCGTTAAAGCGCGGGATATCGGCCAGAACCACCGGGTGTTTGGTTTCGATGTTGTCCAGCACCTCTTGCATCCCGTCGTTAAATGCTTCGGTCCAGAAAATTTTATTATAGCGGCCGCCGTTGACGATGAACGTCGATACATGGCCGGACATGGCGGACCAGTGAATGTCTGGATCCATTGGACGACGCCAGCGGATTGTGTCGCGCGCGAACAAAAGGAAGCGACGGAAGGACTGGATCTGGTCGAAGTCCTGCTTGCCGTCATCGCCGCCAACCTCGATCCCGTATTTCTGGATCAGAAGGGGCACAAGGTTGCCGCGATAGCGTTTGCCGTTCCGCTGGATGCCGCAGATTTTGTCGAAAAACGACGACAGGATGCGCGTGTAGGGGTTTCGGACGCAGGTAAAGGCATAGGACGAACGGGTTTTGACATTGGCGCGGATCGCGGCCTGACTTTCTTCGCGGGCCCATTTGTGCAGACCTGTCTGGGCGTCGTGGATGTCACCGTCAAAGAATTCGCCGTGGTCCGAATAATACATGATCTGACCGATGGTCGAACACGCACATTTGGGAACCACGCGGTAGACCACGCTTTCGCTCTCGGTCATCCATGTACCGGGGAAGCCCATATCATCACTCCAGAAACTGCTCTTTTTGGCCTGCTGCTTGCAACAACTGGCATTATTGGGCCAAAAAAGCAAAGAACCGAGGTTCATTCAATCTTAGTTTGCGCGTATCAAGTTACAAAATCGGGCGAAAATAGGGCAGTCAGTATCTGGAATGGCAAAAATCGCGTTCATTCTGCTGTGTCACAAAGACCCTGACGCCATCATTCGACAGGCGCTCAGCCTTACCGCTGTGGGCGATTATATGTCGATCCACTTTGACGCCAGCGCGCCGAAAGCGGCCTACGATAAAATCCGTAGTGCGCTGAAAGATAACCCAAATGTCACATTCTCGAAAAAACGCATCCGCTGCGGGTGGGGGGAATGGAGCCTTGTTCAGGCGACTTTGTATGCTGTTGAAGCGGCAGTAGACGCATTCCCGCGGGCCACGCATTTCTACATGCTGTCCGGCGATTGCATGGCAATCAAGTCGGCGGAATATGCGCACGAGTTTCTCGACAAGCGCGAAGTCGATTACATCGAAAGCTATGATTACTTCAAATCCGACTGGATCAAGACCGGCTGGAAAGAAGAACGTCTGATCTATCGCCACTTCTTTAACGAACGGACCCAGAAAAAACTTTTCTACGGGATGTTTGAGTTCCAGAAACGTCTGGGTCTGACGCGCAAAGTGCCTGATGACCTTGAGATCATGATCGGCAGCCAGTGGTGGTGCCTGCGTCGTCGCACGGTCGAGTGGATTCTGGATTTCACCAAAAAGCGCCCCGATGTGATGCGGTTCTTCCGTACGACGTGGATTCCCGACGAGACATTCTTCCAAACGCTGGTGCGCCATCTGGTGCCGGAAAAGGAAATCGAGTGTCGGACGCTGACGTTCCTGATGTTCACCGACTACGGGATGCCGGTGGTGTTCTATAACGACCACTACGACATGCTGCTCAGTCAGGATTTCCTGTTTGCCCGTAAAATCAGCCCCGCCGCGCGGGATATGAAACGGCGGTTGGGGGTTCTTTATTCGACCGAAGGCGTCAGTTTTCAGATTTCGAACGAAGGCCGGTCGTTGTTCAAGTTCCTGTCCGGCAAGGGCCGGATCGGACGCCGGTTTGCGCCACGGTTCTGGGAAACCGAAAGCTCGCTTGGGCGCGAGCGTGAATTGCTGATCGTGGTTTGCAAGAAGTGGCACGTCGCCAAACGTCTGCTGGATCGCATCCGGCAGATGACCAACATCCCGTGCATCGAATACCTGTTCAACGAAGAACAGACGGCCCTGCCTGATCTGGGTGGTATTCAAACGACATTGGGCAAACGACACCGTCACAGACGCGCGCTGATGCGGATGTTGTTTGACTATTATGACACGGACAAGCTGGTGGTTTGTATCGATCCCGGCAACCTCGACCTGTTGGAAGATTTCTGCCGCGACCGCGCCACAACGCGCGTGCTGGAAATCGAATGCCAGTTCAGTGACGAATACATGATCGGGCATGCGATGCGCGTGGGCCTTGCGGGGGATCAGACGCCGCAGGAAACGCTGAACCGTTTGTTGCCGACAATTCGCAACGACATCTTGCATGAATCCGACCGGATCAGGGATGCCGAGTTCGAACACTACATGCGTATCCGTGAAATCGAGACGCCCGAGGCCAATGCAGAAACGCTGGAGGCGTTTTTGACTGTGCCGCATGATCAGGCGATCGAAATTGCGCGCAGCCCTTACCTATTTGCTGACTGAGGACAGACATGGCCTATAGCTACGACGATCAGAATATCTTTGCGAAAATCCTGCGCGGGGAAATTCCGAACACCACGGTTCTGGAAACCGAACACAGCCTTGCGTTCCGCGATCTGTACCCGCAGGCGCCGACCCATGTTCTGGTGATCCCCAAGGGGCCTTACGTGTGCTTCGATCACTTTGCGCAGACAGCGTCGGACGCGGAAATCGTCGATTACGTGCGTGCGGTCGGTGAGGTTTGCAAAATGGAAGGTGTCGAGGCGGACGGTTTCCGCCTGATTGCAAACGCAGGCAAGAACGGTGTGCAGGAAGTGCCGCATTTGCATGTGCACATTCTGGCGGGTCGCAATCTTGGCCGTATGTTGGCGCCTGCCAGCTAAATCCTGATCCAATTGTGCGCGGCCCTTTGGGCCACGCGCAGGTTTATCTCGCCCCTGCTTTGGCAGGGGCTCGGGTTTGTCTGCTTGGCTTATGCTGCGCGCGTAAGTTTCAGGAACACATCTTCCAGATCGGGTTGTTCTGTTCGCACATCGCGGATGCGGATGCCTGCGTTGCGTACGGCATCCAGAACGTCATCGGCGCTGATGTCGCTGGCGCGGTAGTGGAAGGCCAGAGTGCCGTCTTCGCGCGTTTCGATCCGGACGTGGTCGACGTCTGGTAGTGTGTCTGGCCGCTCGGACGGGTCGATCACGATGGTGCGGCTGTCGAGTTGGCCCAGAAGGTTTTTCGTGCTGTCACGGGCGATCAGGCTGCCTTGATTGATGATCGCGATCTCGTCGCACATTTCTTCTGCTTCTTCGAGGTAGTGCGTTGTCAGGATGATCGTCATCCCCCGTTCGCGGTTCAGCTTGCGCACGTTTTCCCAGAGCATTTGCCGAAGTTCGATGTCCACGCCTGCGGTGGGTTCATCCAGAACAAGGATATGGGGGTGATGAACCAGCGCCTTACCCAGCAGCAGTCTGCGGCGCATGCCGCCGGACAGGGTGCGGGCGTAGGCGTGGGCCTTATCCTCTAGCCCAACCATTTTCAGGATTTCATCGGACCGGCGTTGGGATTTCGGCACGCCGTAGAGGCCTGCCTGCACTTCCAGCGCGCCGCGCGGGGTGAAAAACGGGTCGAGGTTCAGCTCTTGTGGCATCACACCGATCGACGCGCGGGACTGGCGCGGGTTTTTATCCTGATCGAAACCCCAGATTTCCACCTGACCGGCTGTTTTCTTTACCAGACCTGCCAGAATGTTGATCAAGGTGGACTTGCCGGCGCCATTCGGGCCGAGCAGGCCGAACACGCTGCCTTCGGGGATTGTCAGGTCGATCCCCTTTAGCGCGTCTTTGGCTGGGGCGTTGCCTTGGGCTTTGTAGGTTTTGCGTAACCCTTGGATACGGATTGCATCATTGCTCATGCTCTGACTTGCCCCCTTCGTAAGATTTGCTCATAAGGCATTTAGTGCAAAGAAGACCCGAGGGGAATCCACGCAATGAGCCAGGACGCGCCTGAAACTAAAATCGTCGATACCTATCGTGTTGCCTGTGATGGCGGCGAGGGTGCTTTGGGTCATCCCCGTGTGTGGCTGCAGATCCCCCAAGATCAGGGCTGGGTCGAGTGCGGCTATTGCGATGCCCGCTTTGTCCACAAAGATCACGCCGACAAAGCCTGATCCATTCTTTCTGTAGATTGATCTGAACGCTGCCGAGCCTGCGGTTTGGCGGCTTTTGCTGTTTCGGCTGTTTGTGACTGTAGTCTGCAAAAGACTTGCTGGCGGCATCCTTCGGAACATGTCAGAAACCTGATGACGCTGATTATGGAGACGACGGCATGAGCACGGGATTTGGCAAGGGATCGCATCTGCATCTGATTGATGGATCGGCTTTCATCTTTCGCGCCTATCACGCCCTGCCGCCGCTGACCCGCAAATCCGACGGTTTGCCGATTGGGGCCGTGTCCGGCTTTTGCAACATGTTGCAGCGCTATGTCGAAAATAACTCGGGCAAGGATGCGCCGACGCATATTGCGGTGATCTTCGACAAAGGCAGCCATACCTTCCGCAACGATCTGTACGACCAGTATAAAGCCAACCGCGAAGCGATGCCCGAAGATCTGCGCCCGCAAATCCCGCTGACACGCCGCGCGACCGAGGCGTTCAATATCGCCTGCAAAGAGCTTGAGGGCTACGAGGCTGACGACATCATCGGCACGCTGGCCTGTCAGGCGCGTGAGGCGGGCGGGTCTGTGACCATCGTCAGTTCGGACAAGGACCTGATGCAGTTGGTAGGCGATGGTGTTGTCATGTACGACGCCATGAAGAACCGTGTGATTGACCGCGATGGCGTGTTCGAGAAATTCGGCGTGTATCCCGAACGCGTGGTCGATGTTCAGGCGCTGGCGGGCGATTCCGTCGATAACGTGCCGGGCGCGCCGGGGATCGGTGTGAAAACGGCGGCTCAGTTGCTGGGTGAGTTTGGCACGTTGGAAGAACTGTTGGACCGCGCGGAAGAGATCAAACAGCCCAAGCGCCGTCAGACCCTGATCGAAAAGCGCGATCAGATCGAACTGTCGAAAAAGCTGGTGCAGCTGGATTGCGAAACGCCGCTGGATTTCACGCTGGATGATCTGGAGCACACCGATCCTGACCCCGAAACACTGCTGGGCTTTTTGAAAGAGATGGAGTTCCGCACGCTGACCAAGCGGATTGCGGATGCCTTCGGAGTTGATGCGCCCGTTATTCCCGACACCACGCCGCAGGGTGCGAATCCGCCTGCGGACAATGGCCCGTCGGTGGCGGATATCCCGTTTGAACCGGCCAGCTACGATTGTGTGCGCGATGTCGAGGCATTGAAGACGTGGATCGCGCAGGCGCATGAGCTTGGCTATGTGGCGGTCGACACTGAAACCACCAGCCTGAACGAAATGACGGCGGAACTGGTGGGTGTGTCTTTGTCGGTCGAGGCGGGAAAGGCGGCCTACATCCCGCTTGGGCATCGCAGCCAAGGGGGTGATGATCTGTTCAGTGGGGCCGAATTGGCCGAAGGGCAGATCAAACTGGACGACGCGCTGGCGCTGCTGAAACCGCTGCTGGAAGATCCGGCTGTGATGAAAATCGGCCAGAACATGAAATACGACGCCAAGGTACTGGCGCGCTATGGCATTGATATCGCACCGATTGATGACACCATGCTGCTGTCTTATGCGATGAACGCGGGTCTGCACAGCCATGGCATGGACGCGCTGTCGGAACGTTATTTGTCCCATTCGCCGATCCCGATCAAAGAGGTCATCGGTTCGGGCAAAAGCCAGATCACCTTTGATCTGGTCCCGATTGATGAGGCGACGAAATACGCGGCCGAGGATGCAGATATCACCCTGCGCCTGTGGCAGATTTTCAAACCGCAACTGCATCAAGCGAAAGTTACCCGTGTCTATGAAGGCATGGAGCGTCCCTTGGTGCCGGTTCTGGCGGATATGGAGCGCGCGGGCATCAAGGTGGATCGCGATACACTGTCGCGCATGTCCAACGCGTTTTCGCAGAAAATGGCGGGGCTTGAGGCCGAAATCCATGAAATGGCGGGTCAGCCGTTTAACGTCGGATCGCCCAAGCAGCTTGGCGAAATTCTGTTCGACAAGATGGGTTTCGAGGGTGGCAAAAAGGGCAAGACCGGCGCCTATGCCACCGGCGCTGATGTGCTTGAGGATCTGGCGACCGAACACGAGCTGCCGCGCCGCGTTCTGGACTGGCGTCAGCTGTCCAAGCTGAAATCGACCTACACCGACGCGCTGCAGGAACACATCAACGCCGAAACGGGCCGCGTGCACACGTCCTATTCTATCGCGGGTGCGAACACGGGGCGATTGGCCTCGACCGATCCGAACCTGCAAAACATCCCCGTCCGGACCGAAGAAGGCCGCCGCATCCGCGAGGCGTTCATTGCCGAACAGGGTAAGGTGCTGGTGTCGTTGGACTACAGCCAGATCGAACTGCGCATTCTGGCGCATATCGCGGGCATTGATGCGCTGAAACAGGCGTTCCGCGAAGGGCAGGACATTCACGCAGCAACTGCGTCTGAAATGTTCAACGTGCCCTTGGACGAAATGACGCCAGACGTGCGCCGTCAGGCCAAGGCGATCAACTTCGGTGTGATTTACGGTATCTCGGGCTTTGGCCTTGCGCGGAACCTGCGCATCCCACGGGCCGAGGCGCAGGGCTTTATCGACCGGTATTTTGAGCGCTTCCCGGGCATCCGGACCTACATGGACGAAACCACCGAATTCGCCAAGAAACACAGCCGCGTGGAAACCCTGTTCGGTCGTGTGATCCACACGCCCGAGATCGCCGCCAAAGGCCCGCGAGCAGGCTTTGCCAAACGTGCCGCAATCAACGCGCCCATTCAGGGCACCGCCGCCGACATCATCCGCCGCGCGATGATCCGTATGCCGGATGCGATTGCGAAATTGCCCGCGACCATGCTGCTTCAGGTGCACGACGAACTGTTGTTCGAGGTCGAAGAGGGCGCTGTCGACGAATTGATCACCACGGCCCGCGACGTCATGGAAAACGCCGCTGATCCCGTTGTAAAACTGGATGTGCCGCTGGTTGTTGATGCCGGTCAGGGGGCGAACTGGGCCGAGGCGCATTGATCGGCTGACCACGTTAAACAAGGCAGTATACATGGCCCGTTTTTTATTGGCACTTTGCATAAGCGTTTTGCTGTCAGCGACCAGTTCGCTGGCGCAAGAGCGCAAAGTGTTGGTGATGGGCGATTCCCTGATGGCGGTGCACAAGATCAAGGGCCGCTCGGTCGGGCGTTACCTTGAACGCTATCTGAAAACCGAGGTCGAAGATAACTCCAAGCTTGGCGCGTGGATGATCTATCGCCTGCCGCTGACGGGGGCTTTGGGCTTTTCTATTCCGCGCCAGTACAAACCCGGTCATTGGGACTGGGTGGTGCTGAACGGTGGTGGCAACGATCTGTGGCTGGGCTGTGGGTGCAGCAAGTCCTGCAAGGGCAAGCTGGATCGCCTGATTTCGGCCGACGGTAAGCGTGGCGAAATCCCCAAGTTACTGAGCGCCATACACAATAACGGATCGCGCGTGATCTATGTGGGCTACCTGCGCAGCCCCGGCATCGACACCCCGATCGAGGCGTGCAAGACGTGGGGCGATGCGCTTGAGGCGCGGATTGATCTGTTTTCGCAGCAATCGGGACGCCTGAACTATTTGTCTTTGCAGGGCTTGGTTCCGGAAGGCGATGCAAGCTATTTCGCGAATGATTTGGTGCATCCGGCGACGAAGACCAGTCAGGAAATCGCCCGCCGTATCGCCGAAATCATCGTCCGGACCGAGCGTCAGTAAGGCACAAAAAAACCGGCGCTGGTTGGCGCCGGTTTCTAGTCATGTCTTCAGGTTTCAGATCAGGCCGTTGGTCTTGAACAACTCGGGCAGGCTGACCTCGGGGCGGGGGCCCATGTGGCTGATAACTTCGGCGGCAGCGGCGCAGCCCATGCGGCCCGCAGCGTCCATATCCGCGCCTGTCACCAAGCCGTACAGGAAGCCAGCAGCAAACTGGTCACCTGCGCCTGTGGCATCCACAGGCACGGTTTTCTGAACTGGAACGTCGGTGCGCTGGCCGTCGCGGATGATGCTGACGCCGTCACCGGAACGTGTGCAGACAACAATCGGGCAGATCGCGGCGACAGCGGCCAAATCGGATTCCAAATCCTCATTGCCGAACAGGCCACGAATCTCGGCCTCGTTGCCGATCACGAAATCCAGTTCGTTTTCGATCAACGTCAGAAAGTCATCGCGATGGCGGTCGACGCAGAAGGGGTCGGACAGGGAAATGCCAGCCTTACCACCCGCCGCGCGGCAGGTTCGGGCGGTTTTGACAAACGCTTCTTTGCCCTTGTCCTTGTCGAACAGGTAGCCTTCCAGAAACACGATCTCGGCCTCGCCTGCGACGTCCTCGGATACGTCATCGGGGCCGACCTCGGACGAGATGCCAAGGTATGTGTTCATCGACCGTTCGCCATCGGGTGATACAAAGATCATGGATCGCGATGTGGGCAGTTCGTCACCTGCCACAGGCGCGTTCACGAAATCGGTGCCGTCATCGGCCATGGCCTGCGCATAAAAACGGCCCAGCGCGTCGTCTTTGACACGGCCGATAAACGCGGTGCGCAGGCCCAGATTGCCCAGACCCGCGAGCGTATTCGCAACCGATCCACCGGGTGCCTGAACACGGTCGTCCATCGCGCCGTACAGCACTTCGGCACGTTCGCGTTCGACCAGTTGCATGATGCCTTTCTCGATCCCCATGTGATCCAGAAAGCTGTCTTCGGCGCGGGTGATCACGTCTACAACGGCGTTGCCGATGCCGACGACTTGGTACTTTTTCATTCGGTTTTGTCCTCGAACTGACAGAGGTCGCGGATATGACAGGCCGCGCATTTGGGTTTTCGGGCCACGCAGATATAGCGTCCGTGCAAGATCAGCCAGTGGTGTGCGTGTTGTTGGAAATCGACGGGGATGTGGTCTTCGATGGCGCGTTCTACGGCGACCACGTCTTTGCCGAGGCAGATGCCTGTCCGGTTGCCGACGCGGAAGATGTGGGTATCCACCGCCTGCGCCGGATAGTGCCACCACATGTTCAGCACAACGTTCGCAGTCTTGCGGCCCACACCTGGCAGGCTTTCCAGCGCGGCGCGGGAATTGGGAACTTCGCTGCCGTATTCTTCGACCAGAATTTTGGACAGCTTGATGACGTTCTTGGCCTTGTTGCGGTAAAGCCCGATCGTCTTGATGTGTTCGATTACGCCCTCTTCGCCCAGCGCCAGCATCTTTTCCGGCGTGTCCGCGATCTGGAAAAGTTTTTCGGTCGCTTTGTTCACGCCCGCATCGGTGGCCTGCGCTGACAGCGCGACCGCCACGACAAGCGTGTAGGCGTTGACGTGGTTCAATTCGCCTTTGGGTTCCGCCTCGGCCGCTTGGAAGCGGGTAAAGATTTCGCGGATCGTATGATAATCAAGCTGCTTTGCCATGGCGCGTTAATGACGGCTGCGGGCACATTGCGCAACATTCGGGTCGCGGGACGCGGCGTCCTGACGCTAAGGTGTGGCCAAGCTACCCTGATTTGACCGAGGCCCCCGATGAACGTGCAGACCGAAGGCTATCATTTCCAGATCATGCGCCGCGCCATCGACCTTGTGGATCAGATGGGTCCAACCGCCACGCTTGAGGAACTGGCCGCGGCTATGGACATGAGCCCTGCGCATTTCCAGCGTGTGTTCACCCAGTGGGCTGGTGTCAGCCCGAAACGGTTCAGCCAGTATCTGACCCTTGGTCATGCCAAGGCGCTGCTGCGGGATCGGTTCACCACGCTGGAAACGGCCCATGCGACAGGGCTGTCCGGCACAGGCCGCCTGCACGACATGTTCCTGCGATGGGAAGCCATGAGCCCCGGTGAATACGCCACAGGCGCAGAGGGGCGCGAGATTCACTGGGGCTGGTTTGATAGCCCCTTTGGTCCCGCCTTGGTGATGGGTACAGACAAAGGCATCTGCGGCATCGCGTTTTCGGCTGAAAGCGGTGAGGACGAGGCGATGCGCGATATGACATCGCGCTGGCCTGCGGCACGGTTTGTCGAGGCCCCCGAGAAACTGGCGCAATGGACGCAGACCGCCTTTGGCACCGGTCCGGGCGAGGTGCCTTTGGTGCTGATCGGCGCGCCGTTCCAGATCAAGGTGTGGGAGGCGTTGATGCAAATCCCGTCGGGATATGTGACCACCTACTCCGAGATTGCCGAGGCGATTGGCAACCCCAAAGCCGTCCGTGCCGTGGGAACAGCCGTCGGTCGGAACCCGATCAGCTATCTGATCCCGTGCCACCGTGCCCTGCGTAAATCGGGTGGCTTGGGCGGCTATCACTGGGGGCTTCCTGTCAAACGCGCGATTCTGGCATGGGAAGGTGCGCGCGAGGATGGGTGAGTAAATCAACTTATTGGCAAAATGCTGCCTATTCACAGGATGTTTTCTTGGGATGGACGGAACGAACCTCGTATAAGCTGCGTTGAACTCACTCTGGGATGACCAACACACGAGGGACCCAAATGATCCGTACGAGCAGAAATATCCTGTTGTCCACAGCCGCGCTTATGGCGTTGACCGCCTGTGATCCGGCCGTGATGAACAGCCCCGACAACACACGTCGTAACACACAGCAAGGCGCCCTGATTGGCGCTGGTGTGGGTGCACTGGCTGGCGTGATCGCTGGCAACGACGCTGAAGAACGCCGCAACAACGCTATCGTAGGTGCCGCAATCGGTGCAGGCGCAGGCGCGCTGATCGGCAATGAACTGGACAAGCAAGAAGCGGCGCTGCGCCAGCAGATGGCAAACGACGACGTCATCATCCGCAACACAGGTGACCGTCTGATCGTGACCCTGCCGCAGGACATCCTGTTTGCAACAGATTCCACATCCGTCAGCCCCGTGCTGCAAGGCGATCTGGCTGCGCTGTCCAACAACCTTCTGCAGTACCCGAACAGCACCGTTCAGGTCGTCGGCCACACCGACAACGTGGGTGACGCAGGTTACAACTTTGATCTGTCGCAGCGCCGCGCGCAGGCCGTTGCCGGTATCCTGATTTCGAACGGCGTGTCGTCTGGCCGTATCCAGACCATCGGTCGTGGCGAAGACGCACCGATCGCGTCGAACCTGACACCGGAAGGTCGCGCGCAGAACCGTCGTGTTGAAATTGTGATCTTGCCAACAACCTGATCTGACACAATTTTAGTGCAAGCAAAGGCGCTGCAGCTTGCTGTGGCGCCTTCTTTTTCGACAAAACGACAATACCGAGTACGAAGGACGGGATCACCACATGGCTGAGCTGAAACTGGTTGGAATTTGCGGATCTCTGCGCAAGGCATCGACAAACCGAATGCTGATGATGGCAGCGGTCGAACATTTCGGGCCGGCCGATTTCGAGGAAATGAATATCGACTGGCCGGTTTATAACGGCGATGTCGAAGCCGAAGGCATCCCCGAGGCCGTCTTGAAAGCGGACGAATTGCTTCGCTCGGCTGATGCGGTGATCGTGACCACGCCCGAATACAACAAAGGCATTTCCGGATCTTTGAAAAACGCGCTGGATTGGCTGAGTCGGACCAAAACGCAGCCGTGGTCAGGTCGTCCGGTGGCGGTGATGTCAGCGGCGGCTGGTGTGCAGGGTGGGGCCCGTGCGCAATCCATGCTGCGTCTGTGCCTGAACCCGTTTCGTCCTCATGTCATTCCGGGCCCCGAGATCATGCTGGGTCAATCCGGTCAGCAGTTTGATGAAAACGGCAAGCTGACCAACGACGGCACGCACAAGTTTCTGGGTGAACTGATGGGCCAGCTTCGCGAACTCGCAGAAGCGCGTCAGAGCTGATTTGATATCTCGATCAGGTTTGCATCGGGGTCGCGCAGGTAAATGGACCTAAGCGGCCCCACAGCGCCTGTACGGGCCACTGGGCCCTCTTCTATCGCTACACCGCAAGCCGACAGATGGGCGATCCAGTCGTCCAGAGCCGCATCTGACAACAGGCACAGGTCGGAGCTGCCGGGTGTCGGGCGGTTGGCCTTGGGTTCAAACTCGGCCCCTGCCTGATGCAAGTTGATCTTTTGCGACCCGAACACCAGCGCGTGGCGCAGGACGTCGTCTGCGCCGCGAAATTCATGATGGGTCATTCCCAAGGCATCGCAATAAAACGCAATGGTCGCGGAGATATCCGCGACCGTCAGAACCAGATGATCAAGCGACTTGATCTGCGGTGATGTCATGCGTTCTTAGCAGCCTGTTCCGTTAACCACGACGCGCATAGTACGCAGCATGACGCGGAAATCGGTCAGGAAGGACATCTGGCGCAAGTAATCGGTATCAAACTGCGCGCGGTCGGCAAAGCTGGATTCGTTACGAACCGAAGTCTGCCAGAAACCGGTGATGCCGGGGCGCAGCGCGTAATAGGCCGTGCCGGGATAGATTTTCTGCTGGTCTACCATCATCGGACGCGGGCCAACGATGGACATATCGCCCTTAAGGACGTTCCACAGCTGCGGCAGTTCGTCGATGGACGTTTTGCGGATGAGGTGGCCAACTTTGGTAATGCGCGGGTCGTGGCGCAGTTTCTGCGTCAGATCCCATTCGGAACGGGCTGCGGGATTGGCCGCAAGGTACCCTTCCAGCATCTGATCCGCGTTCGGGACCATGCTGCGCAGTTTCCACATGTTGAAGACAGCGCCGTTTCTGCCGACACGGCGCTGACGATAAAACGGAGACCGCCCATCCAGAGCGACGAGAAGTACAAACGGCAGAGCAATCATCAAAGCAGGGAGGGTTGCGAGCAAGACAAGCATAATGTCCAGGGCGCGTTTCGCGACGCCACGATAAACAGAACTCGTACGGGCACCATCAAGGGCGCCAGCCACTAAACTTTCGAACTCGTTAGACTTAACCGACTGGTACAAGTGCATGGTCATGAAGACCCTCCGAAAACCCACTAGTGGAGTTCCGAACGATCAATCGCTAACTGTACACAAACGTGTCCCGTGCCCAAAAACCTGAAACCGAGGCTCTTGAGTGCTTCCGCCAAGGCGAATGCTGGGATGATCGTTACACAAAGCAGGCAGCGACGCGCAGACCGAACTTAACCCCGTAATTTCAGCACCAGCCCCCAGGCGCTTTTGTTCGCATCCGCCGTCCGAAAGACATTGGATACTCTTTCGATATGCATTTGTGGCAGATTTTAGTCAACGGGGCAGTTTTACATGCACTTTTGAGTTGTATCGCATTTTTATGCAAAACTTGCGCGCGGTTCTCATATTAACCCCTTAATTCCGCGCGGACGGTCGTCTGGCCACTGGTGCGTTTTGTATGTGGGGATGCAGTCGGGTAACAAAATGGGGGAAAAAGTCAGCAAATTCCCCCTAAAAAGTGCGATTTTTCACCTGTTCAGGGCGGCGCTATTGGGCTGCATTTAAAAACAATTTCGGAATTAATCGCGATTGTTTCTCAATTGGGTTATTTTATATCAAAAGTGGTCTTTCTTTTGTCTTTTTTGAACGAATTTATATTCAATGTGAGTGATGTTTTTAAAAGTTCTTGTATAATCAAAGTGACTTTAGTTGCTCATTGATTCTCCTTGACCCAATACCTGCCGGTTTCGTGTTTCGGGTAAAAAAGCCGACACGCGAAAGCTGTAGGAAAGTGCTCACGAAATGTTACAAATCGGGCGATAATGTGGTGTGTCTTTCGATACCACCCCTGAAATTGGACCGAATTAAGGCGGGATTCGCCCGAATCATCCGCTGAATCCCCCGATATCGGCGAAGGTTTTCCTAGGTGAGTTGCCTCGCGCGGGCGGGCTGTCTATGTCCGATACATCGAACTGAGCACTTAAGGGCGAACGCATGGCCAATTCTCTATATCAAGGCGACCTGCCCGATGATCTGGACTTGGGCGACACCGTTGCCATTGATTGCGAAACGATGGGATTGCATCCACATCGCGACCGGCTGTGTGTTGTGCAGCTGTCGGGCGGTGATGGAAACGCCCATATGGTTCAGATCGCCAAAGGTCAGTCCAGTGCGCCAAACCTTGCGCGGCTTCTGGAAGATTCAAACGTATTGAAGCTGTTCCATTATGGCCGTTTCGATATCGCAGCTATGTATAATGCGTTCGGGGCATTGGCCGCGCCGGTTTATTGCACCAAGATCGCCAGCCGGTTGGTGCGCACCTATACTGACCGCCACGGTCTGAAGAACCTTTTGCAGGAACAGCTGGGTGTCGACATCTCGAAGCAGCAACAATCCAGCGATTGGGGCGCGGACGAACTGACCAACGCGCAACTGGATTACGCGGCATCGGATGTTCTGCATCTTCATCGCTTGCGCGAAAAGATGGATGAGATGCTGATCCGCGAAGGTCGCAAGGACCTGGCCGATGCCTGTTTTGAGTTTCTGCCCACCCGCGCCAAGCTTGATTTGGCGGGTTGGCCGGACACGGATATCTTTGCTCATTCTTGATGGCACGGGCAGAGGGCACATATTCGCGGGTTGTCGCGTGGATGAAAATCCTGTTGCCACTTGTGGCCTTGGGACTGTTGTCGACGATCTTTCTGTTCTCCAAGAAAAGCGACCCGACCGAAGATCTTCCTATCCGCACGCGCGCGATCCTTGAAGAAAAGGAATCCGAGCAAGCCAGCAACGCGACCTATTCCGCCACGATGGACGATGGCGCATTGTTAACGCTGCGCGCCGCGACAACGCGGCCCGATCCTGATGCGGCCGATGGATTAGTCGCCAGCGATTTCGCAGCCCAGATGGATATGACAGACGGGTCGCGCATCAATCTGTCGTCGCCGGATGCTGCGTTGGATAATGAAGCCAGCACTGCAACCTTGCGCGGGGGCGTGCGGATTATCAGTTCTACGGGCTACACCATCGAAACCGACACGCTGAAGGCCGCCACAAACCGGATCTCTGCCGAAAGTGAAGGCGCTGTCACCGCCACCGCGCCTGAGGGCACGCTGACCGCCGGTCGCATGGTGATCACAGATCAGGCGGAAAGTGGCGGGGATGACGTGCAATTGCTTTTCACTGATGGCGTCAAGATGATATACGAACCCCAAAGCGATTGAGTGCTGCCGTATGTTGAAAAGACTTCTTTTGATTTCCGCACTTTGCCTGACAGGTGGTGCGGCTTTTGCCCAAGGGGCAAACGTGGCCTTTGGGTCAGTGCAGCAGGACTCGTCTCTGCCGATCGAAGTCAGCGCTGATAACCTGTCGGTCAACCAAAGCGACGGCACGGCTTTATATACTGGCAACGTTGTGATCGGTCAGGGCGAGATGCGTCTGGCGGCCCCCCGCGTGTTGGTGGTTTACGCCAAGGGCGCAGGTCAGATCGACCGGCTTGAGGCCACAGGCGGCGTCACGCTGGTCAGCGGCGAGGAAGCCGCAGAAGCGGATCGCGCCGACTATAACCTGCAAGACAATGTCGTGGTCATGATCGGCAACGTGCTTTTGACCCAAGGGGACAACGCGCTGTCGTCGGATCGTATGACCGTTTACCTCAAGGATGGCACGGCCCAGATGGATGGGCGTGTCCGGTCGATCATCCAGCCCAGTTCGAACGCCGAAGAGGGCGAAGGCCAGTAATGACGGCACCCAAGCTGACAGTCACCAAAGGCCAAGGTGGATTGGTCATTTCGCACTTGCGCAAAAGCTATCGCAAGCGCGTGGTGATCCGTGACGTCAGCATGGAAGTGCAGCCGGGCGAGGTTGTGGCACTGCTTGGCCCTAACGGTTCGGGCAAAACAACCAGCTTTTATGCCATTGCCGGTCTGGTGAACCCCGAAGGCGGGCAGGTCACCATTGACGGTAAAGATGTCACCTTCCTGCCCATGTATCGCCGTGCGCGTCTTGGGATCGGCTATCTGCCGCAGGAAATGTCGATCTTTCGTGGCCTGACGGTCGAGGCGAACATCGCGGCCATTTTGGACATCTCGCAGAAAGATGCGCGCAAGCGTCGCGAGCGTCTGGAAGAACTGTTAAGCGAATTTTCCATCGAACACCTGCGCCGCGCGCCCGCGCTTGCGCTGTCGGGTGGTGAGCGTCGTCGTGTCGAAATCGCACGCTGTCTGGCGGCTGATCCCAAGTACCTTCTGCTGGACGAACCTTTTGCCGGCGTCGACCCGATTTCGGTCGGGGATATCCGCCATCTGGTGTCTGATCTGAAAAACCGGGGCATCGGCGTTCTGATCACCGACCACAACGTGCGCGAAACGCTTGAGCTGGTGGATCGCGCCTACATCCTTCATGACGGTAAGGTTCTGATGTCCGGCACGCCGGACGAAGTGGTTCAGAACGAAAACGTGCGCCGTGTATATCTGGGTGACAGCTTTCGTTTCGGCTGAATCGCCCGTTTCCGCGAGCATTAGATAGTTTTCTATAGGATTCGATTGACAGTCGGGCGCGGCATGCTTTCATATTAAGTATGGCGATGCACGATCCAGGTTGGAAATCGGCTCCCCCTTGTTCAAGGGGCCAAGTCGATCAACCAAAATCCGCCCGCCCTTACCACCTCTGCCTGGCGTAAAAAACCGGACCGGTTTGGTCCGTCCTGTTCGCCTGTGCAGACATAATAAGAAGGACACTTCCATGCGCTATCAGATTACGGGAAAGCAGATCGATGTTGGCGAAGCTCTTCAGACGCACGTCAAAACCGAACTGGGCTCTGTCATCGAAAAGTACGCTGGCCGTCCCACTGACGGAACCGTCATTTTTTCAAAAAGCGGGCATGAGTACGTCTGCGAAACCACTGTTCACCTGTCCACCGGCCTGACCTGTACAGCCAAGGCACATGAGAATGAAATTTATGCTGCATTCGAGGCATGTGTTGAGAAAATGGACAAACAACTGCGCCGCTATAAGCGCAGATTGAAAGATCATCATAAGGAACGGACGACTCCGGTTGAACTTTTCGGAGCCTCCTCGTATATCCTCGCCGGAACGACAGAGGCCGATGAGGCCGTTGAACCGGATACGCTTCAACCGATCATCGTGGCTGAAATGGAAACCAAGATCCCTTCCCTTTCTGTAGGTGAAGCGGTCATGCAAATGGAGCTTGCCGGCGCGCCGGTACTTGTCTTCCGGAACGAAAAGAAAGACGGCGTGAACGTTGTCTATCGCCGTGAAGACGGGAACATCGGATGGATTGACCCATAAGTCACGCCATGAACTGGCCGGCCTGATCGGATAAGCAAGAGCAATCTGCAAATGAATTTCATGGATCTTTTAACGCCTGACGCAGTCAAAATCGTCGGTGCGGTATCAAGTAAGAAACGGCTGATGCATGACATTGCCGATCTTGCGGCCTCGGCCTATGGGTTCAACGCTTCGATGACTGTCGAGGCGTTGATGGAACGCGAAAGCCTTGGCCCCACTGGTGTGGGCCACGGCGTCGCCTTGCCGCACGCGCGGGTTCCGGACCTGGACGAGGTCAAAGGTCTGTTCATTCTGTTGGATAAGCCAATCGACTTTGAGGCGGTAGACCGCCAACCGGTCGATCTGGTCTTTGCTCTGTTCGCGCCCGAAGATGCGGGTGTTGAACACCTGAAGGCCTTGGCGCTTGTGTCGCGCACGCTGCGTGACAACACCTTCTGCACCAAGCTGCGGTCAAATCCGGATGCGAACAAGTTGTTCACCATCCTGACCGAAGCGCAGTCGGTTCAAGCGGCTTAAGCTGACCTGAAACATCAAAAGACCCCGTCGGTTTCCGGCGGGGTTTTTCTTTTGTCAAACGTGGCGGTTATTCCGACCAGTCCTGATAGCCGAACATCGTGTAATCGCGCCCGTAGGCGTCGCGGCACAGATGTTCCATCGTGTCGTCATAGATGTCGGACAGCGTAAAAGGCACGTCTTTCGCGGCGGATACCGGATCAACGGGCGCGTCGTTGCCAGCCTGCATTGCCAATGCGGGCAAATAGGTTTCCATCTCGTGTTCGCGAACGATCAGGTCGGGCAGGGCAAATTCACCCATGCTTGTCAGCGTCAGGCTTTGCGTCGCCCAATGCCCATCGGTACGGATGCTGGTCTGGCCGGACAGGTTGGCCTTGATGAACCGCAAGAAGCCGTGGAACGCCGTGCGGTGGTCTTCGACGCCATAGGTTTCGGGCGAAATGTCGTCCGGCAGGCCAAGGTTATAGTGCTTGTTCAGATTGCGGCGGATTTGCGCAAAGCTGCCTTTGCCTGTTGATACGATCTTCTCGCAAAAGGCGGCATGGGCGCGGGCGAGTGGGTGGCGCACCACTGTAAAGCTGCGGTTCTGCGGGTTGGCGTTTTTCCACTGCCGCAGGGTTTTCTGGCTGAAGTCGCCGACAAGTTCCGCCTCGCTGACGCCATCCAGCACGGCCAGCCATGTCTTGACCGCATCCTCGGGCCCTGAACGCAGTGGCATATACAGCAAAGGCGTTTTAGCTCCGGCAATGTAACTGGGCACAACCGGTCCGCGGCGGGGTTCGAAATTCGGGGTGCGGGTCAGGTTGAACCGATCCAGACGCACCAGCGCGCGTTCCATGTCGTCAAAGTTTTCAACCTTGTCCGCGATGGGCTGAGGGTTCTGGCGTTTCAGGGACTTGTCCAGTTCTTCCAGTCGGTCCGGAATGCCCAGCCATGCGGCCATGCCGTTCATGACCTCAACGCTTTGCAGGTCTTCGTAGGCGACGTAAAACGCCGTCTGTCCGGTCACCTGAAGCCGGTTCTGAAGCGTGATCTGGAATTCCTGCAGCGCGGTCAGATGTTCTTCGAATTCGCGGCGGTCGAACACAGCCTTTTCTTCGCGACGCTTTTTCAGGTTGGTCAGCTTCCACTGGCCGGTGGCCTGGGCGATTTTCCAGCTGACATAGCTGTCGATCGGGTTGCGCGTCAGGACGATCTTGGCACAGCGGTGGTCCGCCAGCATCGCATCCAGAATGCGCGGGTCATGATCGTGGAAATAGCGAAAGCCCCCAAACCCATGGCTGGCCTTGGCGATCTGGGCCAACAGGCGCAGCGGATCTTTTTCACGGTCTTCTTGCGTGACGCCAAGGATTTCGGTGCTGTTCGGATAGCCGATGAAATGCGGATTGAACGCCTCGCCGTAACACGTCAGGGCCGGAAAGGCGTTGATGTTCGTTTCCAAGAAATTCGAGCCGGTCCGCATTTCGGCGAAGACCACAAAATAGTCGAAGCGCTGCGTCATAAAACGTTATTTCTTAACTAGATACGGTCTGCGCGCACGGCTTGCGCCATGGCGTTGTGGCGGATCCACGGGGAAATCCCCCATCAGATAGGGGTGCATCCCCTGGTTCTTCAAATTCTGCAAAAACTGGCCAAAGCCCGCAAGGTTTTCCATTCTCGGCGCCTCGGACAGGCGGCGAACGGATTTCTGCCCGATCTCGTCGATGATGACCTGTAGGGGCTCCATCGGGGCCTCGATAAATTCGGCCATGGTCCAGATGCGGATACGCGCCTTGGCATCGGGCGAGCGCAGTTCATCCAGCATCTTGGCTTCGATTTTCTGAAGCTGCGCCGCCTCGGCGCGGATTTCGCCGAAGTTGCGGTTGGATTTGAACAGCGGCACAGCCCACGCGCCCGAGATCACGGAAATCTGTGCGTTCGGGTCGCGGGCGAAGTGTTCGTTGATTTCGGGCGTGTCCGTCGGCCCGTACTGGAAACACTGCCGTTCGCCACGGGTGTTCCAGATCAGGTTCGTCAGGAAGGACCTCGGGTTATAGTCACGAATGGCAGCGCTGTCCGATAAAGCACCGTTGATCACGCTTTGCCCGTTGGCAAAGTTGGTGGCGTCCGGCCCGAACAGATGGCCATGAACCTGGGTACCCGTCGCGCGCGCCAGCCAAGGTTCGAAATCGGTGAAAAGTTCGCTGAACCCTTGGAAAACAGAATACTTGCCTGCCGTCAGTCCGTTTTCCCAACCCCAGTTCGGAAAACGGCTTTGCATGTATAGGCCCGGACGGCCGCGCGTTCGGCGGTCCACCGCTTTGGCAAAGATGCGGTCGATTTTTCCGGGGTTCGGTTCGGTCCGGCTGGCCTGCGCCTCGGCATCTCCAAGGAACGCATTATAAAGCCGTTCCGCATGGGGCCAGATTTTCCGCGCAACGAAACAGTCCGACCGCCGCAGAAGCTGAAGGTGGTCGTCGTAAAAGATGTGCGGTTTGCCTTGGAAGTCGAACTTGGACAGGGTCAGCGACCGGCTTTCGATCGTGGTCGAATAGAGCCGCGACAGCGTCTGGAAATAGCTTTCGTCCGGAATCCACACATGGCGGAAATACCGATCATAGACGTGGCGGCGCGGGTCCTGAAGGATCGCCGACAGGGTCTGACGGGTCAGGCACCACCACTGGCTTCCCATATGCGGAACGATGCCGCGCGGGATGCGCCGGCGGTAGCCAACGGCACGTTGTAGATCGACGAATTTGTCGAACAGATAGCGGTTGTTGCGCCACGAAAACGGGAACCGCATGGTAAAGCGTTCTTCGTCCAGACCGCCCACTGTCCACGGCACGTCAGCGGTCGTGGCGCTTTCGATAAAGTCCACGCGCGGGCGTTCGGCCAGATAGTCGATCAGTTCCTCAACGGGACGCAGGGGTAGGCACGACCCTGACGACAGATAGACGTGGCGCACATCAGGGAATTTGGACAGCATCAGCTCGGACGCGTCCTGACTGGCGGCGACCAGCCCCCACGATCCCCATTCGCAGCGGTGGCGCAGCGAAAAGGCCAGATCGTCAATGTCCGACAGGCGTTCAACGAAATCTGTATAGGCCTTGCGCGGCACTTTGGCGTCGACGTGGATCACAACGGGGCAACCGGCCTTGGCCCAGTGGCGAGCGACCTGTTCCGCGCGTCCCAGCGCGGTGTGCACCAGCATGATGATCCCGACGCTCATGCCCAGTTCCCCTTGGACATAAGGCCCAGAATCTCAAGCTGGCGCCAGTTGATGTATTTTTCGGACCACTTGCACCATAGGTCAGGATTGTCCTGAAGCCCGTCGGCGTAAGCGATGTATTCCTTGGACCCCGCATAATGCTGGCGGCGTTCCAGTTCTTCCTGCGCCTTGGTCGAAAACGTATCAAGGAATTTGGTGTGCAGCAGAACGCCAGATGCCTTTTCGCCACCCCATTCGTCATAAACAAGGTTCAGACCGCGCGGCAAAAGCGTGTGGGTCGAACTGACAAATGCATAGCGCCGGTTCCATTTGACCAGCGGAATTTTGTTCAGCGCAGGCGAGCGCTCCGGCTCGTCCGGAAAGAACATGCGTGTGCGAGGGCCGCCCTGAATCCACAGGTTCCCGTACTGCGGGTTCTTCTGGATCATGTAGTTGCCGGGATCGAACCACGACGCGATTTCCAGCGGGTTCTGGCCAGCCTCATAGGGTTGCGCGTCGATACGGCCCTTGGGGTACATATCCAACAGCATCGCGCCAAAGGATTTGATTGAGGACGCATCCAGCCAGTCGGTCAACGCGCGCAAGGGGCGCGTGTCGCAGAACGGGTACAGAAAGAATTCATCGGGATCGACGGTCAGACACCAGTGTTCGTGCCCGTATTTCATCTGAAGCCAGTTCAGCCAATCCACGCCGAAACGGGACCGTTTATAGCTGGCCTTGGAATGCCAGACAGACACATCCGGCTGCCGCGCAAGGTAATCCAGCGATCCGTCGGTCGAGTCATTGTCGACAAACAGAAAGTGGTTGATCCCCATGTCGCGGTAGTAGTTCAGGAAGTAAGGCAGGCGGATGCCTTCGTTCCGCATGGTCGAAAACAGCAGCAGATCGGATTTGCGGATTTGGTCGGTGCGGTTGGAAATGGCCCGCAGGTCACGACGTTTGCGAAAGGCGCGGATCAACCAGCGCCGTCTTTGCAATCGTAATCTGTAGGACCGCCAGACGCCCAACTACCAACCTCCTGCATCGTCGAATGACCATGCCCTTTACAACGGCCCTATCAGATATGCGTAAAGACGACCTTGAAATGATCTTCCCAATTTGGCGGAACAAATTGGATGGTGTGATCAATCAGGCCGTCAATCTGAGCCTCACCCGACTGGGCAAGCCGTTCTATATATTGCCGCCAAAGATAACGGTCGCCGATGTCAGCGTAAATGGCTTTGTCGCCAAGGACTTCGTGATAGATCGGCAGTTCGTTGACTATTACGGGTAGGCCCAGTGCCGCTGCTTCTACAGGTGGTAGGCCAAAGCCTTCTGCGTGGCTTGGAAACAGCAGCGCGCGGGCATTTTTCATCAGCCCAAAGACCTGATCGTCGTTCAAACCGCTGAGCACGTGGATATGCGGCGGCTTTGCATCCAGCCGCGCCAGCGTTTCGCGGTTTTCCCAGCCGCGCGATCCGATGATCAGCAGGTCAGGGGCGTCGTCGCCTAAATCTTCCCAGACATCTAGCAACAGCGCGTGGTTCTTGCGCGGCTCGATCGTGCCGAGGGTGACAAAATAATTGTCCGCATTCCAAGGCCCCTCAGGCGGGGTGCCGCAGCGCGGGATTTGCACGCCAAGATGGGCCACAACGACAGGCGGTGCACTGGGGCAATGCCGCGCAATATCGCGGGCGGTCTGTTGGGAGTTCGCGATCAGCAAATCGGCGTTATCCGCGGCGCGTGATAGCAAAACGCGGAATGTTTCGACCGTGCAGGCACGTTGATACTGCGGGTAATCAAGCGGGATCGTGTCGTGCACCAGAAAAGCGATTTTCAGGTCCAGAACCTGCCGGAGCCCTTTAACCGTGTGCGCATCCAGCATGGTGTGGCCGGTGTTGATGTAATGCGTACCGGGCATCAGGTGGCGTTTTAACAGCTTGCCCAGACGGGATTTTACCGTACGTCCACGCGCCATTTTGCGCAGCGTCGCCTCGACCCCTGCGCGGGCCGGATCGCCGCGCCGCGCCAGTCGGGACAGTAGGCCGGGCTGGTCCCAGTCGTTGGTCATCAGGCGGATGCGGAATTCACGGCAGCCTTCCTGATCCAGCAGGATATAGCCCACCGACGTGCGGATCAAACCATAGAGCGGCACGTCGTCCGTCAGCCCATAGGTCAGATAGGCAAACTCGACCCTGTCGACACCCGTCATCGGACGGCCTGCGCGGCTGGTCAGGCGGGTCAGGTCAAGAAGGCGGGCAGGGGGTGTCACAGTGTTATTCCGTGTATTCGCCGTGCTGTTGCCAGCGCCACGCATCTTCGATCATGTCCCGCATGTTCGACCGCTTCGGCGACCAACCCAGTTCTTTGATCGCGCGTTCGGATCCCGACACCAGTTTCACCGCGTCACCCGCGCGGCGGGGGCCTGTGGTGTGCGGCACGTCACGGTTGGTCACGCTGCGCGAGGCATCGATGACTTCGCGAACCGAGAATCCGTCGCCCGTTCCAAGGTTGAACACACGGCTTTCTTTATCGTCCAACAGCCATTTCAGACCCAGAATATGCGCCTCGACCAGATCGCAAACATGGACATAGTCGCGGATGCAGGTGCCGTCGGGGGTGTCATAGTCGGTACCGTAGATCGTCAGCGCGTCACGCTTGCCTTCGATGGCTTCCAGCATCACGGGGATCAGGTGCGTTTCGGGGCGGTGGAATTCGCCCACCTCGGCCTCGGGGTCGGCACCTGCGACGTTGAAATAGCGGAAGATGATGTGGCGCAGCCCGTGGGCCGCTTCAAAATCGCGCAGGATATCTTCGATCGCACGCTTGGACGCGCCATACGCGTTCAGCGGCATCTGGACCGAGTTTTCGTCCAGCACAACGTTGTCCTGATCGCCATAGGTTGCACAGGTCGATGAGAAGACAAAGTTCATGCAGCCTGCTTCGACGGCGGCTTCGATCAGGTTCAGCGAACCCGAGACATTATTCCGCCAGTAAAGGCCGGGCTTTGACATCGCCTCGCCCACTTGACTGAGCGCGGCAAAATGCATGACTGCGACTGGTTTATGTTCTTCGAAACACCGCTTCAGCGCGTCGGGATCCAACAGGTCGCCTTCGAACACAGGTCCGAATTTGACCGCCTGTTTCCAGCCGGTCGAAAAGTTGTCGAAAGTCACAGGGGTGAAACCCGCCGCCCGCAAAAGCTTACAGGCGTGCGAGCCGATATAGCCCGCTCCGCCTGTCACCAGAATCTTTGTCACTGGTTTACTCCGCCGCTTTATCGACCGCAGCAATCTCGTTGATGTAGCGGCGCAGATCGTCTTTCAGATCGTCGCGTGCCAGACCGAAGGCCACAGTTGCCTGCAGGAAGCCAGCCTTGGAACCACAGTCAAAACGCTGACCGCGGAAGCGCAGGCCGTGAACGCCTTCTTTACCACCGATCTCCTGCGCAATCGCGTCGGTCAGCTGGATTTCTCCGCCGGCACCGGACTTCATTTTGTTCAGGTTTTTCAGAATGGTGGGCGACAGGATGTAACGACCGATAACCGCAAGGTTGGAAGGTGCGTCTTCGACCTTGGGCTTCTCGACCATGCCTTTGACGCTGACCAAAGAACCCATGTCTTCGTTAACGTCCAGAATACCGTAGGCCGATGTTTTATCGCGCGGAACTTCCATCGCGGCGACCATGTTGCCGCCGGTTTCCTCGTATGCCTCTACCATCTGCTGCAAGCAGGGCTTTTCCGCCGCGATAACGTCGTCGGGCAGCATAACCGCAAAGGGTTCGTTCCCGATCAGACGGCGCGCACACCAGACGGCGTGACCAAGGCCAAGCGCCTTGTGCTGGCGGATGTAAGCGATGGCACCGGAGTCCATGTTGGTGGACTTCAACGTTTCCAGAAGCTCGGTCTTGCCCTTTTTCTTCAGCTCTTGTTCCAGCTGCGGGGCGTGGTCGAAGTAATCCTCAAGCGCGCCTTTGCCGCGCGAGGTCACAAAGATGAATTCCTTAATGCCAGCGGCGCGGGCTTCGTCGATGGCGTATTGCACCAGCGGGCGGTCCACCAGTGTCATGATCTCCTTAGGCACAGATTTGGTCGCTGGCAGGAAACGTGTCCCCATACCCGCCACCGGAAAAATTGCCTTGGACACCTTATGCTTCATAGTCTGCTCCTCGTTACAGGCGATGGCTTAGGCCTACATCGCCTTTTGCACTCGGTTTAACACACTCCGTGCAACCTTGTCTGCACAATGGGCCTTATTTGTGTCGTGTAGTGCAAGTTCTGCATCACAGGGCAGGGGAAAGATTCCACGATTGGTTCATTCTTCTCCTCTCGGCCTTGGCGCGCGGTTGCAGTCTTGTCATTTGCACAAGCGGAGCGGCGCGGTCCGAGCGGCCGAACAAGCCACCTGTTTGCAGCCAGATGCCCTCGGGCAGATAGCGCAGATGATGGTACAGTGCGGTGTGCGACAGGCACAGGACGACAGGGATGTCACCCGTCTTCAAAACAGTTCTGGCCTTGTCCAGAAGGGCCGCGCGCTGATGACGCCGCCCCGAGATCAGGATATGCCGCGTGCCGGTTTTGGTCGGGTAGGGCAAAAAACCTGTACTTGGTTTCGGTAGCGAGGGCTGATTGGTTAGCGGTCGTTCGCTGCCTTGTGCGATCCCCGATTTCAGCCCTTTGAGCAGATGTTGGACGTCTAAAGGATCCAGTTGGCCTGACTGCATCAGCCTTAGTAAACGTTGCCTTTGGTTGCTGATAAAAGTGGCAATTTGAGCATCATGCTGATTTTTTTGGCAATGTTTGCGCAGAAAAACCGCATAAGAGGCCCCGATTTCCGTCAGATCCTTTGGCGTGCGGTCGGCCCGCCGCCGGATGCTGGGGGCGAAACCGTGGTGCACGCGCGCCTGTGGGACGATGGCCGTGGCCAGCCCTTCGCGGGCCAGTCGCAGGTTCAGGTCGGTTTCATCCATGTAAAAGCGGAAGGCCGGATCGAACCCGCCGAAGGACGCCAGAACATCGCGGCGCACTGCCATGTTGGTGCCTTCGGTCTTGATTGCGCGCTGGGCCGTCGGGTGCAGTACGGTGATGGCATTATCAGCCACTTTGATGGGGGCGGTGTGCCCGCCGTGATCCACGCTGCGCGCACCCCATTGCAACGAAATCCCGTTGCGCCCGACAACATAGCCGCCTGCCGCCATCACCTCGGCGTCATTGAAGGCAGGCATCAGATATCGAAGCCACAGGGGTTCGGGCACTGCATCGTCGTCGATAAAGGCGATGACCTCGCCTGCGGCGGCGGCGATGCCCAAGTTACGTGCTTCCGAGATATTCGGCTTGTCGAAGGGAACCGTCTTGATGCGTCGGGCGTCAAAGCGCGTGCGAATGCGCGTCATGCCTGCGGGGCAGGCGACAACGACGACCTCAAGGTCAGGGTAATCAAGTTGGGAAATGCCCGTCAGGCAACGATCAAGCGCGTCTGGGCGCTCCCGGCTCACGATGACAACGCTGACCGGGAGGCATGTCATGGCTTACGCTTCTTTCAGATCAACGCCCGGCGCGTAGGCGATAAAGAACGGGTTCGCGAAACCCGCTTTGCCGTAGACCAGCGGTGTGTGGTCGTCAAAACGCACAACGCGGCCACCGGCACCCGCCAGAACGGCGTGGCCTGCGGCGGTGTCCCACTCCATCGTGCGACCGACGCGCGGATAGATGTCTGCCTCGCCCGTTGCAACCAGACAGAACTTCAGCGAGGAACCCGCGCTTTTCATGTCTTTGACGTTGTATTTGTTGATGTAGTCATCGGTCGCCTGATCGCGATGCGATTTCGACGCGACAACCATCAGTTCGTCATTGTTGGGGTTGGTGACGCTGATCTTTTTCGTTTCGCCCACGGTGTCTTTGTCGAACGGGCCCATTTCCTCGACCGCGTTGCCGACGCTGTCGGTAAAGAACATGCGGTTGCGGGCAGGGGCATAAACGACACCTCGCGTCGGAATGCCGTTTTCAACCAGCGCGATGTTGACGGTGAAATCGCCACGGCGGTTGATGAATTCCTTGGTGCCGTCCAGCGGGTCGACAATCAGGAAGGTGGACACGTCCTGATCATGGCTATCGGCTTGTTCTTCTGTGACCAATGCGACGTCGGGAAACGCCTCGCGCAGACCGGCCGAGATCAGTGCATCGGCGGCTTCGTCAGCGACGGTGACGGGGCTTTCATCAGACTTCGATTTAACCTCGAAATCGTCGGACTCGTAAATTTCCATGATTTTATCGCCCGCTTCCAACGCGAGACGGCGAAAAATCGTGGTTAGGTCAGAATAATTCAAACTCTTGCCCTTCCCTTGGCACATTTGGTGCGTTCATTGCTTAGAAGTGTTTGGTCACTTATGATCGGGCATAGCGGGAACAGCAAGAAAACTTAACCCGCTAAATCGGAGCAGGCGCTGATGTTTGAAAAGAATGTCCCGACTACCAAGTTCGGTTCGGCTCTTAATATCTTAGAGCTGACATATCTGAACGCGGTGCAGTCCGTGCGGTCCAAGCACGGCAACGCCTTTATGGCGCTGTTCACGAACATCCTGCAGTCGGTGATCTTTACGCTCGCGTTCTTCATGTTCTTCCAGCTTCTTGGTATGCGCGCGGCCGCCATTCGCGGTGATTTCATGGTGTATATCATGTCGGGCATCTTCCTGTTCATGACCCACACCAAATCGGTTGCTGCTGTTGCAGGCGCCGAAGGGCCGACCAGCGGTATGATGCTGCACGCGCCGATGAACACGGCGATTTCGATCATGTCGCGGATGTTGTCGACGCTTTATATTCAGGTTTCCAGCTTGCTGCTGATCCTGTTCTTCTACGACATGCTATTCGCACCCGGTGTGATCGGGCAAATCCACAACCCAATTCAGGCCTTTGGAATGCTGCTTTTGGCGTGGTTGTCGGGCGGTGCGGTTGGTTTGGTCTTTCTGGCTGCATCCCCGTGGTATCCGACGCCTGTGGGCGTTCTGCGCACGATCTATCAGCGGGCAAATATGATTGCGTCAGGTAAGATGTTTGTCGCGAACTCGCTGACCCCTCAAATGCTGGCTTTGTTTGATTGGAACCCGTTGTTCCACACCATCGATCAGGCGCGCGGCTATGCTTTCATCAATTACTTTCCGCGCAATTCGAGCTGGGAATATGCGCTGTGGTTCACGCTCATATTCATGATGATCGGGTTAATGGGCGAGTTTTTTACACGCAAGCACGTATCCGCATCCTGGTTCGCGCGCCGCTAACGGCCTAACTGACCACCCGCAAAGTCAGGTTGATGCGCCCGCCTTTGGGCAGCAATGTGGATGAGCCGAAACGAATGCGATCCACGCCGTGATAACGCAGGCGCGCGGCCCCGCCCATGACCACAACGTCGCCCGATTTCAGCCAGTATGACTGGGTCTTGCCGCCGCGGGTGTCGTTGCCCATGCGAAACAACCCGTCATCGCCCAGCGAAATCGACAGGACCGGCGCGCCGAAGTCCGCTTCATCGCGATCCTGATGCATTCCCATACGGGCTCCTTCGCCGTACCAGTTGATCAAACAGCATTCCGGCATCCGATCGCATCCGGAAACCGTGTTCCAGATGTTCAGAATGCTGTCTGGAATGTCCGGCCAGGGCGTGCCGTCGGGATGTGTCGGGCTATAGCGATAGCCGGACCTGTCCGATATCCAGCCGAACCGTCCGGCAGCCGACATGCGCACCGACATCTTCTGTCCACGTGGTGTGATCGGCTGAAACAAAGGCGCGACCTTCAGGATGTCGCGTAAATCCGCCACCAAATCCTCTTGCTCCGAGCGATTCAGATAGGCTGGATACAGCGCGATATCACGAATGAGGTGCGGTTTTGGCGTTTTTTCCACGGTTCGAGCCCACAAAATGCATTTCTTTGGGATTAGTTTAGATTTTTTGCCAATTCTGCCTACCCAACGCGGTTGCAGGCGTATTTGTCGGCTCCTATATACTTCTCGATCACGGAATCCTGAGCACGTCAGGAGGACGTCATTCCTTAAATAACCATGGGCCTTGGTGCCGCAGCAGCGGGTCAGGGCCAATGCATCGCCTGAAGAAAGGGATCAAAAATGGGCAAAGTGATTGGTATCGACCTCGGCACCACTAACAGCTGCGTCGCCATCATGGATGGTTCGCAGCCGCGCGTTATCGAAAACGCAGAAGGCGCACGGACAACCCCGTCCATCGTCGCGTTCGCAGAAGATGAACGCCTTGTAGGCCAGCCGGCGAAACGCCAGGCGGTTACAAACCCCGAAAACACAGTATTTGGCGTCAAGCGTCTGATCGGCCGCCGGTTCGACGACGCGGACCTGGCCAAAGACAAAAAGAACATGCCGTTCGAAGTTGTCGACGGCGGCAACGGTGACGCTTGGGTACGCGCCCGTGGCGAAACATATTCCCCGTCGCAAATCTCGGCCTTCATCCTGCAAAAGATGAAAGAGACCGCAGAAAGCTATCTGGGCGAAGAAGTGACACAGGCGGTTATCACTGTTCCTGCGTACTTTAACGACGCACAGCGTCAGGCCACCAAAGACGCCGGTAAAATCGCCGGTCTGGAAGTGCTGCGGATCATCAACGAACCGACAGCTGCTGCTCTGGCCTACGGTCTGGACAAAAAAGAAACGCGCACAATCGCCGTTTATGACCTTGGTGGTGGTACATTCGACGTCACCATTCTGGAAATCGACGACGGTCTGTTCGAAGTGAAATCCACCAACGGTGACACGTTCCTTGGTGGTGAAGACTTTGACATGCGTATCGTCAACTACCTGGCAGACGAGTTCAAGAAAGAGCACTCGGTCGACCTGACGCAGGACAAGATGGCGCTTCAGCGTCTGAAGGAAGCGGCAGAAAAAGCGAAGATCGAACTGTCTTCTTCCAGCCAGACAGAAATCAACCAGCCGTTCATCTCGATGGGTTCGAACGGCCAGCCGCTGCACATGGTTATGAAACTGACCCGTGCCAAGCTGGAAAGCCTGGTTGGCGATCTGATCAAGGCATCCTTGAAGCCGTGTCAGGCAGCCCTCAAAGATGCGGGCCTGTCCACATCCGACATCGACGAGATCGTTCTTGTTGGTGGTCAGACACGTATGCCCAAGGTTATCGACGAAGTGACCAAGTTCTTCGGCAAAGAGCCGCATAAGGGTGTGAACCCTGATGAGGTTGTTGCCATGGGTGCGGCCATTCAGGCCGGCGTTCTGCAGGGTGACGTGAAAGACGTTGTTCTTCTGGACGTTACACCGCTGTCGCTGGGTATCGAAACGCTGGGTGGCGTGTTCACACGTCTGATCGACCGCAACACAACAATCCCGACGAAGAAATCCCAGATCTTCTCGACTGCGGAAGACAACCAGAACGCTGTGACGATCCGCGTATTCCAGGGCGAACGTGAAATGGCTGCCGACAACAAGATGTTGGGCCAGTTCAACCTTGAAAACATCCCGCCGGCACCGCGCGGCATGCCGCAGATCGAAGTGACCTTCGACATCGACGCCAACGGTATCGTGTCGGTTGGTGCGAAAGACAAAGGCACCGGCAAGGAACAGCAGATCACGATCCAGGCCTCGGGCGGTCTGTCCGACGAGGACATCGATCAAATGGTCAAGGACGCCGAAGCCAACGCGGATGCCGACAAGGCACGTCGCGATCTGGTCGAGGCGAAAAACCAGGCGGAAAGCCTCATCCACTCGACAGAGAAGTCGATGGAAGAGCATTCCGACAAGGTCGATCCGACAACCATCGAAGCGATCGAACTGGCTATCGCGGCTCTGAAAGACGAACTGGAAACTGACAACGCGGACAAAATCCGCAGCGGCATCCAGAACGTGACAGAAGCGGCCATGAAGTTGGGCGAAGCGATCTACAAATCGCAGCAGGAAGACGGTGAACCCGAGCCTGCAGCAGCAGACGCAGCGCAAGGCGATGACGACACTATCGTTGATGCCGACTTCGAAGATCTTGGCGACGACCGTAATCGCGGCTGAGATCAAGGCGGAACCTAACACAAGGGGCCGGTCCGGGCACCGGACCGGCCCCTTAGCGTTCCGCACGAAAGGAGGGCACAATGTCCAAACGTGACTATTACGATGTACTGGGCATCTCCAAGGGCGCTTCCGCGGACGAGATCAAGAAGGCCTATCGCACCAAAGCGAAAGAACTTCACCCCGACCGCAACGCTGACAATCCCGACGCTGAGTCCCAGTTCAAAGAGGCGAACGAAGCCTACGAGGTTCTGAAGGACGCCGATAAAAAGGCGGCCTACGACCGTTATGGTCATGCCGCATTCGAAGGCGGCATGGGCGGCGGCCCGCGTCCCGGTGGCGGCATGGGCGGCAACGGTGACTTTGCCTCGGCCTTTTCCGATGTCTTCGACGACCTGTTCGGCGATTTCATGGGTGGCGGACGTGGTGGCGGTGGTCGCAACCGCGCAACACGCGGTGCCGATCTGCGGTATAACCTGCGCATTTCTTTGGAAGATGCGTTTTCGGGGATGCAGAAATCCATCACTGTTCCGGCGTCGGTTCAGTGTGGGTCCTGTGATGGCTCGGGCTCCGAAGGTGGTGCTGAACCCCAGACCTGTCCGACCTGTTCGGGCATGGGCAAGGTCCGCGCGACCCAAGGCTTCTTTACCGTCGAACGCACCTGTCCGACCTGTTCCGGCCTTGGCCAGATCATCAAGAACCCCTGCAAAACCTGTAGCGGTGCCGGTCGGGTCGAAAAGGAACGCACCCTGTCTGTGAACATTCCCAAAGGTGTGGAAACAGGCACGCGTATCCGTCTGGCTGGCGAAGGCGAGGCGGGGATGCGCGGCGGTCCTCCGGGTGATCTGTACATCTTTATCGAGGTTGAACGTCACAAGCTGTTCGAACGCGAAGGCGAAACGCTGTTCTGTCGTGTGCCGGTGTCCATGGCATCTGCTGCGCTGGGCGGTGATATCGAAGTCCCGACCATCGACGGTGGCCGCAGCCGCGTGAAGATTCCGGCAGGCAGCCAATCAGGCCGTCAGATGCGTCTGCGTGGCAAAGGTATGCCCGGTCTGCGCGGTGCATCCGTTGGCGATATGCTGATCGAACTGGCCGTTGAAACGCCGGTCAATCTGACATCGCGCCAGAAGGAACTTCTGCGCGAGTTCGAAGACCTGAGCGAAGACAACAACCCCGAATCCAAAAGCTTCTTCAAATCGGTGAAGGGGTTTTGGGACAGCATGAAGGGCTGATCGGCCCGACATCGACACCTTATTAAGGCCTCGCAGGAAACTGCGGGGCCTTTTCATTTGCTTGACGCAACCGCCCATGACGTCACGTTGAGATCGACAATCGGGGCAGGGCGTGGAAACTCTGATCCCAATTAAGGGAGGCCTTTCATGACCCAATATCCGCATATGTTTGCACCGCTCGATCTGGGATTTACCACGCTGAAAAACCGCGTGTTGATGGGATCGATGCACACCAATCTGGAAGAAACCGGCGACTGGAACCGCGTTGCCGAATTCTATGCGGAACGCGCCCGTGGTGGCGTGTCGCTGATGGTGACGGGCGGCATGGCACCGAACCGCGAAGGCGGCGTATTTCCTGGTGCGGCGGGTCTCTTCACGGATGAAGACATTGCCAACCACAAGATGGTGACAGACCGCGTGCATGACGCAGGCGGCAAAATCGCGATGCAAATCCTGCACGCGGGTCGTTATGCCTATGGGCCGAAATGTGTGGCGCCGTCTGCCATCAAATCCCCGATCTCGCCCTTCCCGCCGATTGAACTGGACGAAGAAGGCATCGAAAAGCAGATCGCCGATATCGTCACTGCCGCCGCCCGCGCCCGCGAGGCAGGCTATGACGGGGTCGAGGTGATGGGGTCGGAAGGCTACTTCATCAACCAGTTTCTGGTGGAACATACGAACAAACGGACCGACCGCTGGGGCGGCAGCTATGAAAACCGGATGCGCCTGCCTATCGAAATCGTCCGGCGCGTGCGCGAAGCGGTTGGGCCAGACTTTATCGTCATCTACCGGATTTCCATGATCGATCTGGTGCCAAATGGGTCCACCCACGACGAGGTCGTCCAATTGGCGCAAGAGATTGAAAAGGCCGGCGCCACGATCCTGAACACCGGTATCGGCTGGCACGAAGCGCGCATTCCGACGATTGCCACATCGGTCCCGCGTGCGGCCTTTGCGTGGGTCACGAAAAAGCTGATGGGTAAGGTCGGTATCCCGATCATCACATCCAACCGCATCAACAGCCCCGAGGTCGCAGAAGAGGTGCTGTCCACCGGCTGCGCCGATATGGTGTCGATGGCGCGTCCGTTCCTTGCCGATCCGGATTTCGTGGCCAAAGCGGCCGAGGGGCGTGCGGCCGAAATCGCCCCCTGTATCGCCTGTAACCAAGCGTGCCTTGATCACACCTTCATGGGCAAGGTGTCGTCCTGTCTGGTGAACCCGCGTGCGGGCTATGAAACGGAACTGGTTCTGAAACCGACCGACACGCCTAAAACTGTGGCGGTTGTTGGCGCTGGCCCTGCAGGTCTGTCCACCGCCATCGCGGCGGCACAGCGTGGTCACAAGGTGACGCTGTTTGATAAGGCCGACAAGCTGGGCGGCCAGTTGAACATGGCGAAACGTGTTCCGGGCAAGGAAGAATTCTACGGTCTGGTCGACTGGTTCGGCACAATGGTGGAACAGTCGGGTGTGGAGTTGAAACTGGGTCAAGCGGTTGGCTCTGACGATCTGGCGGGCTTTGACGAGGTGGTCATAGCCACCGGCGTCATCCCCCGCGATCCGCAAATTCCGGGTCAGGACGGACCGAACGTTCTTTCCTACATCGATGTGCTGCGCGACGGGGCCGAGGTTGGCAAACGCGTCGCCGTGATCGGCGCAGGCGGCATCGGCTTTGATATCTCCGAATACCTTGTGACCGACGACAGCCCGACCACAAACCTGCCCGAGTGGATGAAGGAATGGGGCGTCACCGACCCGTCCGAGGCACGTTCGGGGCTGGCCCCCGAAGGCCCGCAACCCGATGCGCCGGTGCGCGAGGTCACGCTGTTGCAACGCAAGGCAGAAAAACCGGGCAAGCGTCTGGGTAAGACCACGGGCTGGATTCACCGCGCAGGGCTTCAGATGAAAGCGGTACAGATGAAGGCCGGTGTGAACTATGAAAAGATCGACGCTGAAGGGCTGCACATCAGCTATGGCGAAGCGCGTGAACGTCCCGAGGTGATCGCCTGTGACACCGTTGTCCTGTGCGCGGGTCAGCTGAGCGAACGCAGCCTTGCCGACGCGTTGATCGAAAAGGGTGTGACCCCTCATGTGATCGGCGGCGCGGATGTGGCGGCGGAACTGGACGCGAAACGCGCGATTGATCAGGGCACGCGATTGGCAGCCTCGCTTTAATCGGGAACAGACAACAAAGGCCGCCGACGCATTCCAGCTGGCGGCCTTTTTTTATGGAACATCCCCACGGGGGCCTTCGTTTGGTTTGTGAACGCAACGCGAAACGCAAAGGAGGCCACAATGCCCCGTATTCAAGATGCAAAGATTCTGATCATTGCCACCAACGGCTTTGAACAATCCGAACTGGAAGTCCCCCGCGATGAACTGGCCAAAGCAGGGGCCGAGGTGCATGTCGCCTCGACTGACGGTAAAGCCATCCGTGGTTGGAAAGGCAGCGACTGGTCCGACACGGTCAACGTGGATACCGCGCTGAACAAAGTGTCCGCGATGGATTATGACGCGCTGGTACTGCCCGGTGGTCTGATCAACCCTGATATCCTGCGCCGCGATAAGGATGCGATCACGCTGATCAAAGGGTTCTTCGATCAGGGCAAAGTGATTGCCGCGATCTGCCACGCGCCGTGGCTGTTGGCAGAGGCCGACGTGCTGCGCGGGCTTGAAGCGACGTCCTATCCGTCGCTGCGCACCGACATTGCCAATGCGGGTGCGAAGGTTATCGATCAATCCGCTGTCGCAGACCGTGGCATTGTCACCAGCCGCAACCCAGATGACCTGCCGGATTTCGTCGCGAAAATTATCGAAGAGATCGAAGAAGGCACGCATTACCGCGTCGCCGCGTGAGGTTCAGGTCTAGAAAAGCCAGTAAAACAAGGCCCTCGCCCGGTTTGGCGGGGGCTTTTTCGTGCGGTTAACTCTGTTTCCAGCTTTGGAACACTCGGCCAAAAACCTACTAATTGTCTGCGTGACGCCAAGTTTGTGCCCAGATTGGGGGGCATACAACCATGGACACGAGAGTTTTCAAGGAGCCAGTGCATGGATCGCCTGACTGAGATGGAGGCCTTTGCCACGGTGGTGGATCAGGGCGGCTTCACGGACGCAGCCAAGAAGATGGGGATTTCGAAATCCGCCGTCTCGAAACATGTCTCATCGCTTGAGGCACGGTTGGGCGCGCGTTTGCTGAACCGGACCACACGCCGCGTATCGCCGACCGAAATCGGCTTGGCCTACTATGACCGCGCACGACGCGTTCTGAATGATGCGGGTGAGGCGGATGCGCTGGTCACATCCATGCAATCTGCGCCATCCGGCCTGCTGCGCATCAGCGTGGCAACGGATTTCGGGGTAAACCACCTAAGCCCTGTTCTGGGTGATTTCTTGGCCGAGTTCCCGGACATCACGGTAAACATGGTTCTTAACAACCGCTATGTCGAACTGATCTCGGAAGGCTTTGATATGGCCGTGCGGATTGGTGAGCTGGAAGATTCCACGCTGCGGGCACGTAAGCTGACGGAAACCACCAAACGGATGATCGCGGCCCCGTCGTATTTCGAGAAATTCGGCCGTCCGACACGGATCGACGATCTGAACGAACACAAGCTTCTGCACTATTCGAACCAGTCTTCTGGCAATGTCTGGAAGGTCACGGCCCCGTCCGGTGAAAAGCGTCAGGTGCGTACCGCTGGCTGGTTGTCGGTGAATGACGGTCAGTCGCTGTTGAACGCGTGTATCGCTGGTCTTGGCATCGCCTACCTGCCGTCGTTTCTTTATGCGGATGCGATGGAGCAGGGACTGGTCGAAGATGCGATCCCCGATCTGCCGATCGACACGCAGGGCATCTACGCGGTCTACCCGCCGGGTCGTTTCACCCAGCCCAAAGTGCGCGCTTTCATTGATTTTCTTGTCCACCAGTTCGCCGATAAAGGCCCGAAAGACTGGTAAGCATTCCCTGCCCGTTCCTGGGCTGACTGCCCCCGCCGCGGTATCCGTGGCGGGGTTTTTTATTTGATTGAGCGCGCTGTCGCGCGCGCAGGCCTGTCTCGTCCTCAGGCCTTTGGCCTTCGTCCTCGGGCAGGCGCGCTGGACTAGCGTTGCGCTGTTTCGGCCTCGATTTCGCGGCGTGATTTGCGGGCGCGTTCGGTGGCCGATTTCAACTGACCGCAGGCGGCCATGATGTCTTCGCCGCGCGGGGTACGGATGGGCGAGGCGTAGCCGGCTTTGTAGATGATGTCGGCAAATGCCTCGATCCGGCTCCAGTCCGAGCGTTCATAGGGGGCCCCGGGCCATTCGTTGAACGGGATCAGGTTTATCTTGGCAGGGATGCCTTGGATCAGTTTGACCAGACGACGTGCATCGGCATCCGTGTCGTTCACGTCTTTCAGCATCACGTATTCAAAGGTGATCCGTTCCGAGTTCGACAGGCGCGGGTATTCGCGCAGGGCGTTCAGCAGTTCTTCGATGTTCCAGCGCTTGTTGATGGGGACCAGCTTGTTACGGACCTCATCTGTGGTGGCGTGGAAGCTGACGGCCATCAGGCAGCCGATTTCTTCGGCGCAGCGGGCGATTTCGGGAACCACGCCGCTGGTCGACAGGGTGATGCGGCGGCGGGACAGGGAAATGCCTTCGGGGTCCATAGCGATTTTCATCGCGTCGCGGACGTTTTCGAAATTATAAAGCGGTTCGCCCATGCCCATCAGAACGATGTTGGACAGCAGACGTGTTTCGTCTTTCTTCTCGCCGGGTTTGGGCCATTCGCCCAGATCGTCACGCGCCAGCATGATCTGACCGACGATTTCACCAGCGGTCAGGTTGCGCACCAGTTTCTGGGTGCCTGTGTGGCAGAACGAACAGGTCAGCGTGCATCCCACTTGCGACGAAATGCAAAGCGTGCCGCGATCGGCTTCGGGGATGTAGACGACTTCAACCTCGTGGCCGCCCGCGATTTTGACCAGATATTTGCGTGTGCCGTCAGCCGAGACCTGTTTCGACACGATCTCGGGGAGCTCGATCACAAAGTTATCAGCCAGAAGTTGGCGGTAGTCTTTGGCAAGGTTGGTCATGTCCATGAAATCACGGACACCCCAGTGATAAATCCACTGCCAGATCTGATTGACGCGCATCTTGACCTGCTTTTCGGCTGTGCCCGCTTCGATCAAAGCGGTGCGCAAGGTGTCACGTGTCAGACCGACGATATTGGTCGGTCCCTCCGGCATTTTGCGGGGGATTGTCACGAGGTCCTGTGTGATCGGTGCAGATGCGCTCATGGTCGGCTCCTGTTCAGAAGTCCTGCCTCATATAGGAAAGCGAAACGGAATCCAAAAGAAAAGCGTTCCGGTCCGTTTTCAACGGAGAAAGGCCAGAGTTGCCTCTGGCCTTGCGTGTTTTCAGTGCGAAAGCTTCGCTTATTGGCAGCGTTTCGCGGCGTCCTCGACAGCTGCGGTAAAGCCGATCAGCGAAAACGTGTCTTTGGTCTGGGTGCCGCGCGACGACCGTGCCGTCAGAACCGCATCGGCACCGCGTTTCATTGCGGTGACCAGTTTCACGTCGTCTTGCGGGGTTGCGGGCCATGCCCACTGACCTTCGGTAAAGAGTTCGAACTCTGTCCCGCTTACATTTACGTTCACGGTTGACCCTTCGGCAAAAGGATAGCCACCTGTGAAAGCAACCTGACCGTTCACGCCGGCGTCAGGACGGTAGAACACCATCAACTGAATATCGCCCCGTGTCACCGCGACGACATTGCCGTTCTTGGTGTTGACGCTTTCCTTGTAGGTCGAAACGGCCCAGCATTCGCGCGGGTCTTTTTCTTCGAACACCGACCAAGCGGTGATCGCGTTAACCCGGTTTGTGCTTTCCTGCTGAGCAGCGGCCATATTCGCGGCCGCAAGAAGTACTGCGCTGCTGATGACGCGTGTCGTCCAAGAATTCATTTATCCACTCTCCAGCGATCCTCATGCCCCAATGAAGGCGGGTTGCGTTTGTTTTGTCCAAGCTTATGTTGCCACGTCAACCCAATGTGATGAGCGCGATTGTAGCGCGTTTTTTCACGTAGCGAAAACCCCTGTTGGCAGATATTCGCCACTGTCCAAGGATTAACAGTATGCCTGTGCCCGCACCCATCGCAGAAGTCTGGCGTGGACCTATCGCCGAGTCCCTGCACAACGGCCATATCGTGGTGTCAGACCAGTCGGGAATCATCGAAGCCTGGGGCGATCCCGAAGCAATCATTCTGCCTCGGTCCTCGGCCAAGATGATGCAGGCGCTGCCTTTGGTGGCGACAGGGGCTGCGCGGGCATTCGGGCTGAACAGCGAACATCTGGCATTGGCCTGTGCCAGCCATCAGGGCGCGCCGTTGCACGCCAACGCGGTTATGGCGTGGCTGGATCATATCGGCCTGTCCGAAAGCGATCTGCGCTGTGGGCCCGAGGTGTCGCGCGATAAAGAGCTGAAGCTTCAGATGATCCGCGACGGTGAATGCCCTAATCAGTGTCACAACAACTGTTCCGGCAAACACTCGGGCTTTCTGACGCTGAACAAGTATCTTGGTGGTGGCTCCGAGTATGTGGAACCGGATCATCCCGTCCAGCAAATCGCGAAAGAGATGTTCGAATCTGCCACGGGAATGCCCAGCCCCGGTTACGGGATCGATGGCTGTTCTGCGCCGAATTTCGGGACGTCGATGGCCGGTATGGCGCGCGCGATGGCGTTCTTTGCTACTGCCGCGTCCCGTGACGATTCGCTAAGCCGTGCTGCTGCGCAACTGACCGAGGCGATGATCGCGCATCCGATGCTTGTCGCGGGCCAAGGTCGCGCTTGCACCCTTCTGATGCAAGCGGCCAAGGAACCGGTTGCGCTGAAAACAGGGGCCGAAGGTTATTTCATCGCGATCCTGCCGCAGCGCGGGATTGGTGTGGCGGTGAAATGTGTGGATGGCGCGACACGCGGTGCGGAATGCGCGATTGCGGCGGTTCTGGTGCGCATGGGCGCGCTGGATGCGGATCATCCCGACGTAAAACGCTTCCTGAACCCAGACATCAAGAACCGCGCCGGTTTGGTCACGGGGCAGATTCGCCCCGCGCCGGGTTTGATGGCCTAAGCCTTAGACGAATTCGGATTTGGCATAGCCCTGCAGGTACAGCAGGGCGGTCAGATCGCCGAAATTCACGCGCACATCGCACTGCGCCTGCACCGAGGGTTTCGCGTGCAGGGCAACGCCAGTGCCTGCGCGGCCGAGCATACCCAGATCGTTGGCACCGTCACCCACGGCGAGGACGTCTGCTTCGGATATGCCCAAACGTTTGCTGATCTCTTCCAGCGCCGACACTTTGGCTTCGCGGCCAAGGATCGGGCGGCCGACCTCGCCAGTCAGGGTGCCGTTTTCGGCGATAAGCGTGTTGGCGCGGTTTTCGTCAAAGCCCAGTTCCGCCGCAACTTTGGATGTGAAGGCTGTAAACCCGCCCGACACCAGCGCCGCATAGCCACCGTTTGCTTTCATGGTCGCCAGCAGTGTCTTGCCACCCGGCATCAGAGTGATGCGTGTTTGCAGGACCTGATCAATGACGCTTTCCGGTAGACCTTTGAGCAGCGCCACGCGTTCCGTCAGCGCACCTTCAAAATCCAACTCGCCGTTCATGGCGCGGGCGGTGATGTCTTTGACATGCGCGCCGACGCCGGCCTCTTCTGCCAGCTCGTCGATGCATTCCTGCTGGATCATGGTCGAATCCATATCCGCCAGCAGCATCTTTTTGCGGCGTGTGGCTGTGGGCTGGATCACCATATCGGTTTTCAGCGCCTGCATGTCTTCCCACACCTGCCAGCGGTTTTCGGGGATTTCTGCGATGTTAAAGGCGCAGGCCTCATCCGCGGCCAACCACTGGATATCGCCACCGCCCCACGCATTGCGCAGCGCATCTGCGGCGGCGGGTTGCAGGGCGGGGGTTTCGGGGTTGGTCAAAAGGGTGACGGTATACATGGCGTCTCTTTCACGCAGTCGAACAGGGGTTTTGACGGGGGACATACGCAATGCGCGGGCGGAACGGAAGGGTTCACTGGGACTATGGGCCTGCCTGACATGAAAGCGTCCAGCCCCGCCAAAATCCGAAGTTTCCTATCGGAACCGACCATTCATGAAAAAAATGCGACAGGCGGTCACAAGGTGCAGAATCCCCATTGCGCGATTTCAAGCAACGCAATAGGTTCGGCGGTGGGACACCCTTCCCCAACGAAGGGCATATATCTGTGAGGGTATCACAACATGGCACTGACCACTCCGGCAACGCGGCCGGCTAATCCGCGTTTCTCCTCTGGCCCCTGCGCCAAAATCCCCACATTCAAGCTCGAATTGCTGCAGGACGCGGCACTTGGCCGTTCGCACCGTGCGAAAGTCGGCAAGGACAAGCTGAAAGCGGCCATCGAAGGCACGCGCGAAATTCTGGGCATCCCTGCAGACTACAAAATCGGCATCGTTCCTGCGTCCGACACCGGCGCGGTTGAAATGGCTATGTGGTCGCTTCTGGGTGCACGCAAAGCAACCATGGTCGCATGGGAAAGCTTCGGCTCTGGCTGGGTCAGCGACGTGGTCAAGCAGCTGAAAATCGACGCTGACGTTCTGGAAGCCGACTACGGCAAGATCGTCGATATGGCGTCCATTGATTACAACACAGACGTTGTGTTCACATGGAACGGCACAACATCGGGCGTCCGCGTTGCAAACGGCGACGTGATCCCCGCTGACCGCGAAGGTCTGACGATCTGTGACGCAACATCCGCCGCCTTCGCGCAGGACCTGCCGTGGGACAAGCTGGATGTGACCACCTTCTCTTGGCAGAAGGTTCTGGGCGGCGAAGCGGCGCATGGCATTCTGGTTCTCAGCCCCCGCGCTGTTGAACGTCTGGAAAGCTACACACCCGCATGGCCCCTGCCGAAAATCTTCCGCCTGACCAAAGGCGGCAAGCTGATCGACGGTATCTTTGAAGGCGCGACAATCAACACGCCCTCTATGCTGGCGGTTGAAGATTACCTTGTCGCTCTGGACTGGGCACGCGCCGAAGGCGGCCTGAAAGGTCTGATGGCCCGCGCGGATGCAAACGCGAAAACCGTTTGGGATTTCTGCGATGCGAACGACTGGATCGCGAACCTTGCCGAAGATCCGGCGACACGTTCGAACACATCGGTCTGCCTGAAGTTCACCGACGACCGCATTCAGGACGGCGCAGCCTTTGCCAAGGCCGTAGCCAAGCGTCTGGAAGCGGAAGGTGTTGCACTGGACATCGGCGCATATCGTGACGCGCCTGCCGGTCTGCGCATCTGGTGCGGTGGTACTGTGGAACAGTCTGACGTTGCGGCCATGCTGCCGTGGCTTGAATGGGCCTTCCACGCCGAGATCGAAGCCCAGACCGAAGCGGCCTGATCCGACTACTTTCCTGACATATCAGCGGGTGCGCCTGACGCGCGCCCGTGACCCAGAGATACATCCAAAGGACCAAGAGACATGGCCCCCAAAGTTCTTATTTCCGACAAACTGTCCGAAGCCGCCGTTCAGATCTTCCGCGATCGTGGCATCGACGTTGATTTCCAGCCCGACCTTGGCAAAGACAAGGACAAGTTGGCTGAAGTGATCGGTCAGTACGACGGTCTGGCGATCCGTTCCGCCACCAAAGTCACCGACAAGATCCTTGAAGCGGCGACAAACCTGAAAGTCATCGGCCGCGCCGGTATCGGTGTCGACAACGTCGACCGTGAAGCCGCGTCGAAAAAAGGTGTGATCGTCATGAACACGCCGTTCGGCAACATGATCACAACAGCCGAGCACGCCATCGCGATGATGTTCGCTGTTGCGCGTCAGATCCCCGAAGCGTCCGCATCCACACACGCTGGCAAATGGGAAAAGTCCAAGTTCATGGGTGTCGAGCTGACAGGCAAGACACTGGGCGTCATCGGTGCCGGTAACATCGGTGGTATCGTCTGTGACCGCGCCCGTGGCCTGAAGATGAAAGTTGCAGCATACGACCCTTTCCTGAGCGAAGAGAAAGCCCAGAAAATGGGTGTCGAGAAGGTCGAACTGGAAGACCTGCTGGCGCGCGCTGACTTCATCACGCTGCACGTTCCGCTGACAGACACGACACGCAACATCCTGTCCAAGGAAAACCTGGCCAAGACCAAAAAAGGCGTGCGCATTATCAACTGTGCCCGCGGTGGTCTGGTTGACGAAGAAGCACTGGCAGAACTGCTGAAATCCGGCCACGTGGCTGGTGCAGCGTTCGACGTGTTCTCGGTCGAGCCTGCAAAAGAAAACCCACTGTTCAACCTGCCGAACGTTGTCTGCACACCGCACCTTGGTGCCGCGACAACAGAAGCGCAGGAAAACGTGGCGCTTCAGGTTGCTGACCAGATGTCCAACTACCTGCTGACAGGCGCCGTTGAGAACGCTCTGAACATGCCGTCCGTGACAGCGGAAGAAGCCAAGGTCATGGGCCCGTGGATCAAACTGTCTGACCATCTGGGCAGCTTCATCGGCCAGATGACAGACGAGCCGGTCAAGGCGATCAACATCCTGTACGACGGTTCCGTGTCCGAGATGAACCTTGCTGCGCTGAACTGCTCGGTTGTGGCTGGCATAATGAAGCGCGCGAACCCCGACGTGAACATGGTTTCCGCGCCGGTCATCGCGAAAGAGCGTGGCATCAAAATCTCGACCACCAATCAGGCAAAGTCGGGCGCGTTTGACGGCTATATCAAAGTGACCGTTGTCACCGACACACGTGAACGTTCGATCGCCGGTACTGTCTTCTCGGATGGCAAGCCGCGCTTTATCCAGATCAAAGGCATCAACATCGATGCCGAGGTCGGCGCACACATGCTGTACACCACAAACGAAGACGTTCCGGGCATCATCGGTACGCTGGGCCAGACGCTGGGCACCAACGACGTCAACATCGCGAACTTCACCCTTGGCCGTGCGGCCGTGAAGGGCGAAGCGATTGCTCTGCTGTACGTTGACGCACCGGTCCCGGGCGAAGTTCTGGGCAAGCTGGAAGCAACCGGCCTGTTCAACCAGGTCAAGCCGCTGGCATTCGACGTCGCCTAATCGCGGGCAACGCTAGAAATCAAAAAGGGCATCGCGACAGGTTCGCGATGCCCTTTTCTTTTGTCTGAACCGTCGGATCAGGCGGCAGCAAAGCCCGCATCAAGCGCCGACAGGATGACGTTCACTTCGTCTTCTGTAATGGTCAGCGGCGGCGACATCAGGATGTTGTGCATCCCCAGACGCACCATCGCGCCTGCCTGATAGGTGGTTTCGTGGATACGCTTCATCGTGGCGGCATCCATCGGCGTTTTCGCCGCTTTGTCCGACACGATCTCGATTCCCGTCATCAACCCGTGGCCACCGCGCACATCGCCGATGATGTCGTATTTCTCGGCCAGTTTCTGAACACCTTCGTACAGCTGTGTGCCACGCGGGCCTGCGTTGGCGGCAGTGCTCAGGCGTTTGGTTTCGGACAGCGTCGCGATCACCGCAGCGGCACCCACCGGATGGGCGGAATAGGTGTAGCCGGTAAAGATTGCGCCATCGGCACCGGCGCTTTCAAACACCTCGGCCACTTTGTCGCTGAACAGCGCGGCACCCACAGGGAAGTAGCCCGATGTGATGCCTTTGGCCGTGCTCATCATATCCGGCTTCACACCCCAGTGACGCGCACCGGACCAGTCGCCTGTGCGGCCAAAACCGGTGATGACCTCGTCCGAGATCAGCAGGATGCCGTGGCGATCACAGATCTCGCGCATCAGCGGCATAAAGGTCTCGTCGGGCACGATCACACCGCCGGCGCCAAGGATCGGCTCCATGATCAGGGCGGCGATGTTTTCCGCACCTTGGAAGGCGATTTCATCTTCAAGCACGGCGGCGATGTTCTGCGCCAGTTTTGCTGGGTCCGTTTCATTGAACGGGTTGCGATAGGGGTAGGGCGCGGGCAGGTGGTGGCAGCCGGGCAGCAGCGGTTCATAGTTCAGGCGGAACCGGTTGTTGCCGTTTACAGAAGCGCCGCCAAAGTGCGTGCCGTGATAGCCCTTTTTCAGCGACAGAAATTTAGTCCGTGTCGGTTCGCCGCGCAGGCGATGATACTGCCTCGCCAGACGCAGGCAGGTTTCGACAGAATCCGAGCCGCCCGAGGTGAAGAACACCCGCGCCATTCCGTCTTCTTCAAAGAATTCGCGCACCGCATGGCTGGCTTCGATCGCTGGTGGGTTCGTCGACCCCGCAAAGGCCGAATAGTAGGGCAGATCGTACAGCTGTTTCGAGATCGCCTCTTTCACCACGTCGTTAGAATAGCCAAGGTTCACGCACCACAGGCCGCCCACGGCATCCACAACGGAATGGCCGTCGATATCAGTGATCTTCACACCTTCCGCACCCGTGATGATCTTGGGCGGGTTTTGTTGCGCATCACCGGGGTGACCCATGGGGTGCCAAAGATGGCGCGCATTGTTTTCCTTCAGGAAGTTTTCGTCTTTCATGGCGATCTCGATCCATAATTTGATCAAATTTGGATCGCACTTTGCCAGAGTCGCCGCGACGACAAAAGAGAAATCATTCGGTCGAGATCAGAACAGCCTCGACGCGGCGATTTTTGATGCGGCCTTCTTCGGTCAGATTGGTCGCGATGGGCGACAGATACCCGACCCCGTCCGCAGAAATCTGGGCGCTGGTGATGCCATGGCGATCTTGCAGATAGTCCACCGCAGACGCCGCGCGGCGCAGGGAAAGCGCCTGATTGGCGGCAAGCGATCCGGTGGCATCCGTGTGCCCGACAAAGACGATCATACGGTCAGGCCGCGTCTTCAGATAGGCGGCCAGTTGATCCAGAGACGGAACCTGATCGGCCAGCTCGGATGAACCCGCCTTGAACCGCATATCGCTTAGAACGACGTGGCCTAGCGTTTCGAGCGATCCGATAATATCGCCTGTCGCCACCTCGGCGGGAAGGGCCGTGGTTTCGACATTCACAGATTGCTTTTGCGTGCCGCCCGCGCGGATGATCTGGATGAAACCTGCGGCTTGGTTGCGGCTGGTCAGGATGCTGATCGCGCCTTCGGTCGGGTGTTCGGCAGACAGGAACCGGTAGTCGATCAGGTTCACATGCATCGAGGGCGCGGGCAGCACCTCGATATCAAAGCGGAAATCGAACCCGCCGCAGCCCTGATTGGCGCATTGAAACACGATCTCGTATCCGGCGTCCGTCAGATCGTCGCGCAACGGATCCATCATTTGCAGGGTGGTCGCGCTGTTGCCCGCCAAACGCCATGCCTGACGTTCAATCGCCCCTTCATAGACCTTCACGGGCACGCCCGTTTCCTCGGTCCATTTGCCGACGGGCAGGCGGTAGCTGGAAAGCGGGTCTGATGTCGCGACGGACAACTGTGCGCTGATCGGCAGTTCCAGATCCAGCGCTGCGGCAGGCAGACCCGCCAGCAACAAAAATGCAGTGAGCGCCGATTTAACGGTACTGCGCATGGTATTCGTCATTAGGCCGCATATCGACGGCAGAGGCCGCACGGTTCGACATGTTGTAAAAGCCGGTCACGTTGGCGATATCCCAAATGTCGCGATCACTGAAACCAGCATCGCGCAGCGCCTGACGGTCGGCTTCGACCACTTCATGGGATGCTTTGGTGACCTTTTCGGCGAATGTCAGCATCGCGACCTGCCGATCAGACAAATCAGCCGCCCGCCAGTTCATCACCAGCGCTTCGCCCAGTTTCGGATCGCCAGACAGCTGGCGCACAGCCGCCCCATGCGCCGTCAGGCAATAAAAGCATTTGTTGATGCTGCTGACGCAGACCGCGATCATTTCGCGTTCAAGCTTGCTCAGGCCAGAGTCGCCCAGCATCAGGTCGTTGTACAAAGCGGTAAAGGCGTTCAGCTTGTCGATGTCAAAGGCGTGGGCCTTCAGAACATTCGGGATCATCCCAAGCTTTTCCTGACAAATGTCGAAATAGCGTTGGGTTTCCGGCGGCAGCGGGTCGACCATGGGCAGGTCCAGTGCGGTGACTTGATCTGATTTGGTCATGCTGCCGATCCTCCTATTAGGCTTTGATACGGTAGTGATACTTGCCGACGATCTCCATACCCAAGGATTCATACAGCGCATTTGCACTTTCGTTGCCGGTGGTCACAAGGATCGCGATCCAGTCGGCCCCATTGGCCGCCGCCCAATGCGCGGCCTGACGCATGACCCATTTGCCCATGCCCTTACGGCGGTGCGCAACGCGGGTTTCCACTGCATGGACCGTGGCGACCCCGTCATGGATCGCGGCAAAGGCGGTGGCGGCGGGCTTGTCATCGACGCGGCCCAGAATACCGGTCTTGGGATCGCAGGCACGGTCCATCACGGCCAGCCGTTCCGCTCCGATACCGCCTTCGGCCCAGATATCACGCATGATGGCCAAGGGTTCCCAAATGGCAAAGGCCGTGACACGCGGGATCGGCAGATCTGTCAGGTTCGACACATGACACATGCGGGCATAGACGGGATCAATGACCTTATAGCCCATGGCATCCAGCGCGGCGTCCAGATCATCCTGACCTTCGCGGATCATGAAAAGCGGCTGCTGCCCCATCTCATTCATCCGTGCCTCTGCGGCGTCCAGATCGTCAGCAGACCAGCCATCTTGTGCCGTCGCCGCCGACACACGTTTGCCACCGCCCGCACCATCGCGGAGCGTGACAGGCCCCAGATCAAAGCGCGCAGCGGGCGGCCATGTGGCCTCGGTCACATCATACAGTTTCTGGATATCGGGTTTGGTCATTCGTCAAATAGTCCTGCCACTCGGATCGCTGCCGCCTCAACGCGTGCGCCATCGGTACCACGGATCACGATATTCGCACCATGCACACCATTGTGTTGGAAGGGGTAGGACCCAAAGCTGAGGTCCGAGAACTCTTCGGCCAGTTTGCCCAAGGGGGCCGCGATATCGCCTTCGCCGCGTTCGATGCGAATGGACTGGGTCAACAGCGGCGCACCACCGGTCAGCGTGGGCGTGATGCTGGCCAGCATGGCCTGAAACACGGATGGCACACCGGCCATGACATAGACATTCTCAAGCTTGAAGCCCGGTGCCACAGAAACCGGATTGTCGATCAGCGTCGCGCCGTCCGGAATACGCGCCATACGCAGCCGTGCCTCGTTCAACTCGCGGCCTGTTTGTTCATAGAAGGCGGCCAAAAGCGCACGGGCATCATCACGCACGTCGATATGCACACCAAAGGCCGCCGCCACGCAATCGGCGGTGATGTCGTCATGGGTCGGGCCAATACCGCCGCTGGTAAAGACCGAGTCATACCCACCGCGCAGATCATTCACGGCACGGATGATCGCATCACGATCATCGCTGACCACGCGCACCTCTTTCAGGTCGATGCCCATCTTGGTCATTTCGCCCGCCAGATAGTGCATGTTCGCATCGCGGGTCCGGCCCGACAGGATTTCGTCACCGATTACCAGCATTGCGGCTGTAGGGTTGGACATGGCGGCACTCCTTGGCGTTGTCTTCGGGACAAGCTATAGGGCGGCACCATGCGCTTTCAAACCCCTCTCGTCCCCGCCCGGCTGATACGTCGCTATAAACGCTTTCTGGCAGATGTCCGTCTTGAAGACGGGCGACAGGTCACGGCCCATTGCGCCAACCCCGGATCGATGATGGGTCTGGCGGACGAAGGGCTGCGCGTCTGGCTGGAGCCGAACGACGATCCCAAGCGCAAACTGAAATGGGCGTGGAAGCTGGTAGAACACGATAGCGGCGCATTCACAGGCGTGGACACCGCCGTGCCGAACCGCATGCTGAAAGCCGCCATTCAGGGCCGGCTGGTCGAGGGGTTGACGCAGTTCGACACGGTCAGGCCCGAACAGAAATACGGCGAAAACAGCCGGATCGATTTTCTGCTGCAAGGCGCGGATCAGCCCGACACCTATGTCGAGGTCAAATCAGTCACCCTCATGCGCCACACCGGTCTGGCCGAGTTTCCCGACAGCGTGACCAAACGCGGGACCAAACATCTGGTGGAACTGGCGCAGATGTCTCAGGCAGGTGCACGGGCGGTGATGCTCTATCTGGTGCAACGCACAGACGCCGACCGCGTCGGACTGGCCGCTGACATTGACCCTGCCTACGCACAGGCGTTTGCCGAGGCCTCCAAACAGGGCGTCGAGGTCATCGCCTACGATTGCCAGATCACACCAGAGCAGATCACGCTGGGTCGGAAGTTGCCGTTTGTGTAGATCATTTTTGCAATCTGTTTGAAATGAGAGAGAAACAAACGACTTCAGCACATGTGCTGTCACTTGACTGGGATCGTGGGGCTTTATTTTTGGCTCAAATCTAAATCTTCCACAGTAAAATCAAGGACTTTATCATCAATCAACTTCGCATACTTTCCAATTCTACCGCTCAATGATCGGAATTCTTTTTCATCGTTTTTCGCTATGAAAGACTTGAAGGAGCAAGCTGCAAGTAGTCGGTTGAGAGTCTTCAAATTAAACGATGTCTCCTCTGACTTGCTCCCAACTATCGCGACCGAAGAAGAAAGAGGTAAGACTACTCCCTCCAATGTATCGCGTTCTTGTGCAAATGGCGCCGCTCCGCCAACTTTGGTGAAGCAAAGTGTTGTGTCGGGTAAAATCAGTTGGCCGCTATTTGGCCGAAAAATGCGATACGTGAAGTTACGATACAGGTTCATCCGAACATGGCCGGAAGCATTTTCTGCTAGAACTCGATTTTGAGCATCTTTTGCAACCTCTGATATCGTCTGAGTGAGTGCGCGGAGCATAGACGCGGCAGGGCCCATTGAGGCCAAAATTGCTTCATCAGACATGTTATCCAAGGCTGCATCGATCAGTCTTTTTGCCTGTGCCTTTTTATTGTCAGGAATGAAATTTCTGCGAAGAAAGGCCTCTAGTTCCTCGGGGTTCGCTTCTAGGTACTTTTTATACAAAGTGCGGAGCTGATCTGGTTTTTGCAAAATGCTTCCCAGCCCAGACATTCCCTTTTTAAAACTGGTCACCATTTCTTCGCGTAAAAAAGCGCTTCTGACTTCTAGGTGAGAAATTAACGTGGCCGAGAACTCATTATCTACTTTCTCACCATTCGGCAGTAGTCTGAGTTGTTGAATTGTACTCTGGTTATCGTTCTCGTAGCGCGTAATATTTCTATCGGCTTGCGAGTTTTCTGGGCCGTAGAAAAATTTTTCCATTCCAAATTTTCTGGTGACAGTTTGCCGTGGAGGTTGGTCTTTGCTGTATACCCAGACTTGATGGTCCTTGCCGCGTTCCGTTGCGAAACCGCGCTGTAGCATTTGCCAAACGTGATGATGTTTCTTGCCGGCTATCTCTTGTTACTCCTCTGGCGAAATCTTGTAGCAGATGGGTGTGAAAGTTCGGTCAAACAACGGGTTCGGCCTTTGATAACTTACGTCAAATTACTTTTGTCACTTGCAAACGCTCTCTTTTGAGCCTCTGCGACTAGTCCAACTCAGCCTTCTCGGTCTCGCATTCTTTCGTAGCCTGCTCGCCGCTGCCTGCGGAAAAGAAATAGCCATCAGTCCCGATACTGATCGTATTGATCACCGAACATCCTCTTGGATTGCGTTCAGCGAGCAAAAAAGTGTCAAATAATGACGGTGGCAAAACAACAATGTGCGGGTCGAGTTTATGTGTTCTGGCGCCGACGTATTTGACTTGAAGAATGGCGAATTGGCGCATCAGAAGCCCTTGTTCAACGGGGCTCAGAAGGCGAAGTTCGTCTTGAAGCCTAATGTCGCAGAGATGCCGAGTGACGTTATTTCGGCCAACCCATGCGGTTAAAAGAACTTGAAATTCAGAACCGGGCAGGGCCCACGCGACTTGCTCTGACGACATGCCGAAGTTTTGCTGACTATTTTTCCGAACCTCGGTTTCCTCTAATCCGGTGCTGTCAAAAGGCTGGCCGGTTTCGATGGATGTCCGGCAGCGTTCGAACAGTTCGACGAAGTCTTGCTCTAACGATTGGTCGACTTGCTGGCTTTTCCAAATGAAGAAAGTTGCCGCCACCGAGGCACCGAAAATCACGCCGAGTAATTTGTAAATCAACAGTCCAAAACCTTTGTTTTCAATCTAGGGTAGATGGTCGGACGTCCCGTTGGATTGGTCAATACTCATGTGGCTGCCTGCATCCTTCGCTTAGGTGCCAACGCCTTCGAAATTAGCCGCACCGCGGCGTTACTCTGGCCTCTTGGCGAAAACGGCATTACATAACGGGCAACGAAGCTACGGGAGTCCCGTTTTGAACGAAGCAAGAGGCCGCCTGACCCGCGAAGGCATCCGCATTTACGACGCAAGCGATTATGACGGCATGCACAAGGCCGGTCGTCTGGCAGCGCAGTTGTTGGACGAAGTTGCCGAGCATGTCTTTCCGGGCCAGACCACTGGCGCGATTGATGACTTCATCCGCAACCGGATCGAGGAAGAAAACGCGATTTCGGCGACGATCGGCTATAAGGGCTATCAGCACGCGACCTGTATCAGCGTGAACCACGTGGTCTGCCACGGCATCCCCGGCGATAAAAAACTGAAGGATGGCGATATCCTGAACATCGACGTCACCGTGATTGTCGATGGCTGGTATGGCGACACAAGCCGCATGTATGTGGCAGGCAAGCTGTCGCGCAAAACCGAACGGCTTATTCAGGTCACCCATGATGCGCTGATGCTGGGGATCGAAATGGTCAAACCCGGCAACACATTCGGCGACATCGGCAACGCGATCCAGACCTATGTCGAAGCGCAGCGCATGTCTGTGGTGCGGGATTTCTGCGGCCACGGTCTTGGCCGTGTGTTCCACGCCCCGCCGAACGTTCTGCACTATGGCCGCGCCGGTACCGGTGCTGTGCTGGAAGAAGGCATGTTCTTTACAATCGAGCCGATGGTCAATCTGGGACGCCCCGAAACCAAGGTTCTGGCAGACGACTGGACAGCGGTCACACGCGACAAATCCCTTTCGGCGCAGTTCGAACATTCCGTCGGTGTGACGGCGGATGGCGTGGATATCTTTACCCTGTCACCGGCAGGCAAGTTCCACCCCACCTATGGCTAAGGATACCTCGGCGCCCACCGATCTGATCTGGGCGCTGTCGGCCTGCAACTTTGTTATCGGCATGGGCGCGTTCATCGTGGTCGGTTTAATCGATCCGGTGGCCGACGCCTTCACCATCTCGCGCGCGGCGGCGGGGTGGTTGATGACGTTTTACGCCATTTCCTATGCAATCCTGTCCCCGCTTCTGGTTTCGGCAACCGGTGCCATCGGGCGCAGGCGCGTTCTGGCGCTGGGCATGGGGATGTTTGCGCTGGGCGCTGCGGGATGTGCCTTTGCCCCGAACTTGCCGACACTTTATGCCTCGCGCGCTTTGGCGGCGGCTGGCGCGGGGATGTTCACGCCTGTCGCTGCGGCTGTGACGGCTGCGGTGTCACCTGCGGCTGTGCGTGGGCGGGCCTTGGCAAATGTGGTCTTCGGCCTGTCATTGGCGCAGGTGTTCGGCGTGCCTGCGGGCAGTTGGGTGGCTTATACATTCGGCTGGCGGATGGCCTTTGTCATGGTGCTTGTGCTGGCTCTGATCGCCTTGGTGGTTGTGTGGCTGCGTGTGCCTAGGGGCCTAAGCCTTCAGCCCGTGTCGCTGCGTGATCTGGGGCGGGTTTTGAAGGACGGGCTGTTGATCGCGGTGGTTCTGTTCACCGCCGCTTTCCTTGGCCCGATCTACATCATCTACACCTACCTGTCTCCGCTGCTGACAGACACGATGGGCTTTGGCCGTGACGGGATCACGTTGGTTCTGCTGATCTTCGGCATCGCCGCCGTGACAGGAAACCAGTTGGGCGGGCAGATGGCTGATGCCTTGGGTGCTGTCAAAACGCTGGTGATCCTATGCCTTGCGCTGATCGTCCTGATGCCGCTGTTTTCCGCGTTGCCCTTTGCCAAGCTCGGACTGTTCGCCGTGGTGTTCTTCTGGTCCATGTCCTGCTGGGCCTTTATGGCATCCCAGCAAATACGCCTGCTGGCCCTAGCACCGGAAGAGGCCAGCGTGGTCTTTGCCCTGAACGCCGCCGCGATCTATGTCGGTACGGCTTCTGGCGCGGCGGTGGGCGGGCTGATGCTTGAACAATTCGGTCTTCTGGCGTTGGGCATCGCAGGCGGGATCGGAGCACTGGGGGCCTTGGGCCACGTGCTCTGGACACATCGCGCAGCCAAGCTGGCAGGGCGCGAGGTTTAGACCGCTTCCATTAGCGTCACATGTGTGTCGCCGTATTTGCGGTGTTCCAGAAAATCGAAGCCCTCGGGCGCGTCCATTGGGGCGGATTCTTCCCAGACGATCAGGGCTTCGGGCGCGATCCAGCTAGCGTTACGCGCCGACGCCAACGCCTTTTCCCCCAGTGATTTGCCGTAGGGCGGATCCAGAAAGACCAGCGTGGCGGGGGTGGTCGCGGCTGGCAGACGTGTGGCGTTGGTGCCCAGCACGGTTGTTTGCCCGCCCACGCCCAACAGCTTGATATTCGCGCGCACCAGTTGACCGGCCTTGCGCCCGTCGTCGACAAAGGTCACGTGATCGGCCCCGCGCGACAGCGCCTCTAGCCCCAAAGCGCCGGTTCCTGCGAACAGGTCCAGCACCTGCGCGCCATCAAACGGGTCGCCGAAACGGCCACCCGCCAGCATGTTGAACAGGCTTTCGCGGACGCGGTCGGTGGTCGGGCGCAGATGTGCGCCCGGATCGCCCTTGCCCACAGAGGTCAGGGCGCGACCGCGATGGGTGCCTGCAATGATCCTCACGCTTTGAGCAGCGGCTTGAGGTCTTGGGCAGGGTCGGCGATCAGCGTCGGGTTGGGCGACTTGCCGTTTTCGATCAGGCGTTTGCCGACCATATAGGCGCGAGGGTCATTCATCGCGTCCAGCGCCAGCAGCGTTTCGCCCTTGTAGTACCAGTAGGACACCGATCCATCGGCCCCTTGGCGCGTTACGATACGGTCATAGCCCGCGTTCAGGCCCGCGATCTGCAGTTTGCAGTCATACTGGTCCGACCAGAACCACGGCTTGGCGGTATAGGGCGTTTCCGCGCCCATAATATTTTCAGCAACGATTTCGCCCTGATCAATCGCGTTGCCCACACTTTCCAGACGCAGGCGGTCGCCTTTGTAGGGGAAGGACGCGCAGTCGCCTGCCGACCAGATGTGCGGATCGGACGTGCGGCCAAAGCTGTCGATCTTGATGCCGTTGTCGATCTCAAGGCCTGCGGCCTCGGCCAGTTCGGTGGCGGGCACGATCCCCACACCAACAATCACGAAATCCACGTCCAGCGTGGTGCCGTCACTAAGTTCCGCACCGGATACATGACCTTCACCTGTCAGGCGGTTCAGGCCGGTGCTTTCCAGAATTTTGACGCCGTGATCTGTGTGCAGCTTGCGGAAATAGTCGGATGTTTCCTTGGCTGCGACGCGCTGCAGGATGCGGTCGGACATTTCGACAAGCGTGACGTCCAGACCCAGTTTGGCAGCGACGGCTGCGGCCTCAAGCCCGATATAACCACCGCCGACGATCAGCACCTTGGCGCCTTCGGTAAAACGCGGCTGCATGGCATCTACATCGGCCAGACCGCGAACCGTGAACACACCGTCCAGATCGCCGCCAATCGAAGCGGGCAAGCGACGGGGATAGGACCCTGTGGTCAGCACCAGTTCGTCATAATCCACGGTCTTGCCATCCACTGTGACGGTCTTTGCCGCAGGGTCGATTGCCTGAACTTTGTTGGACAGGATCAGGTCGATGTTGTTGTCCGCATAAAAGCTTTCGGGGCGCAGATACAGACGATCCAGTTCCATCTCGCCCAGCAGGTAGGCCTTGGACAACGGCGGGCGCTGATACGGCACGGCGGGTTCTTCGCCGATCATGGTGATCGCCCCTTCGAACCCCTTGTTGCGAAGCTTTGCAACCACCGAAGCGCCGGCTTGTCCGGCACCTACAACAACGACCTTTGTCATCTTTTCGAACCCTTACTGGTTTTTGCTTGGGGCACCCTATATCTGGCAGAGAACGAAACGCAAATTTGGGAAGAGCGTAATGGCTATCAAAAAAGGCGATACACTGCCGAATGCAACATTTCTGGTCATGGGCGACGAGGGTCCGGCGACGGTCGATCTGGCCGAAAAGCTGAAAGGACGGAAGGTTGTTCTGTTCGGTCTTCCGGGCGCGTTCACCCGCACCTGTTCGGCGGCGCATGTTCCCAGCTTTATCCGCACCAAAGATGCGTTTGCTGAAAAAGGCGTGGATGAAATCATCTGTGTGGCCGTGAACGACCCGTTTGTCATGAAGGCATGGGCGGAAAACACAGGCGCAGAAGACGCGGGCCTGACAATGCTGGCGGATGGCGATGCATCGTTCACCAAAGCGATCGGCATGGAATTCACCGCACCGCCGGTTGGTTTTTATGACCGCTGCAAGCGTTTCTCGATGCTGGTTGAAGATGGTGTCGTGACCATCCTGAACGAAGAAGAAGCGGCGGGCGAGTGCAGCATTTCTGCTGGTGAGACACTGCTGGAAGCGATGTGATTCTGGCTAGGGGCGAGGGGGCTTTGCCCCCTTGGCCTGCGGCCAATTCCCCCAAGGTATTTGGGGACAGAAAATACCCAAACTACAGGCTGTCCATTTTGCGGGCGAGTTTCGCATCAAGCGATGACAGGCCGTCTACGTCATGGGTCGACAGGGTGACAGTGACCTTGTTGTAGACGTTGAACCATTCGGGGTGATGGTTCCATTTTTCGGCCCACAGTGCGGCGCGGGTCATCCAGCCGAACGCGTCGACGAAGGTTTCAAACGTATAGGTCTTGCTGATCGCGTCGCGACCATCGACCATGGCCCAGCCTGTGTCGAACAGGGGTTCCAGCATCGTCTTTCGGGCGGTCTCGCTCAGTTTTTCGATCATTGTTGTTCCTCGATTTCGGTTTTCCGGAACGGGCCATAGCTTGTCAGGACTTCTATGTCGTGGCTGACCGCGCGGCGTTCTTCGGCCAGATAGCGGTCGATGGCGTTGGCAAATCCGGCATCGGCGACCCAGTGCAGCGAATGGGTTTCGGCAGGCAGATAGCCGCGGGCCAGTTTGTGTTCGCCCTGCGCGCCGGCCTCGACCCGTTTCAGGCCCAGCTGAATCGCCAGATCAATTGCCTGATAATAGCACGCTTCGAAGTGTAGGCAGGGATGATCTTCGATACATCCCCAGTATCGTCCGTAGAGCGTATCGCGCCCGATCAGGTTCATGGCGCCTGCCACGTTCTGCCCGTCGCGCCGCGCCATGACCAAGGCGATGTCGTCGCGCATTGTGTCGTGGATGATATCAAAAAACGCCCGTGTCAGATAGGGCGAGCCCCATTTGCGCGCGCCGGTGTCCTGATAGAACTGCCAGAAGCTGTCCCAATCTTCGGGTTGGATATCGTCGCCGATCAGGGTGACGATCTCTCCTCCGAAGTCCTGCGCGGTGCGTCGTTCCTTGCGGATGGTTTTGCGCTTGCGCGACGACAGGCTGGTCAGGAAATCGTCGAAACTGGCGTAGTTGTCGTTCAGCCAGTGGAACTGCTGGGTGATGCGGCGCATCAGGCCCATTTTGCCGCCTGCGATCGCCTCGGCCTCGGTGCAGAAGGTGATGTGCAGCGAAGAGACATGGTTCTGTGTGGCCAGTTCGACAGCCCCCTGAACCAAGGCGGACATGCCAACGGTGTCATAGCCCGGGCGGGTCAGAAACCGGCGGCCTGTGGCGGGGGTGAAGGGCACTGCCATTTGCAGTTTCGGATAATACCGCCCGCCCGCCTGTTCATAGGCATGGGCCCAGTTGTGATCGAAGATGTATTCGCCCTGTGAATGGGATTTGCCGTAAAGGGGCGCGACCGCGATCACCTGACCGCCAATTTCAGCCGTCAGATAGCGCGAATCCCAGCCCGTTTCGGGCCCCACGGATCCGCTGTCTTCCAGCGCTTTCAGAAAGCGGTAGGTCGTGAACGGGTCAACCGGACGGCCACCATCTGCGGCCTCGGGGCAGGCGCAGGCATCCCATGTGGCGGCGTCGATCTGGTCCAGTGACGACAGCGCGTTGATGGTTAAAGTTGTATCTTCGGTGATGTCAGTCATGGGCCCTCGTGCACCAAAGTATCTGGTGTTCCGCGGCGGCGCTTCAAGCGGCGTAGCCCTCGAAGGTGACATTATCCGCGATTTTCCGCGCCTCTGCCTCTTGTTCCGGCGATCTGATTGTCCAGCACAGGATCGGCAGACCTTGCGCCTTGATCTCGGCCACGCGCGGGCGGGGCAGGTCGGCGGCTTCGTGGCTGATAAAGCACGATCCGGTACGCTCCAGATCGGGGATATCGCGCAGCGTGTCGCAGGTGGACTGTTTCAGCGTTTTCCAATCGTTCGGGTCATAGGCGCTGGTGGTCAGGCCGCGCGGCACGTCAGGCGCAAGGCGGGCCATTTCGGCGATGCTATGCGGGTTGAACGACATAACGGCGACGGGGCCTGTGTAGCCCATTAGCGCGTCGGCGGTGGCCTGATCCAAGGGGCCTACGTTGGGGCCCATACCGCCATCTTGATCCTTAATTTCGATCAGCAGGGGGACCTTGCCGGCGACGATGTCCAACACCTCGGTCAGGGTCGGAATGCCTTCGTCACCGTGCAGCAGAGGAATGGCCTGCAATTCTGCCGCTGTCCGCTGGCGCACGGCACCTTGTTCGGGTGTCAGGCGGCGCAGGTCATAGTCGTGGAAAACCATGGCCTGACCGTCTTTGGAAAGTTGCAGATCAATCTCGATTCCGAAGCCCGCCGCGATGGCCGCGCGGATTGCGGCGCGGCTGTTTTCAGGACGTCCGTCATGGATGTCATGATAGGCGCGATGGGCAATCGGAGCGGCCAGAAACGAGGCGGGCAGGGTTTTCATCAGTTGATCTCGAAAATCGCTTCGATTTCGACCGCGACGCCAAGGGGCAGGGATGCGGCAGAAACGGCAGAGCGCGCGTGGCGGCCAGCATCGCCGAAGACCGCAACCATCAGATCTGACGCGCCGTTGATGACCTTGGGCTGGTCCGTGAAATCGGCGGTCGAGTTCACAAAGCCCACCAGTTTGACGACGCGGACCAGACGGCTCAGATCGCCATCGACGGCGGCGTTCAGCTGGGCGATCAGGCTAAGTGCGCAGGATTGTGCGGCGGCAGCGCCCTCTTCGACCGACATGTCCGCGCCAAGTTTGCCTGTAATCAGCCCGTCGGGGCCGTTGGAAATCTGGCCGGAAACGAACAGCTGGTTGCCCGATTTGACGAACGGCACGTAGTTCGCCGCAGGTGCGGGGGCGTCAGGCAGGGTCAGGCCAAGTTCGGCCAGTTTTGTCAGGGCATCTTGTGTCATGTCGTGTCCTTAGGTGTTTGCTTTGCGGCCACGCTACGCCGTTGTCGCGCGCAGCGAAAGATCGCTTTTCGGCGCAATCACGACAGCGGGTCAGCTTTCGCGGAACGCCTTAGCAAAGTAATCTGACAGCGGTTTGACAAAATAGGCCAAGGGCGTGCGATCTTCTGTCCGCAGGAAGCTTTCGACAGGCATGCCAGGGATCAGGGTCACACCCTCTGGCAGGCGGTCGATTTCGCCCTCGGAGAGCGTCACTTCAGCCATGTAGAAGTTGAGGCCGGTGTTATCATCCTGAAACGCGTCGGCAGAAACCTGAGTGACCTGCCCCACCAGTTCCGGTGTGCTGCGTTGGTCCAAAGCCGAGAAGCGCAAAAGCACCTCTTGCCCCAGTCGGATCTGGTCGATGTGGATCGGGTCGACGCGGGCCTCGATGATCAGGGGGCGATCTTGCGGGACTAGAAACAGCACCGGATCAGCCGCGCGGATGACCGAACGGGGCGTAAAGACCGTCAGGCCATAGATCACGCCCGACACGGGCGCGCGGATGTCCAGCCGGTCAAGCTGTTCACGAAGCGCGCGGCGTTCTTCGGCCATTTCCCGTTCATTGACCTGAAGGTCACGGATTTCGCTTATCGCCTCTTCTCGGCGCTGGGTTTCCAGCTTGATCGCTTCAAGGTCCAGTTCGGTAATCCGTCCTTCGGATTGGGCCTTTTGTGCGGTCAGTTCACCGACGGTGCCCATCAGGTTCGATTTCTCGCGCTTCAGCGCCAGAACACGGCTGGCTTGCGCCAATCCTTTGTCCAACAGCGATTGCTGATCGACCAACTCGCTTTCGATCAGTTCAAGTTGTTCGTTCAGCGCCGCTTGTTGGGCGTCGATGCCAACGATCTGGTCGGCAATCTGGTCAGCCCGTTTCTGAAGCTGCTCCAACTCGCGCGCGTCCGATGCTTTGCGGGCCACGAACAGGCTGCGCTGGCCTTCGATCTGTTCGGCCACCTCGGCCGAAGTTTCGGCCTCGGTCAGCAATTCTTCAGGAAAGGAAATCTGTTCCAGCCCGTCACGTTCCGCCTGCAGCCGTGCGCGCCGTGCGATGATTTCAAAGTACTGGCTTTCGACAATCGACAGGCGCGATTGTAGCAATGTCGGATCGAGCCGCAGCAGAACCTGATCGGCCACAACGGTGTCGCCCTCATCGATCAGAATTTCAGACACCACACCGCCATCAGGGTGCTGAACGATTTGACGATTGCGGTCGACCACGATCTGGCCCGGCGCAATGATCGCGCCCGAGATGTTGGTGATCGCGGCCCATGTGCCGAAGCCGCCGACCAGAATGGCCAGACCCAACAGACCCAGCATCGTAAATCCACGGACGGAATAGCGTTTCTTGTCGGTCATCGTACGCCCCCCGGCGCTTTCTTGGCGCCTGTGAGTTGCTGGTAATTCGAAACCACCGATTTCAGCACCTCATCGCGCGGGCCAAAGGCCGTGCGCTGCCCGCCTTCCAGCATCAGCAGCAGATCGCATTCCTGAATGGCGGCGGGGCGGTGGGCCATGACCAGCACGGCGCGTCCGGTGTTTTTGAAATCGCGGATCGCGGCGTTCACAGCCTCGGATCCTTCGTTGTCGAGGTTCGAGTTCGGCTCATCCAGAACCAGAAGTACCGGATCACCATAAAGCGCGCGGGCCAGACCGATCCGCTGCATCTGCCCGCCGGAAAGACGACCGCCTGTCGCGCTGATGCGGGTGTCATAGCCTTCGGGCAGCTTCAAGATCATGTCGTGCGCCGCGGCTTTTTTGGCGGCTTCGACAATCTTGGCTGGGTCGGCGTCGGGCTGAAGGCGGGCGATGTTTTCGGCGACTGTGCCTTCGAACAGCGTCACGCGCTGGGGCAAGTACCCGATGTGGCGGCCCAGCCGTTCGACGCCATACTGATCCAGCGTCGCGCCATCCAGACGGATTTTGCCACCCGCCGGATGCCAGATGCCCGTCAGGGCGCGAGCCAGCGTGGATTTTCCCGCACCAGACGGCCCGATCACGCCCAAAGCCTGCCCTTGGTTCAGTTGGAAACTGACCATGCGCAGCGCCGCCTGCTGGTCGCCCGGCGGCACGATGGTCAGTTGTTGAACGTTCAGAATCGCGCGCGGGTCGGGAAGCTGTGTCTTCAACTGTTCGACGGGATGTTCGGTCAGCAAGGTGGCAAGGTTGTCCCACCCTTTGCGCGCCCGTTCGACCATAGGCCACTGCCCGACGATCAGTTCGATCGGTGCCAGCGCACGGCCCAACAGGATTGACCCCGCGATCATCGCACCAGCGGTCAGTTCGTTTTGCAGAACCAGATAGGCCCCCAGACCCAGCATTGCCGATTGCAGGATCATGCGGAATGTTTTGGTCATGACGGTAAAGCCGCCGGTCACATCAGTGGTCGCGATATGCGCCTCAAGCGAAGTGTCGCGGGCGGTTTGCCAACGCCCAAACGCCTGATCGCGCATGCCCAAGGCCTGCACCATCTCGGCCTCGGCGCGAATATCTTCGGCGGTTTTATCTGCCGCGTGGCCCGCGCGTTGGGACGCCAATGTAGGTTTCCGGCTGAGCCACTGATTGAACAGTGTGATCGCGATCAGAACGGCACCGCCGGACATGGCAAGGTATCCCAGCCACGGATGGAACAGCATAATCCCGAACAGGAACACAGGCGTCCATGGCAGATCGAACAGGGCACCGATCACGGGGGATGACATCAGGCGCTGCACAGATTCCAGATCACGCAGGCCGGTTGCAGCCAACGCATCAGGGCGCACAGCAGAGCGTCGCATCACGGCGTCAAACACGCGTGTATCCAGACGGGATTGGAACCGCGCGGCCACCCGCGCCATGATCCGACCGCGCACATAGTCCAGCAGGCCCATCATCGCATAGAGGAACAGAACCACCGCCGACAAAGCCACCAGCGTTTCGACTGACCGTGACCCCAGAACGCGGTCATAGACCTGCAACATATAAAGCGGGCCCGTCAGCATCAGCAGGTTCACAAAGACACTGAAAATACCCACCGCCCAATACAGCCCACGGCTTTCACGGCGCGCCTGGCGCAGTTCCTCGGCCCCTGTGGTTTCGCTGAGTTTGGTCATAAAAGGCTCCGCCCAAAAATCGGGACATGTTTACATACTGAAATTCTTTATAGACACATTCGTTAAAGGATGAATGCAGAATGCCCAAGAACAACTTTCAGAGGTTCGGGCATATTCGGGGGATCACAGTGACCGAAGCGAACGAAAGCCAACGCCAATTCTGGAACGACAAACCCGGTGCGAACTGGGTGCGGTTCTACCGCGATCTGGACATCATGCATCATTCGGTTCTGGAAAAGCTTCTGGATTGCGCCGCGCCCGAGGCCGGTGAAACGGTGATCGATATCGGCTGCGGGGCGGGCACGTCTTCGTTTGCGCTGGCGGAACTGGTTGGGCCGTCAGGGGCTGTGTCGGGCTATGATATTTCCGAGCCTCTTTTGACCAAAGCCGAAGAACGCCGTGAGAAGAAAGGCGTGTCGAACGTCAGCTTTCATCTGGCGGATGCGCAAACCGCTGACTTCGACGGGGCTGCCGATCTGATCGTGTCGCGCTTCGGGGTGATGTTCTTTGACGATCCCGAGGCGGCCTTTGCCAACCTGCATAGCGCCCTGCGTCCCGGTGGCCGCATCGTGTTCATCACTTGGGCAGATGCGACGTTTAACCCTTGGTTCTCGCTGGCCCGCAAAATCGCGGTGCAGCATTTCGGCGATTTGCCCGATGGCGATCCGGATGCACCGGGCCCGATGTCGCTGCGCGATATCGATCGCGGTGTAAGCTTTCTGAAAGCGGGCGGTTTTGCCGATCCGGTGGGCGAGGCGGTCGATCTGACATTGGATCACCCCGACGGGTGGCCTGCGTTGCGGCAGTTGGTGCCGCATATCGGACCTGTGGGGCGCTTCTTGCGCGACTGCGAGGTTACGCAGGAACAGCGCGCCGCGTTGTTCGATGATCTGGATAAGGCGTTCAGCGAATTCGTGAGCGACACCGGTATTTCGGTGCCAGCGCGGATCAATGTGTTCTCCGCACTGGCCTGATACTACGCCTTAGTTACCGAAAATATCGCGAAGCAGCTGTTCGACGAAACCCTCGACCGGATCTTTGCGGCGTGGTTGTTGTTGCTGACGCGGGGCAGGCTGCGGCGCGGGTTGGGTTTCGACCACGCGCGGCGGTTCCGGCACGATCATCGGCAGCGGCTTGGGCGGCACGCCTTCATGCACACGCACCATGGTTTCGCGCCAGATTTCTGCTGGCAGACCGCCACCGGTGACGCCGGTCAGCGGCGTGTTGTCGTCATAGCCCATCCAGACACCGGCGACGTAATCAGCGGTGAAGCCGACAAACCACGCATCCCGCGCGGCCTGTGTGGTGCCCGTTTTGCCCGCAGCCTGACGGTCAGGCAGTTTGGCGCGTTGGCCTGTGCCCTCGGACACGACCTTTTCCATCATGAAGACAAGCTGCTTGGCGGCTGTTTCGTTAATGACCCGTTCACCGATCCCGCCACGCTGGCCGATCATCGCTTCGTCATCACCCTTGATGCGCAGTTCGCGGACGCCATAGGGCCGCACGGACGAGCCACCATTCAAAATACCCGCGTAGGCGCCGGTCATTTCCAGAAGCGAAGCCTCGGACGCGCCAAGTGCCAAAGACGGTGTATCGATCAGATCGCTGTTGATGCCGAAGTCCCCCGCAACACGGCGTACCAAGTCGCGACCGACGCTTTCCGACACTTTCACAGCGGGAATGTTCAGCGACTCTTTCAAAGCCAGAACCAGCGATACTTTGCCTTCGTAACGGTTGGTGTAGTTCTTCGGGCACCATTCTCCGGAACCGGGAATGTTCATGCAGTACGGTTCATCCACGACGGAGTCGTACGGCGAGTGACCCAGCTCCAGCGCTGTGGCATAGACAAATGGCTTGAACGCCGAACCGGTCTGGCGTTTCGCTTGTGTCGCGCGGTTGAAGACGCCCGATACGTTGATCTGGCGACCACCGACCATGGCGCGGACGGCGCCATCGGCACTCATGACCACAATTGCTGCTTGCGCTTTGGATCCTTCGCGGACCTTTGTGCTGAAAATCTCGGTCATCGCCTGTTCGGCTGCGCGTTGCAGGCGCGGATCGAGTGTTGTCTGTATCGCGATATCCTGACGGGACGACACGTCTGCAAAAGGCGGAAGGGTGTCCATCACCCAGTCGGCAAAGTAGCCGCCGCGCAAACGTTCGGCGGCATCCGACAGAACGGCAGGATTGGCGCGGGCAGCATCGGCTTCGGTCGCAGTCAGGTATCCCTGATCTTCCATCAGGCCAAGGACGACTTCGGCACGGTTGCGGCTGCGTTCAAGGTTTGATGTGGGTGCCAGTGTGCTGGGAGCAGTCAGAAGGCCTGCAAGGATCGCGGCCTCGGATGCATTTAGCGCCGACGCAGGTTTCGAGAAATAGCGCTGGGATGCTGCTTCTGCGCCGTAGGCACCTGCGCCCATGTAGGCGCGGTTCAGGTAGATCGAAAGGATTTCATCCTTGGTGTATTTGACTTCCATCGCCATGGAATAGATCGCCTCTTTGGCCTTACGGGCCAGCGATGAACGGCGACAGTCAGCAACGTATTCCGCCTCGGTTTCCCAAACGGCGGGATCGTATTCGACGCCAAGGCACAGCAGTTTCGCGGTCTGCTGTGTGATGGTCGAGCCGCCGTGCCCCTGAAGCGGTCCACGTCCTTCGCGCAGGTTGATGCGCACTGCCGAGGCAATGCCCCGCGGGCTGATGCCCAGATGCCAGTAGAAACGTTTGTCTTCGGTCGCGATGACCGCGTTTTTGAGGTGGGGCGAGACCGAGTCTGCGGTGACCGCACCGCCGAACTGGTCGCCGCGCCATGCAAAAACCTGCCCGTTGCGGTCGTACATCGTGACCGACCCCTGTGCGCGACCGTCTACAAATGCCTTTGCTTCGGGCAGTTGTGCGTAAAAATACGCCACAGCAAGCCCGAGGATAATCAGACCAACCGCAGTAACCCGCGAGGTAACAAGCCAGATCACGCGGAATATCCAGCGGAACAGTCCGCGAATGCCGCGCGTCACAATGTTTCCGCCTTTGACGGGCTTTTTGGCCGCTTTGAGTTTCTTGGGCGCCGCCTTTGCCTTACTGGCAGGTGCCGATTTTCTTTTCGGATAGCGGCGGTCGGCAACAAGCTTGCCTTTGCCACGGGGTGAATCAGCCATTTTGCTCTGCCCAGCCAGTCTTAGTTTGCACCTAAGATAGTGGCTGACGGCAGCAATGTGCACCATTGCAAGTGTCGGTTTGGGTTTTATTTGCGCTTAAATTTTCATCATTAAACTGAATTTGTGCAAAAATTGTGCAACTATTCGAGTCCACAGGCCCAGAAAATGGGCAGTTCACCTTTCAAAACAGTCCCTCACGCTCTTTTGCTGCAAGGGCGAAGTGCAGGTCCGTCCTGCCAAAGACCGGAAAGGGAACAAGGTGAAACTGATCATTGCGACGATCAAGCCGTTCAAGCTGGAGGAGGTCCGCGAAGCACTGACCGCCATCGGCGTTCGCGGCATGATGGTGACAGAAATCAAGGGCTTCGGCTCTCAGTCGGGACACACAGAGATTTATCGTGGCGCGGAATACGCCGTGAACTTTGTGCCGAAAATCAAGCTGGAAATCGTAGTTGCGGGTTCGATGGCCGACCAAGTGGTCGAAACCATCACCAAGACAGCTCAGACCGGCAAAATCGGCGACGGCAAAATCTTTGTGCTGGACGTTCAGCAAGCGGTTCGTGTGCGGACCGGTGAAACAGACGCAGACGCGATCTGATTTCTGCCAGCACACAAAAAACTAAGGGAAAACGGACAATGAAGCTTTTGAAAACACTGGCCCCGGTCGTCGCGCTTGCCGCACTTCCGACGCTCGGTATGGCGCAGGAGGCCGAAGCGGCCGCAGCGCCCGACATCAACCCCTATATCTTTACGACCCTGCTGTTCCTCATGGGCGGTTTCCTCGTCTTCTGGATGGCAGCCGGTTTCGCAATGCTTGAAGCAGGCCTGGTGCGTTCCAAGAACGTGACCATGCAGCTGACAAAAAACATCGCGCTCTTCTCGATCGCAGCAATCATGTACTGGCTGGTTGGTTTCAACCTGATGTACCCGGGCGACGGCTGGCTGGTTTCCGGCTATGTAGGCACGCTGTTCTCGCCGACAGTTCTTGAGCCCGTAGGTCTGGCGGCTGACGCAGCTGCTCTGGACTATGCATCCGTTGGTTCCGACTTCTTCTTCCAGCTGATGTTCTGTGCCACAACAGCATCGATCGTTTCCGGTACTCTGGCCGAGCGTATCAAACTGTGGCCCTTCCTGATCTTCGTTGTCGTACTGACAGGCTTCATCTACCCGATCGAAGCGTCCTGGCAGTGGGGTGGCGGCTGGTTGTCGGAACTGGGCTTCTCTGACTTCGCCGGTTCCACACTGGTACACGCAGCAGGTGGCTGGGCAGCTCTGGCAGGTGCTCTGATCCTTGGTCCGCGTATCGGCAAGTACAAAGACGGCCGCACAGTTCCGATGCCGGGTTCGAACCTTGCACTGGCAACACTGGGTACATTCATCCTGTGGCTGGGTTGGTTCGGCTTCAACGGCGGCTCGCAGCTGGCAATGGGCACAGTCGGTGACGTAACAGACGTATCCCGCATCTTCGCCAACACAAACATGGCGGCGGCTGCCGGTGCTGTAGTTGCTCTGCTGCTGACACAGGTTCTGTACAAAAAGCCTGACCTCACAATGACCCTGAACGGCGCTCTGGCCGGTCTGGTATCCATCACAGCGGAACCGCTGGCACCCTCCCTGTTCGGCTCGCTGATCACTGGTGGTATCGGTGGTGTGATCGTTGTCTTCGCCGTCCCGATGCTGGACAAGCTGAAGATCGATGACGTTGTTGGTGCGATCCCGGTTCACCTGATCGCAGGTATCTGGGGTACTCTGGCGGTTGCCTTCTACACAGGTAACTGGGGTGCTCAGATCACTGGCATCATCGCCATCGGTGTCTTCACCTTCGTCGTCTCCGCCGTTGTTTGGTTCATCCTCAAAGCCGTCACAGGTATCCGTGTCAGCGAAGAGGACGAGATCAACGGTCTCGACATGGCTGAGCTGGGTATGGAAGCGTACCCTGAGTTCTCGAAAGGCTGATAACTCCTTCCAATCAGCGTTTCTTACTGACCCGGGCGTTCGCGCCCGGGTTTTTTTGTTGGCCAAACGAAAAACCGCCCGACAGATGTGGGCGGTTTTGTTTGGTGCGGATCTGGCGGGGTTTAGTAGAAGGCTGCGCCTTCCAGCAGAAACCGTTCCGACAGCGGCAGGCTGGCGGCGCCCATGGCGCGGGCCTTGGGCCCCACGGTGCCGCTGACAATCTGGGGCGTGGACAGGCCTGCGATATTCACTTTGGAAATGGCTGCCTGTGTTTCTTCGACCAGTCGTGTGCGCAGATGTTCGGGCATCCAGCCGTCAATCATCACCAGTTCAAAGTCGATCACCGACACGGATGCCGCGATCGCATGGGCGATTCCCATGCTCGCCTGCGCCAGCCATTCGTCCAGAATGGTCGAATCGACCTCCCAGCTTTCGGGCTGTTTCCAGAGTGAATCGGCGCTTTCCCCGCGCTTCTCGATCATCGCTTCAATTCCCGAAAGCGACGCCAGATCGATAAGCTGCGCGCTGCCCGAACCCGTGGGCACGGGCATAGAACCGATGGCACCGGCATTGCCGGATTTGCCTGTGTACAGCGCGCCGTTCAGAACCACGCCGCCCCCGATGAAATAGCCGATGTAGAAATACAGAAACGTCGAAGGCAGGTCTTCTTGTGTGCCGAAAACAAGCTCGGCTCCGCAAGCGGCGCTGGCATCGTTTTGCATGAACACAGGATAGGGCAGACTGATCGCGATTTCGTCGCGCATACTGCGGGTGCGCCAGGCATTGGCCACGCTGGGTTCAAGGTTCATCATGCGCGCCCAGTCCCAGATCTGGAAAGGCATCGCGATGCCAAGACCCGCAATCCGGTTGCGATGCTCGGGTGGGATTTTGCGGGTCAGTTCGTTTATGCCCTTCATGGTAAAGGACAAAATATCTTCGAACTTCGGAAAGCGGTGGGTCGACTGGCGGCTTTCGATTTCTTCCCCGAGGAAGTTGGTCAGAACCAGTTCGGCGCTACGGCGGCCGATCTTGAGACCGAAGAAAAACGCACCTTCAGGGCAAAGACGCATAGGCACAGAAGGCTGCCCGACCTTGCCACGCACCGGTTCGCCTTTGACCAGCAGGCCGTCCGCTTCCAATTCGCGCATGATCACGGACACGGTCTGCGCAGACAATCCCGTGGCGCGGGCGATTTCAGCTTTGGCAAGCGCGGTGTGGCGGCGGACCAGTGTCAGAACCAGCCGTTCATTGCGTGCGCGCATCCCGCTTTGGTTGGTGCCGCGTGCTGACGAGATAAGAACGCCATCCGCGCGATCGTCTTTTTCGGAATTGTGGGATGGTGTCACGGCTTACCTCGAACGTCTTCACAGTGGCCGTGACATTGGGCAAGCGGCTCGTCGCTGTCAATAATAAATAAGAGTGATTTATTTATTGACAGTCGCCGGTGATTCTGTGTTTTCTGCACCCCGACGAAGCGGGCGTATCAGCGCCTTCTTCGCCTTTGATTGATTTGGGCGGACCATCCGCCTGCATGGGAGGAAGAACATGACATTCAAAACAACTCGCATTGCGACACTCTTGGGTGCGGCAGCGATCACAACAGCTATGGCGGCCCCTGCGTTTGCAGCCGGTCACTCTGTCAGCGCGTGCCTGATTACTAAAACGGACACAAATCCGTTTTTTGTAAAAATGCGTGAAGGTGCGGAAGCAAAAGCGGCTGAACTGGGCATCGAACTGAACTCTTACGCGGGCAAAGTCGACGGCGACAACGAAACTCAGGTTCAGGCCATCGAGACATGCATCGCGAACGGCGCGAAAGGCATCCTGCTGACAGCGTCCGACACATCCGGCATCGTGCCGTCCGTACAGCAAGCGCGCGACGCAGGCCTGCTGGTCATCGCGCTGGACACACCGCTGGACCCGATCGACGCGGCTGACATGACATTCGCGACAGACAACTTCCTTGCTGGCGAACTGATCGGTCAGTGGGCCGCAGCCACACTGGGTGACGACGCGGCAAACGCGAAAATCGGTATGCTGGACCTTGCGATCAGCCAGCCGACCGTTGGCGTTCTGCGCGATCAGGGCTTCCTTCAGGGCTTTGGCATCGATCTGGGCGATCCCAACAAATGGGGCGACGAAACAGATCCGCGTATCGTTGGTAACGACGTAACTGCCGGTAACGAAGAAGGTGGCCGTAAGGCGATGGAAAGCCTGCTGGCGAAAGACCCTGAAATCAACGTGGTCTACACCATCAACGAACCTGCCGCTGCCGGTGCATACGAAGCGCTGAAAGACATCGGTCGTGAAAACGACGTGCTGATCGTGTCTGTCGACGGCGGTTGCCCGGGCGTTCAGAACGTCAAAGACGGTGTGATCGGCGCGACATCCCAGCAGTACCCGCTGCTGATGGCGTCCAAAGGCATCGAAGCGATTGCCGCATGGGCCAAGGACGGCGTGAAGCCGGCTGCGACCGAAGGCAAAGACTTCTTTGACACAGGCGTTGCTCTGGTCACAGACAAACCTGCGGAAGGTGTTGAAAGCATCGATACCGCCGAAGGCACCGACCTCTGCTGGGGCTAATCGCTCCTTGGGGGTGAGGGTGCGGTTTGGACCGCGCCCTTGACCAAAACCCCCGGCACGGAACAGTGTAAAGCGCGGGGGCGGGTTCGGCCCGCCCCTGACTTTTTGCTAGTTCTCTCGTTTTAAACCTCAAAAACATGGAGAGGCTTGATGTCCCAATCGGACAATTTTGAAGCAGCCGCGAGTGGTGCAGCAACCGACGTTGCATCCTTCGAAGACACGCACAAAGGGCTGGTTGGTCAAATCCAGCACACGCTGCACGTCAATCCCGCTTTGGTTCCGCTGATCGTTCTGGTCGCAGCCATTTGTATTTTCGGATTGGTGTTAGGGTCGAAATTCTTTTCGCCCTTTGCTTTGACGTTGATCCTGCAGCAGGTGCAGATCGTAGGTGTTCTGGCTGCGGCGCAAGCCTTGATTATTCTGACGGCAGGTATTGACCTGTCGGTTGGCGCGATTGCGGTCTTCTGCACCGTGATCATGGGCCAGTTTTCTTTCCGCTATGGCATGCCTCCTGCGGCGGCTGTTGCCTGTGGTCTGGCCATGGGCACAGCGATCGGCGCTGTGAACGGCTGGCTGGTCAGCCGCGTGAAACTGCCACCGTTCATCGTAACGCTGGGCATGTGGCAGATCGTTCTGGCGGCCAACTACCTGTATTCGGACAATGAAACGATCCGCAGTCAGGACATCGCCAATGACGCGGCTTTCCTGCAGTTCCTTGGCTACAAACTGAAGTTCGGCGGCGCGGTGTTCCCGCTGGGTGTGATCCTGATGATCGCGCTGGTTCTGGTGCTGGCTTATATGCTGCGCTCTACCGCATGGGGGCGTCACGTCTATGCCGTGGGTGATGACCCCGAGGCAGCGGAACTCGCGGGTGTGAACGTCCATAAAACGCTTATGTCCGTGTACATGTTGGTCGGCTTTATCTGCGGTCTGGCCGCTTGGGTCATGATCGGTCGCTACGGTTCGGTTTCGCCGTCTGCGACGACCGGTGTCATCGGCAACATTCAGGCGATCACTGCGGTTGTGATCGGTGGCATCTCGCTGTTCGGCGGGCGCGGTTCGATCATGGGTGCGTTCTTTGGTGCGCTGATCGTGGGTGTCTTTGAACTCGGCCTGCGGATGGCCGGTGCCGACCCGCAGTGGACCTATCTTCTTATCGGTGTGCTGATCATTGCCGCCGTCAGTGTGGACCAGTGGATCAGAAAGGTGACAGCATGACACAGCCCATCCTCAAGGCCCGCGGCCTGACCAAACGCTATGGCAAAGTGACAGCGCTGGACCGGTGTGACTTTGACCTGATGCCGGGTGAAATCCTTGCCGTAATCGGCGACAACGGTGCCGGTAAATCCACCCTGATCAAGGCGCTGTCCGGTGCGGTCGTGCCGGACGAGGGCTCGGTCGAGCTGGACGGCCAGAAGGTCGATTTCCATTCGCCCATCGACGCCCGCGAAGCAGGGATCGAAACTGTTTACCAGACGCTGGCCATGTCGCCCGCTTTGTCGATTGCCGACAACATGTTTATGGGCCGCGAGATCGTGCAGTCCGGCGTCATGGGCAAACTGTTCCGTCGTCTAGACAAGGCCAAGATGCAGGAAATCGCCCGCGAAAAGCTGAATGAACTGGGTCTGATGACGATCCAGAACATCAATCAGGCGGTGGAAACCCTGTCCGGTGGTCAGCGTCAGGGCGTCGCTGTGGCGCGCGCTGCGGCCTTCGGGTCCAAGGTGATCATTCTGGACGAACCGACCGCCGCGCTGGGGGTTAAAGAAAGCCGCCGTGTTCTGGAACTGATCCAGGACGTGAAATCGCGTGGCATTCCGATCATCCTGATTTCGCACAACATGCCCCACGTGTTCGAGGTCGCCGACCGCATCCACGTCCACCGTTTGGGTCGCCGGTTGTGCGTGATCGACCCGAAAGAGCACAGCATGTCAGATGCGGTGGCCTTTATGACCGGCGCGCAGGAACCCCCTGAACATCCGAAAGCCGCGTAAATCCCCTTTACGCCCAGCCCGCACGGTCCGCCCGTGCGGGCTTTTTGTCGCCTACGGAAATCAAAAGAGTGTAGTGCGAATCGAAATTCCGGCCCTATGCTGCCCCTATGGTAGCAATGTCGAAAATCGAAGCTCAGGACGATCTGCGACGTCGCATCCTGCTGGGCACTCTGAAACCCGATGAAATTCTGGAAGAGTCCCGTTTCTGCGCGGAATACGGGCTGTCCCGCACGCCCCTGCGCGAAATTTTTCAACGCCTCTCTGGTGTGGGCTATGTGACCAACGATCACAACAGCCGTCCGCGCGTTGCCGCGCTGGATTTGCACGGCTTCCGTAGCCTTGTACAGACCGGCCCGATGCTGCTGAACGCGGTTGTGCGGCAGGCGGCCGAATTCCGTGGTCCGACGGATGTTGACCCGCTGCATGCCCAACAGGCGCGTATGGCCGAGGCGATTGAACAGGACGATGCCCAAGCAGCCACGCTGGCGGCGCATGACTTTCACGCGGCCTTGGGGGCCGCTTCGCGGAACCCCTACCTTGACCTGTGTTTGACCCGACTGATGATCGACGTGACCCGTTTCAGCGTCGACTTCTATGCGCCGGACAAAAAGAAGGATCGCAAGGCACTGCGCAAAGCGATCCAGACACAGAACCGTCTGATCAACGCGATTGAAAAGGGCGATGCCGAGGCGTCAGCCGAACAGGTGCTGATCCGCTGGCAGTTGATTGGCGAAGTGCTGGATCGCATGGCGCGGCCCGATCCTTTGCCGATTGATCTATAGGCCTTCCGCCCGACGGCATCAGACACAAAAAAGGCCCCGTGATGTACGGGGCCTTTTGTTGTTCGGTCGGGTGCGGATCAGTCCAGTTCTTCCGGCAGGATCAGGTTCAGAACGATGGACAGGAACGCGGCAGGCAACAGGCCCGAGGTCAGCAGTATCTGCGCTGTCTTGGGCAGGTGCTGAAGCGCGCCGGGTTCCAGTTGCAGGCCAAGGCCGATGGAAAGCGACACCGCAAAGATCACCATGTTCCGACGGTTCCAGTTCACGCCGGACAGCATGTTCACACCGGCAGCGGCGACCATGCCGAACATGACGATCACACCGCCACCCAGCACGTTGATCGGAACGGTCGAAACGATTGCGCCGATTTTCGGGATCAGACCGCAGACAATCAGGAAGATCGCACCGATGGTGACGACGTGGCGGCTCATGACGCCTGTCATCGAAATCAGGCCGACGTTCTGGCTGAAGGATGTGTTCGGCAGACCGCCAAATATACCGGCCACTGCTGTGCCCAGACCATCCGCATAGGTCGCGCCTGCGATTTCCTTGTCAGTTGCTTCGCGGCCAGCGCCGCCTTTACAGATACCGGACACATCACCAACCGTTTCGATGGCCGAGATAACCGCCATAAAGCACATGCCGATAATGATCGCGCTGTTGAACTCGATCCCCCATTTGAAGGGCATGGGCGGGGCGAACATGGCGGCACGGCCAATGTTGCCAAAGTTCACCTGACCCATCATCAGCGCAACCACGTAGCCTGCGATCAGGCCAACCAGAACGGCGGCGACGGACATCAGGCCCTTGGTAAAGAACTTCAGCGCCAAAGTGACGATGATCACCGCCAAGGCAGGGGTCCACATCGCTAGCGAGCCGTACTCGGGCTTGCCAATCAGCGGCACACCACCGGCGGCATACTGGATGCCGACTTTGATCAGCGACAGACCGATCATCAAAACGATCAGGCCGGTGACCAGCGGCGGCAGCGCAAAGCGGATGCGCCCCACAAAGGTACCGATGATGAAATGGAAGATACCGCCAATCGCGACACCGGTCATCAGGCCTGCCAATCCGGCCACGCCCTGACCCGCGACGGCGGGGATCATAACAGGCAGGAAGGCAAAGGATGTGCCCTGAACAATCGGCAGGCGCGCGCCCACAGGGCCCATGCCAATGGTCTGGAACAGCGTGGCGATACCGGCAAACAGCATCGACATCTGGATCATGTAGATCATGTTCGGAAAATCAGGGCTGTTCGACCCAAAGCCGAAGCCTGCCGCACCGGCCACGATGATCGCGGGCGTCACGTTCGAGGCAAACATCGCCAGAACGTGCTGAATGCCCAGCGGCACGGCCTTGCCAAGTGGTGGCGTATAGTTCGGATCGGACAACTGCGCAGGTGTGCCTAGCCCCGATGATGTAGCGTCTGTCATGTTACTGTTCCCTTGTTGGTTTCAGATGGTCTGCCTTCTACGTGCAGGATTGGGCGCCTTCGGGCGCGGTGATGAGCACGGGCTGATCCAGCCAGTGTTCTTCAAGGTTGGGCGTGGCGCCGATGCGGTCGACCACAGCAAACAGTCCGGGGTCAGCAAGGGGCGTCAGAACGCCATGCCATGTGCCACGGTGAAAATTGATGCCTTGATAGGGCGAGGCCAGAAAGGCGTGGATGTCGCCGGGCTGATCGCCGCCTTCTGCCACGATAACCAGCCAAGGATTGCCGTGCATCGGCAGAAAGGCCTGTGATCCTTCGGGGTGACGTTCTACCAGATCAAGCTGATAGGGCAGACTGCGGGCCTTGGCGTTGAAAATGCTAATGCCCGCCTGACCGTCCGGCCCGAAATCCAGCGCAGCGCGGTCGTGGTGGCGTTCGCACAGACCCTGATTGATCAGCTTGTCTACCGTTCCAGTGGCATCCAGCACATCGCCGAAGGGGGCGAAGGTCTTGGCTGTCAGGGGCTGTGCGATGATGTGCTTCACAGCGTCAGCTCCGGATGGCGGTTGACGTCTTTGTACAGAAGATACCGGAACGGTCCGTCGCCGGTGGCGATACAGGCCTGCGGGCAGAAGGCGCGCAGCCACATGAAATCACCGGGGCCGACCGAGACCCATGTGTCGTTCAGCAGGTATTCTGCGGTGCCTTCCAGCACATACAACCCGTGCTCCATAACATGGGTTTCTGCAAACGGAATGCGCCCGCCCGGTTGGAACGTCACGATATTCACGTGCATGTCGTGGCCCAGATCCAATGGGTCGGCAAAGCGTTGCGTGCCCCATTTTTCGGTGCCGGGCATCAGGGCGATCTCGACATCGGTTTCGTGGGTGACAAGGGCCTCGGGCACCATGATGCCTTTGACCTCTTTGTATTTCTTGCGCACCCAGTGAAAGCCGCAGGGTTCGTCAGAGGTATTGAAGATCGTCCAAACTGCAGCGGGTGGCAGATAGACATAGCTGCCTGCCTTTAGCTCATAACTGTCACGACCAAGGGTCAGGCGGGCTTCGCCAAAGGCCATGAACAGAACGCCCTCGGCCCCTTTGTCAGGCTCTGGATCGTTACTGCCACCGCCCGGCGCCAGTTCGACGGCCAGTTGGGCGAATGTTTCGGCAAAGCCCGACAGCGGGCGCGCCAGAACCCAAGCCCGCGTGTGGACCCAACCGGGCAAAAAGGACGTCACGATATCGCGCATCGTGTCCGCTGGGATCACGGCGTAGGCCGTGGTGAAAATTGCTTTGCCTTCGGGCGATTGGTTTTGCCCGGGCAAGCCGCCCATGGGAAAGGCGTAGTCGGTCATAAAAGAACCTCGTTCAGGCGCAGGCGGGCGATGCGTTCGACCTGTTTGCAGGCCTCGGCCATTTCTGTCTGCGTGTCGTTGTTGATGCGCCGTTCAAACGCCGCAAGGATCGACGCCTTGTCGTGGTCCCTGACGGCGATGATGAACGGAAATCCGTGTTTGTCGGTGTAGGCGTTGTTTAACTCGGTGAACCGCGCGCGTTCGTCGTCGGTCAGCGCGTCCAACCCCGCGCTGGCCTGTTCCGAGGTCGAAGCCTCGGTCAACCGTTTGGCAGCGGCCAGTTTGCCAGCCAGATCAGGGTGCGCACGCAGAACCGACAGGCGTTCGTCGTCGCTGGCCGACCGGAAGGCGCGGGCCATGGCGTTGGCCAGACCTGCGGGCCGGTCATGCGCCGGACCCAGTTCCAGATCAAAGGCACGTTCGGCGACCCAGTGGGAATGTTCGTAAATCCCGCCAAAGGCCGCGACGAAATCGCTTTGCGCCATTTGCGATGGTTTCAGGCCTGCCTTGGGTGGGTTCACCCGTGCCCAATGTTCGGCAATGTCGATGCGGCGCGGGCACCAGACATCGTCAAAGCCCTTGATGTACTCGATGAACCTTTGCAGCCCCGCAGCCTTGCCCGGACGTCCAATCAGGCGGCAGTGGAGCCCGATCGACATCATCGCGGGATGGCCAGCCTGACCTTCGGCATAAAGCGTGTCGAACGCATCTTTGAGATAGCTGAAAAACTGTTCGCCCGTGATGTACCCCGGCGCTGTGGCAAAGCGCATGTCGTTGGCTTCCAGCGTATAGGGGATGATCAACTGATCGCGCCCGCTGAACTGCGCCCAGTAGGGCAGGTCATCGTCATAAGTGTCCGAGATGTAGTCGAACCCGCCTTCTTCGGCGACCAGCCGCACGGTGTTGACCGAACAGCGGCCCGTGTACCAGCCACGCGGGCGTTCGCCAGTGACTTCGGTGTGCAGGCGCACGGCCTCGGCAATGGCGGCGCGTTCGTCTTCTTCGGGCATGTCCTTGTGTTCGACCCACTTCAGCCCGTGTGATGCGATTTCCCAACCGGCATCTTGCATCGCTTCGACCTGTTCAGGCGAACGGGCCAAGGCTGTCGCCACGCCATAAATCGTCACGGGAATGTCCGCGCCGGTGAACATGCGGTGCAGGCGCCAGAAACCGGCCCGCGCGCCATATTCGTAGATCGATTCCATGTTCCAGTGCCGCTGACCGGGCCAAGGGGCCGCGCCTGCGATGTCGGACAAAAAGGCCTCGGACCCTGCATCACCATGCAGGACACAATTTTCGCCGCCTTCTTCGTAATTCAGGACAAACTGTACCGCGACCTTCGCGCCATCGGGCCACTGGGGGTCCGGCGGGGTGGGGCCATATCCGATCATGTCACGGGGGTATCTGTTCATTCTGTTCCCTTCTGGATGAAACTCTGTGCACAATAGACAAGAAAATCACCGAAGCATTTTCAAGAAAATCCGAAAGGTCTTTCGGCAGCTTGATTTGGGCTTCAAACCGGTGCGTTGTCGGGCAAACTACCTGTGAAACGCCGCAAAAAGGAGCACTTCATGGCCCAAGGATATCTGACGACCCATGTTTTGGATACGGCCAAGGGCACACCTGCCGCCGGTTTGCGGATCGAACTGTTCCAAACGGACGGTGACACCCGCAAAAAGCTGGCAGAGATGGTGACCAATGACGACGGGCGCACCAATGCGCCGATCCTGCCCGCGGGCGACTTTGCCACGGGTCAGTATGAACTGGTGTTCCATGCGGGCGACTATCTGCGCGCCAGTGATCAGGCTGGGGATGATCCGCTGTTTCTGGATCAGGTACCGATCCGCTTTGGCATGTCAAATGCCGACGCGCACTACCACGTGCCGCTTTTGCTGTCGCCCTACGGATATTCCACCTATCGCGGCAGCTGATCGGCGGAAAAGCGGCAGTAGCAACTGAATGTCTATTCCGATTATCGGGCAGGTTGGATAATTCAGGCGCATGGACGTCGTCGTTATTACCGGGATCATCGCATCCCTTTTCCTCGTGCTTGGTCTGGCCGAACCTTTGGCAGCGCGTCTGCGCCTGCCCTACAGCGTCATGCTTGCGGGGTTGGGGATTATCATCGGTCTTGCCGCAGCGTTTTTCCTGCGTACCGATCTGACCGATGTCCTGAACCCTGTTGCGACAGGTATCCTGAACCTGCCGATCCGGTCGAACGTCTTCTTGTATGTATTCCTGCCGACGCTGCTGTTTCAGGTCACTTTGGGCATGAACCTGCGCCGGATGGCGGATGACTGGGTGCCGATCCTGACGCTGGCTGTTGTGGCGGTGTTCGTATCGACCATCGTTGTGGGTTATTCGCTGTCGTGGATCAGCGGCATTGCCCTGATCCCCTGTTTGTTGTTGGGCTCGATCATCTCAACGACCGATCCGTCGGCGGTTGTGACGATCTTCCGCTCAATCGCAGCTCCGCGCCGTCTGGCCCGTATCATCGAAGGCGAAAGCCTGATGAATGACGCCGCCGCCATCGCGATTTTCGGCCTGTTCATGGGCTTTGTCATGCGGGGCGTGCCGGACCCTGATCTTGGCTCAGCGCTCGCGCGGTTCCCGATCCTGATCCTTGGTGGAGCAGCGGTTGGTATTGTTCTGGGGCGTCTGGCGGTCATCTGTATGGCGTTCATGCAGCGCTATGAACTGGCGCAAATCTCGGCCTCGGTCGCATTGCCGTACTTTGCCTATATTCTGGCGGAACAGGTCTTTGGCGCATCGGGTGTGATTGCCGTTGTAGCGGTGGGCCTGACCGTGAACGTCACGGCCCCTGCGGTTCTGACCACCAGCGCCTGGCGCAACATGCGCGACACGTGGGATTTGCTGGCCCACTGGGCGGGGGCAATGATCTTTGTGCTGGCCGCGCTGTTGATCCCTCGATTGCTCGAGGACGTGACGCTGGTGGACTTTGGTCTGATCCTTGTCGTGGCGGCCGCCGCGCTTTTGGCGCGGGCGTTTATCCTGTTCGGTGTCCTGCCCGCGTTGACCGTTTTGCGGATGTCCCCGCATGTGGAACCCGCCTATCGCGGGGCGATCCTTTGGGGCGGCCTGCGCGGCGCGGTTACGCTGGCGCTGGCGCTGGCCGTGACAGAAAGCCTGCGCGTGCCGCCGGAAACGCGCCGCATGGTGGGTGTGCTGGCCACAGGCTACACGCTGTTCACCTTGGTCGTTCAGGGCACCAGCCTGCGCTTTGTGATCCGGCGCTTGGGGCTGGATAAGCTTCAGCCGATTGATGCAGCCCTGTCGAAACAGGTCATCGCGGTCGCGCTGCAAAGCGTGCGCGAACAGGTGGCCGAGATCACCGAGAACTATAACCTCAGCCGTGAAACCACCCGATCCGAGGCCAAGGCCTTTGGCGAACGTCTGGAAAAGGCGGTGCGACGGGCCGAGAATACCGACGATATCCAGGACCGTGACCGCATCACGCTGGGACTGATCGCGCTGGCCGGGGCCGAGCGCGACCTTGTGTTAGAGAGGCTGTCGGAACGTGGTCTATCCTCGCGTCTGAAAGACCGCGTTGTCACCGATGTGGACCGTCTGGCCGAAACCGCGCGTCAGTCGGGGCGGACGGGCTATCGCAAGGCCGCGCGCCAAAGCGTGGGTTTGGGCGGTGGACTGCGTCTGGCACTGTGGGCCTACAACCGTCTGCGCATTTCCGCGCCATTGGCGCAACAAACGGCGGACAGGTTCGAAATTCTGCTGTTGCAGGGTCTGGTGATGCGCGATCTGGACAGCTTTATCGACACGCGTATCCGACGTATCCACGGGCGGCGTGTGGCGGATCTGCTTCATGAACTGCTGAACCGACGCCGCGAGATGATCGAACAGGCGCTGGATGGTTTACGCCTTCAGTACCCCGGCTATGCCGAAGAGCTGGAGCGCCGCTTTATCCGCCGCACCGCCCTGCGGCTGGAACGTCAGGAATACGCCCAGCTGCACGAAGAAGGCCTGATCGGCGATGAGGTCTTTGCCGATCTCGAAGACCAGCTCGATACCCGGTTCAACGCCGTCGCCAAACGCCCCAAGCTGGACATCGCGGTACGCAAAGCCGATCTGGCCCGCCAGTTCCCGCTGTTTGGGGAATTGGACGAGGCGACGCTGAAGCGGCTTAGCCGTGCTTTGACCACGCGGTATGTGAACGAAGGCGATCTGATCCTTGCGCGCGGGCGTCAGCCGGATCGCGTGTACTTCATCGCTTCGGGCGCGGTCGAGTTGCGCACCGCTGCGGCGACATCGCACCGTCTTGGGCGGGGCGAACTGTTCGGGCAGCTATCCATGCTGAATAGATCCACCCCACGCACCGAAGTGCGGGCCATCGCGCCCTCCACGCTTCTGACGCTGGAAGAACGCCGCTTCCGCCGGTTGCTGCGCCGGTCGGTCAAAGTGCAGCAGGCCGTGCGCGAAAGCGCGGAAAAACGGAACATCTCGGTGCCCTATCTGGATGAGCTTGCGGCAAAGCAACGAAAGCGGGGCAAAGCAGAAAAGCCCGCGGAATCGGATTGATACGGCGGGCATTGATCCCTATCTGCGATGGACAGCACTGACCCTATCGGATACCCAAGCGCCCCATGGCTAAGCAGAAAGAAAACCCGAACTACAAAGTGATCGCCGAAAACCGGCGGGCACGGTTCGACTATGCCATCGAGGACGACATCGAATGCGGGATCATCCTGCAAGGCTCCGAGGTCAAATCCCTGCGCGTGAATTCCGCCAATATCGCCGAAAGCTATGCCACCGTCGATAACGGCGAACTGTGGTTGGTCAACAGCTACATCGCGCCCTACGAGCAGGCGATGTTCGGCCACGAAGACCGCCGCCGTCGTAAGCTGCTGGTGTCCAAGCGTGAACTCGCAAGGCTTTGGAGCGATACGCAGCGCAAGGGCATGACCCTTGTTCCGCTGGTTCTGTACTTCAACCACAAAGGCGTGGCCAAGCTGAAGATCGGCATCGCCAAGGGTAAGAAGAACGTCGACAAACGCGCCACCGACGCCAAGCGCGACTGGAACCGCCAGAAGCAGCGCCTGCTGAAACAGGGCAGCTAAACCCTTTCATCTGACTATCGGAATATTTGGGGGGAATTGCGTCTGCATTCTCCCGTCGCGCGTGTCCGTTCGGGCCGCGTATACAGTCCTTGTTGATTACCGAGTGGCCATTGGAAGGGGACTGTCACAATGGAATTGATTATCTCGCTCATCGCCGGTGCTGTCGGCGGAAACGCGGCAGGTGCCGCAGTGAAAGGTATCGATCAAGGGACGCTGATCAACTCGATCGCGGGCATCCTTGGTGGAGGTTTGGGTGGTACAATCCTGAGCGCACTGGGTGCTCCTGATCTGGCCGGTGCTGCAGGTGCAGCGGGTGGCCTCGATATCGGGGCAATCATCGGTCAGGTGCTATCGGGTGGTGTTGGTGGTGGCGCAGGTCTGGCCGTTGTTGGCCTTCTGCGCAATGTTTTGAGTAAATAACCCGACAAAATGGTGCAAGCGGGGCCGAGTCCCGCTTGCATGCCACGGCTGGCTTGCCTAACACACCGACGTGACGCAAGGAGGCTGCCATGGCTGCTGACGACCCGAAGACACTTGTTTCTACTGACTGGCTGGCGACGCATCTCAAGGATCCAGACCTGAGATTGCTTGACGCAAGCTGGCATATGCCCGGTTCAGATCGTGACGCCCGCGCTGAATATGACGCAGGCCACATCCCCGGTGCTCGCTTCTTCGACATTGATGAAATCAGCGACCTGCGTTCGCCGCTGCCGCACATGGTGCCGCCGGTGGAAAAGTTCATGAGCCGTATGCGCGCCATGGGCGTGGGTGACGGCCATCAGGTCGTGGTCTACGACTCGGTCGGTATCTTTTCCGCGGCGCGCGTTTGGTGGCTGTTCCGGTTGATGGGGCAGATGGACATTGCTGTTCTGGATGGTGGCCTGCCGAAATGGCTGGCCGAAGACCGCCCGACAGAGGACCTGCCGCCGATCATCCGCGACCGTCACATGACCGTCCGCCGCCAGAACCACATGGTGAAGGACGTCACGCAGGTGTCTGCGGCGTCCAAACTGGTCGATCACGAAATCATCGACGCCCGCGCGGCTGAACGGTTCCGCGGCGAGGTGCCCGAACCGCGCGAAGGCCTGCGGTCCGGTCATATCCCCGGGTCGCGCAACGTGCCCTTTGGTGAGCTGCTGAATGCAGACGGCACCATGAAATCCCCCGAAGCCACGCGCGAGATTTTCGAAAAAGCGGGTGTTGATCTGTCGAAACCGGCAATCACGACCTGCGGCTCTGGCGTGACCGCTGCGATCCTGTCGCTGGCGATGGAACGCTTCGGGAAAACTGATCATTCGCTTTATGACGGGTCCTGGTCTGAATGGGGGCAGTTCCCCACCTTGCCCGTCGCCACTGGAGACCAATGATGTTCGAACAGCTCAAGGAACAACCGGCTGACAAAATCCTCGCCCTGATGGCGGCGTACCGCGAAGATCCGCGGGACGACAAGATCGATCTGGGTGTAGGCGTTTACAAGGACGCAGAAGGCAAAACGCCGATCATGCGTGCGATTAAAGCGGCGGAAAAGCAGCTTTGGGAAGCGGAAGAGACGAAGTCCTACACGGGTCTGGCGGGCGATCCGGGTTTCGCAGACGCGATGGTGTCGCTGGTTCTGGGTGACGCGGTTGCGCGTGGCTCTGTTGCTGCTGCGGCGACGCCGGGTGGTACAGGCGCTGTGCGTCAGGCGTTCGACCTGATCAAGATGGCGAACCCGAATGCGCGTGTTTTCGTGTCCGATCCCACTTGGCCGAACCACCTGTCGATCCTGAAGCACATGAACATCGAACACGTGCCCTACCGCTATTTCGACGCGGAAACAGGTGGCGTGAACTTTGATGGCATGATGGCCGATCTGGCGAACGTGAAAGCTGGTGACGTGGTTCTGCTGCACGGCTGCTGCCACAACCCGACTGGTGCGAACCTGACACTGCCCCAGTGGCAAGAGGTCGTGGACCTGCTGAACAAAACCGGTGCGGTTCCGATGATCGACATCGCCTATCAGGGCTTTGGTGACGGTCTTGAAGCGGATGCGGCTGCAACCCGTCTGGTGGCATCCAGCTGCCCCGAGGCGCTGATTGCGGCGTCGTGTTCCAAGAACTTTGGCATCTACCGCGAACGCACAGGCTTGTTGATGGCCGTGTCCAGCGATCCGGCGAAGTTCAAGGTGAACCAGGGCACGCTGTCCTATCTGAACCGCCAGAACTTTTCGTTCCCGCCGGATCACGGTGCACGCCTTGTGACGATGGTTCTGAACGATCCGGCCCTGCGCGCGGATTGGGAAGCGGAACTGGAAGAAGTGCGTCTGGGCATGCTGCGTCTGCGTCAAGCGCTGGCGGATGAACTGCGGAGGTTGTCCGGTTCTGACCGTTTCGGGTTCCTGGCACAGCACCGCGGCATGTTCTCGCGTCTGGGTGTGAGCGCGGACAAGGTGGAAGAGATGCGTGAAAAGCATGGCATCTACATGGTCGGTGACAGCCGTATCAACATTGCGGGTCTGAACGACGTGACAATCCCGAAGCTGGCCAAGGCGATCATCGACGTCGGCTGTTAAGCGTGATCCAGCGGTGCGCGGCTGTCGCCGCGCGCTGGTTTATCTCGTCAAAATCCTTTGGATTTTTCCTCGGGTGGGTGCCTTTGGAGGGGGTCAGGATAAAGAATTGGGCTCGTCCGTGTGGCGGGCCTTTTTGCGTTTCTTGACCATCGGGTCTGAGGGGCGTAGCCTTCGGGTATCCGAAGAGGAGTGAACGACGATGGATCAGCGCGGTTTTTGATCAGGGTTTCCTGTTGAGGGAAGACCTGCGCTTCGGGCACCTTCTGCCCGATTTCCATGACGTTTAATATTCGGAGTTTCCATGCAAAGACTGGAACATAAAACCGCCCTTGTGACAGGGGCTGCGCGGGGCATTGGCGCCGCTATTGTAGAAAGATTTCAACAAGAAGGCGCGCGTGTTATTGTGACGGACATAGATGCGGTGGCCGGTCAGGCGTTGGCCGATCGCATCGGGGCCGTGTTTGCCCGTCTTGATGTGTCGTCAGAAGACGACTGGGCGCGCATTGAAGCGCAGTTTCCCCAGATCGATGTGTTGGTGAACAACGCCGGTATCACAGGGTTCGAGGGGCCGTTTGACGGTGCGCCGCCTGCGCATGATCCCGAGCATGCAACGCTTGCGGATTGGCGGGCGGTTCATGCGGTGAATAACGACGGGACGTTCCTTGGCTGTCGTTATGGGATTCGCGCCATGCGCGCGAAAGGGCAGGGCAGTATCATCAACATCTCGTCCCGTTCGGGCATCGTGGGCATTCCTATGGCGGCGGCTTATGCTGCGTCCAAGGCGGCGGTGCGCAATCATACCAAATCGGTCGCTTTGTACTGTGCGGGGCAGGGCCTTCGGATCCGGTGTAACTCAATCCATCCCGCCGCGATCATGACGCCCATGTGGGAGCCGATGTTGGGCGATGGCCCTGATCGGGCCGAGAGAGAGGCCACTATGGTTGCCGACACGCCCATGCGACGGTTCGGAGAGGCGAGCGAAGTGGCAGCGGTGGCTGCGATGCTGGCGTCAGACGAGGCGGCCTATATAACGGGGGCCGAGCTGTCGATTGATGGCGGGATACTGGCAGGGTCAGCGGCAACGCCTGGTCAGTGAGCTTGGGGGTCTGAGGGCTTGCCCCCAGCCGGTCGTCTCGCGAAGCGAGGCGAAATCATTCTCTGTGATAGGGGGAGCCCGCCAGAATGGAGGCCGCACGGTACAGCTGTTCGCTTAGCATCACGCGGGCCAGCATGTGCGGCCAGACCATTTTGCCAAAGCTGAATGACATGCGTGCCTCGGCCCTGAGCGACGGATCAATCCCGTCTGCCCCGCCGATGACAAAGGCCATGTCCTGTGTGCCCTGATCGCGGAACTGGCCAAGACGTTGGGCAAACTCGGGCGAGGTCATCACTTCGCCCCTCTCGTCCATGCAACAGAGCGTGGCGCCCTTGGGGATCGCGCGGCGCAGCAGATCGGCTTCGGCCGACATGCCGCCGCCTTTCTTATCCTCGACCTCAATGATCTTTGCCGGACCAAGGCCAAGCGCCCGTCCGGTTTTGTCAAAGCGTGTCAGGTAATCGTCGATCAGGGTGCGTTCCGGACCGGCCCGTAGCCGGCCCACGACGCATAGGCTTACGCGCATATCACTGCCTCGTTCAGCCTGTCAGGCTTATTGTTCTGTCGGCTTGCCGGTTGCGCCTGCGGGCAGCCACATCTTCTCAAGCTGATAGAATTCGCGCACTTCGGGGCGGAACACGTGGACAATCACGTCGCCGGTGTCGATCAGAACCCAGTCGCCTGTTTCCTTGCCTTCCATCTTGGACAGAACGCCATAGTCGGCTTTCAGGTCTTCGGTGACCTTTTCGGCCAAGGCAGCAACCTGACGGGACGAGCGGCCCGAGCAGATTACCATGTAATCGCCCATGGCTGTTTTGCCGCGCAGGTCAATCTGCACGATCTCTTCCGCCTTGTTGTCATTCAGGGACTCAAGAACCGAGGCAAGGATTGCTTCGCTTGTCAGTTCAGGATGGGTGGCGCCCGTCATCGGGTGACCCGCGTTTGCGGCATTGGCCGCATTTGTGTCGAGTGACAGGACATTGTCCTCCTATAGTCAACACGCCGACCAGTATGGCCCCGGCGCTGGGCCCTACTGCAAAGATAACATCGGATTCGCAAAATCTCAATGACCGGAGGTATTGGCGCGGCGTTACGCGCCATAGGGAACCCAGACGGTTTTGACCTCGGTCGCTTCCTCAAGGAAATTGCGGCATTGGCCATCGGGTCCGAACCAGTCGCGACCGTGGCCGTGGTTGACCCATGTGCGCTTCAGGTTGCCAGCGGCGCGGCGTTCGATATCGCCCGCTAGGGCCGCGGCACCAAAGGACCAGAGCGCATCGACATCGGCGTGATCCGCCAGTGTCGCGGCCAGCTCTGCATGGGGCCCTGTGATCAGGTTCACGGCACCTGCGGGCACGTCAGAGGTTTCAAGGATTTGCGTCAGGTCCTGCGTGATCAGCGGATAGGCCTCGGACGCGACGATGACCGTGCGGTTGCCCATGGCGATGGCGGGGGCCATGACAGACACAAGACCCAGCAGTGGGAATTCGTTGGGGGCAATCGCGCCGATCACGCCCACCGGTTCGCGCAGGGCCATGGCAAGGCCGCGCATCGGAACGGCGCGGGCATCGCCTGCGAATTTGTCGGACCATGCGGCGTAGTGGAACAGGCGGTTCACGGCGACCTCAACCTCATCCGCGCCGGTATCCTGTCCGGTCATGCGGTCAATCGTTGTGGCCAGTTCGTTTGCGCGTGCCGACAGGTTTTCAGCAAGGAAATAGATCACCTGCGCGCGATTGTGCGCGGTGGCCACCGACCAGCCCTTGGCGCCGCGTGCGGCCTCGACCGCGTTGCGGATGTCTTTGCGGTTGCCGATGGGGGATTGCCCGATCAGCGCGCCGGACGCGTCATAGATGTTGCGGGCATAACCGCCGTCGGGACGCGCCTGTTTGCCCCCGATATAGTGCTTGGCGGTGCGGTCCACCGGCTGCGGTTCGGCGCTGTCGCCTTCGAAAGCCGCGATTTCCGTGACCAGCGGGCCTTTTTCGGCGGGCTTGGTGTAGGCCCACAGCCCCTCGGGCCCACCTTCGCGGCCAAAGCCGGATTCGCGGATGCCGCCAAAGGGCGCGGCCGCGTCGAACATATTGGTGCCGTTCACCCAGACCACGCCTGCGGCCAGTTTCGGCGCGACGTCCAGCGCGACGTTGATGTTTTCCGACCAGACCGTCGCGGCAAGGCCATAGCGCGTGTTGTTCGCGATCTCGATCGCCTCAGAAGGGGTGCGGAAGGTGGTGGCGACCAGAACGGGGCCAAAGATTTCTTCCTGCATCAGCGGGTCGGCATTCGACAGGTCGGTGATCAGAGTGGGGGCATAGTAGCAGCCCTCGGGCACGCCAGCGGTCTGGTGCATATCGCCGCCGCTGGCCTCGACCATCGCGCGGATGCGGGCCAGTTGCTCAGGGTGCACGATGGCACCCACGTCGATGGATTTGTCCAGCGGGTTGCCCACGCGCAGCTTGTCCATACGGGCGCGCAGTTTGGCATAGAACCGATCCGCGATACCTTCCTGAACCAACAGGCGCGACCCTGCGCAACAGACCTGCCCACCGTTGAACCAGATCGCATCGACCAGCCCTTCAACCGCGCTGTCCAGATCGGCGTCTTCGAACACGATGTAGGGGGACTTTCCGCCCAGTTCGAGCGTCAGCGATTTACCGCTGCCCGCGGTGGCCTGACGGATTTTACGGCCCACTTCGGTTGAGCCGGTAAAGGCGATCTTGTCGACGTCGGCGGTGACGATCATTTCGCCCACAGCACCGTCGCCCGTGACGATGTTCACAACGCCCTTGGGCAGACCGGCCTGACGGCAGATATCAGCAAACAGCAGAGCCGTCAGCGATGTCCACTCGGCAGGTTTCAGAACCACCGTGTTGCCCATCGCAAGCGCGGGCGCGACCTTCCACGCCAGCATCAACAGGGGGAAGTTCCACGGGATGATCTGGCCGCAAACGCCTTGGGCCACGCGGCCCTGTGCCTGTGTTTCTTCCAGCTGGGCGCAGCCCGCGTGGTAGTAGAAATGACGATGCGCCAGCGCGATATCCACGTCCCGCGCCTCGCGGATCGGTTTGCCGTTATCCAGCGTCTCCAGCACCGCAAACAGGCGGGAATGCTTTTGCAGCAGGCGAGCCAGCGCATAAAGGAACCGCGCGCGGGCAGGGCCGCCGATGGCTTCCCATTCCGGCTGTGCGGCGCGGGCGGCTGACACGGCGGCGGCCACGTCGTCGGCAGTGGCCTGTGTGATGTCTGCCAGCACCTCGCCCGTGGCGGGGTTGGTGGTTTCGAACGTGTCGCCCGGAGCCGTGAATTCACCGTCGATAAACAGGCCGAAGCGTGCGCCCTGATCGGTGATCCAAGCCAGCGCATCGCCCGCGCTTTCAGGGGCGCTGCCGTAGTCCATGTTTTCGAAAATATCTTTGACGGTCATAGGAACTGCTTTCTCAGGACGAGGAAGATAACAAAGGCCAGCCACAGTCCGGCAAGGCCCCAAAGGCCCTTCTGGATCTGGCCGCTGCGGCGATGAAGGCGCAGGTAGCCCGCCAGTTCAGGCGGCGCGCTGTCTTGTGATGGTGGCAGGTAATCCGGCTCTGGCCCCAGCAAGCGGCGGCTGGCTGTCGGTAGATCGCGCACGGCACGGCGTAGACGATTGCGCCGCCACGATTTCGCGCCCAGCCAGATGGCAAAGAAGATGCCGAACAGAAGGATATAAGGGTTATTCTGCATCCCTTACGCCATCGCGTGCCGCCACGATGCCGAATAGGCACCGGTGACATGATGTTCGATCTGGCGTTCGATATCGCCCAACAGGGACGATGCACCAAAACGGAACAGATCGGGCCGCAACCAGCGGTCTCCCAACTCTTCCTTGATCAGCGCCAGATAGGTGATTGCGTCTTTGGCTTTGGAAATCCCGCCCGCGGGTTTGTAGCCGACGCGGTATCCCGTCGCGTCATAGAAATCGCGGATCGCGCGGATCATCACCAGACTGACGGGTAAGGTCGCGTTGACGCTTTCCTTCCCGGTCGAGGTTTTGATGAAATCGGCCCCTGCCATCATGCAGATCAGGCTGGCCTTCGCGACGTTCGACAGGGTGCCAAGTTCGCCGGTGGCAAGGATGGCTTTCACATGGGCATCTCCGCAGGCATCACGGAAGGTGCGCATTTCGTCATAAAGCGCCTGCCAGTTCCCGGTCAGCACATGGCGGCGCGAAATCACGATGTCGATCTCGGCGGCACCTGCGGCGACGCTTTCCTTGATCTCTTGTACGCGCAGGTGAAACGGCGACAGACCGGCAGGGAAGCCGGTGGATACCGCCGCAACCGGAATACCGGAGCCGTCCAACGCCTCGACCGCAGGGGCGATCATGTCGTGATAAACGCAAACGGCACCGACGGTCAGATCGGGCAGGCCAATCGCCTCAAGCAGATCGGCACGGACGGGCTGTTTCGCCTTGGCGCACAAACGACGGACGCGGCCAACGGTGTCATCGCCCGCCAGCGTCGTCAGATCGATGCAGGACACAGCACGGGCCAGCCATGCCGCCTGATGATCCTTTTTGACCGACCGGCGCGCAGGCAGGGTTGCCGCGCGGCGTTCAATCGCCGACCGGTTGGCCGTGGCGCGCATGACCCAATCAAGATCAAGCGCGGTTCCGGGGTTACGGGGCTCGACCGTTTGGGGAAGGGTGCCGGTTGCGCTGATGGTCTGCATGGGCGATACCTTTTTATCAATTGGTCAAGAAATGCCATGTAGCCCCCGCCAAGACAAGCAGCGACGCCACGTCTAACGTATCAGATTCGACAGCCAGCGTTTGATCGGGTTCTTCTGGGGCCGCAAAATCTCAAGATGCAGGATACGCGGGCGCGGCTGATCCGACCAGATCAGTTCTGAGGCCTCGAACACCCGTTTGTTGAATTGTGTCGGCAGCACATAAAACGCGATGTCCGACCGCCACAGCACTTCACGGAAGCTGGGCTGATCGATACCCATGCCGGATTTGGCAAAGGTGTCGGCCCAATCCTTGAACAACGCCAGCACGCCTTCGGTTTTGCGATACAGCAACACGCCTGTGTTGATCTCGGGGAAGGTCTCGGGCAGGTCCAGATCGATCTTTTTCTGGTGGCGCGGACGATGCCACAGGATCACCTGCGCGCCGCACATTTCGTATTTCTGCAGCAGATCGAACATCGTGCCCAGATCGCTGCGGATGATCGTGTCGTTGTCCAGAAACAGGGTTTCGTCATAGGGGCTGTCGCCCAGCACGTTCACTTTGGGGCGTTTCAGCCCTTCGGGAATGAAAAACGCCTGATCAAAGCCGCTGGTGTCATCGCCGTCCTTGCACCAGATCGTGGTGCCCAGATCGGGGTTGGACCGCTTCACACTGGCGGCAGAGCGGCGCGCCACATCCACGTGGTCACGGCCCCAGGCCACGTAAACCACGCCGCGCGTGGGTTTGGCGGATGTATCGGCCATGATCTGTCCCTTTGACTGCCTGCGCTTTGGTCTATCCGCTCTGGAGGCAATGGAAAACCCATGGGCTGTGTCGGGGCGGCAGTTTCCTGCACAGGCGCGGCAAAGCTCCTCTTCGAAAGAAAACAAAAGTGGAACATAATGGATGGGAGCTATCCCGATTCGTCTTTTGGTCCTGATCTGATCCCATGTTTGCCGAACTCAGTATCACGTCGAATTTCACCTTCCTCACAGGGGCCTCCCACCCCGAGGAATATATGGAGCGTGCGGCTCTGACCGGCCTGTCCGCCATCGCGATCGCCGATGAGAACTCAGTCGCGGGGATTGTGCGGGCATGGACCAAGGCCCGCGATATCGCGCGACAAGTCAAAGAACGCACCGAGGCCGAGGCGGTGGATGGCCCCATCGGTCCGCCTGCGCCGGACGGGCATATCCCGCAGGGCATCGATATCACCAACGTCCCCCGCCTGATCCCGGCCGCACGGCTGGTGTTCCGAGAAGGGGTCGAGCTGACCGCGCTGGCGGCCAGCCGGACAGGCTGGGCGCATCTCTGCCGGTTGATCACGAAAGGACGGCTGAGAACGGAAAAAGGCAGCTGCGATCTGCGTCTGGATGACCTGACGAACATGGCAGGCGGGCTGCAACTGATCCTGCATCCGTCACCACAAGCGACCACGTCACCGCGCGGCGCGGGGGCTTGGCTGACACAGGCGGAACGGCTGTCGCGCCGCTTTGCCGGACAAATCCACCTTGCGCTTGGCCCTGTCTATGACGGGCAGGATGCCCAACGTCTGACCGCCCACACAGAACTCGCCAAACACCTTAACATCCCCACCATCGCCACCGCCCGTCCGCTGATGCACCACGGCGCGCGGCGCAGGCTGGCGGATGTGCTGACTGCTGTGCGTCTGGGGTGCCGCGTCGATCAGCTGGGGCGCAACGCGCTGGCCAATGGTGAACAACGTCTGCGCAGCGAAGGCGAAATGCGCCGCATCCTTGGGCCCCACGCCGATGCCATCGCCCGCACCCAAGCGTTGGCCGACACATGCCAGTTCGATCTGGGCAGCCTGCGCTACGAATACCCGTCCGAAGTGGCCCAAGGCGAAAGCGCCAGCGACAGGCTGGCGCGCCTTGCCCGCGCTGGGCTGAAGTGGCGCTACCCTTACGGCGCACCGGAGCGGGTCCGCGCCATGCTGGAACACGAACTGACCCTGATCGCCAAGCTGAAATACGAACCCTATTTCCTGACCGTGCGCGACATCGTGGCCTTTGCCCGTGATCGCGGCATCCTCTGTCAGGGCCGCGGCTCGGCGGCCAATTCCGTGGTCTGCTACTGTCTTGGCGTCACCAGCGTCAGCCCCGAAATCGGCACCATGGTGTTCGAACGCTTCGTGTCCGAGGCCCGCGACGAGCCGCCCGACATCGACGTGGATTTCGAACATGAACGCCGAGAAGAGGTGATCCAGCACATCTATGACCGCTACGGCCGCCACCGCGCGGGCCTCTGCGCGACCGTCATCCACTACCGCGGCAAACGCGCCATTCGCGAGGTCGGGGCCGCCATGGGCCTCAGCCAGGACACCATCGGTGCGCTCAGTTCCCAGCTTTGGGGGTTTTTCTCGACCAAGGGGCTGGAACCCCAGCGGATGCGTGAAATCGGGTTGGACCCGACCGACCGCAGGCTGATCCAGACGATGGATCTGATTTATCAGATCATCGGCTTTCCCCGTCATCTGTCGCAACACGTTGGCGGCTTCATCGTGACCGAAGGCAGGCTCGATGAACTTGTGCCCATCGAAAACGCCGCGATGGAGGATCGGACCGTTATCTGCTGGGACAAAGACGATATCGACAGCCTTGGCATCCTGAAGGTCGATGTGCTGTCGCTGGGGATGCTGACCTGTATTCGCAAGGCCTTTGACCTGCTGCGCCAACACCACGGCGACACCCACACGCTTGCCACGCTGCCGCCCGAGGATCCGGCGGTCTACGACATGCTTTGCAAGGCTGACAGCATCGGGGTGTTTCAGGTGGAAAGCCGCGCGCAGATGAACTTTCTGCCGCGCATGCGCCCGCGCTGTTTCTATGATCTGGTGATTGAGGTGGCGATCATCCGGCCCGGTCCCATTCAGGGCGACATGGTCCACCCCTACATCCGCCGCCGCAATGGCGAGGAAGAGGTGTCGTTCCCGTCAGATGCACTGGGGCAGGTGCTGGGCAAAACGCTGGGCGTGCCGCTGTTTCAGGAACAGGCCATGCAGATCGCCATCATCGGCGCGGGCTTTACCCCGTCCGAGGCTGACCGCTTGCGCCGGTCGCTGGCCACGTTCAAAAAACACGGATCGGTCAGTGAATTCCGCGACAGGTTCCTGCGCGGCATGCGCAAGAACGGCTATGATCAGGACTTTGCCGAACGCTGCTTTTCCCAGATCGAAGGGTTCGGGTCCTACGGCTTTCCCGAAAGCCACGCGGCCAGTTTCGCGCTTCTAGTTTATGCCAGTGCGTGGATCAAATGCCATCACCCCGGCATCTTTGCCTGCGCGCTTCTGAATGCCCAGCCCATGGGGTTCTACGCCCCCGCCCAGATCGTGCGGGATGCGCGCGAACATGGCGTGACGGTGCTGCCCGTGTCGATCAACGCCAGTTTCTGGGACAATGTGATGGAGCCTGACGGCAGGGGCGGTCTGGCGCTGCGATTGGGGTTCCGGCAGATCAAGGGGTTGCGCGAAGAAGACGCCGCATGGCTGACGGCGGCGCGGGGCAACGGCTATCAGGCTTTGCGCGATGTCTGGCGCCGCGCGGGCCTGCCACCCAAGGTGCTGGTCCGTCTGGCCGAAGCGGATGTGTTCGCCGATATCGGCCTGAACCGGCGCGAGGCATTGTGGGAAGCCAAGGCGCTGGACGCGGACAAACCCCTGCCGCTCTTTGCCGGTGATCTGGAGGGCGACGGCATCGTCGAGCCCGCCGCCCATCTGCCCGAGATGACGGAAGGCGAACAGGTGGTTGAGGATTACGTCGCCCTGCGCCTGACCCTGCGCCGTCATCCCGTGGCTTTGCTGCGCCCGATATTGACGCCGGAACAGGGCGCGCGGGTGGTTTAAATACTGTTGGTTTCGCTTTGGCTTTGCCAAAGCGACCGGAGCGGGGGCGCTGCCCCCGTGCCCCCGGAGTATTTGTGGACAGATGAAAGCGGCTGGTTTGCTGTGTGGATTTCTGGCTAACTGCCGCCGGGGCAGGGAGGACATGACCATGATCGCCATTATTTTCGAGGTTCAGCCAGCGGATGGCAAGCGGGAGGAGTATCTGGATATCGCGGCTGCGATGCGGCCGTTGGTGCATGAGGTTGAGGGCTTTATTTCCGTCGAGCGATTCGAGAGCTTGACCAACCCGGGCAAGCTGTTGTCGATTTCGTTCTTTGAGGACGAGGCCGCTGTGGACCGTTGGCGTCAATTGACCGCGCATCGTGGGGCACAGGCCAAGGGGCGGGGTGGGGTTTTTGCCGATTACCGTCTGAAGGTGTGCCACGTCCTGCGGGACTACGGCATGTTTGATCGCGATGATGCGCCAACGGATTCGCGTGTGGCGCATGATGATCACGAATAGCCGATCCAGAGCAGGATCGCGCCAAGGATAACGCGGTAGATGACGTAGGGTGTGAAGCTGACCGAGCGCAGCAGGCGCATCATCAGGGTCAGCGCGGCCAGTGCTGCGGCAAAGGCCATGAGTGCGGCAATGCCTGCGTCGCGCAGAAGTGCCATGTCGGCCTGACCAACCACGTCAGCGCCCAGTAGGATGCCAGAGGCTGCAATCGTTGGGATCGACATCAGCATGGCCAGACGCGCCGCGTCGCTGCGTTCATAGCCGAGTTGCCGGGCTGCGGTGATGGTGATGCCGGAGCGCGATGTGCCGGGGATCAGGGCGAGGCACTGCCACAGGCCCATGGTCAGGGCGTGGCGCAGGGTCCAGTCCTTTGCTTCGCGGGTTTCGGCGCCTGTCCGGTCTGCCCAATAAAGGACAAGGCCGAAGATCAGCATCGTCCACCCGATCACGGTGATCGACCGCATCGCTTCGTCCAGGCCCGACAGTTTGAGTGCCAGCCCTACGATGATCACGGGAATCGTTGCGATCAACAGGCAGAGCGCAAGGAACGCGCCGTCTGTGTCGAGCTTGCCCATCAGCATGCGCGGCGTGCCGATCAGGGCCTGCTTTACATCGCCCCAGAAGTACAAAATGACCGCAAAAAGTGTGCCCACGTGGACAGCGACGTCCAGCGCGAGGCCCTGATCTTCCATTCCGGTCAGGCCCGGCAGCAGGATCAGATGGCCCGACGAAGAGATCGGCAAAAACTCGGTTATGCCTTGAATCAACGCGAGAATCAGCAAATGGGCATAGGTCATCAAAAGGCTCCGATGGGCATGTTCGGCTGTATAAAACCTTTTGTTTTTTAGCAAAGCGCTAATATAGGTCCGATTTGTGACCTAAATTTGCTGCGCTGCAATAGAAATTCAAATATATCTTGCGAGAAAATCTTTATTTAGGTAAGTCGTGCTGACTTTTCTTTCAGAGCGCCCTTGAGTATAGGGAGCGTCTAGTCCGCAATTCAGGGAGTTGGCCTGATGGCAAACCAGCCGATGTTGAAATTCGTAAAGATCGATCGGGATATGCCCGAAAAGCGCGGTGCCGCACAGCGCAAAGAGGATTTCAATGAAATCTATGCAGAGTTTGCTGACGCGAAAGCGAAAGAGCAATCGTCGCGTTGCAGCCAGTGTGGCGTGCCTTACTGTCAGGCGCATTGCCCGCTGCACAACAACATTCCCGACTGGCTGCGTCTGACCGCCGAAGGTCGTCTGCAAGAAGCGTATCAGGTGTCGCAAGCCACCAACACATTCCCGGAAATCTGTGGCCGTATCTGCCCGCAGGACCGTCTGTGTGAAGGCAACTGCGTCATCGAACAATCCGGCCATGGCACTGTGACCATCGGCTCGGTCGAGAAATACATCACCGACACTGCGTGGGAAGAGGGCTGGGTTGAAACCATCGCACCTGTTTCCGAGCGCGAAGAAAGCGTTGGCATCATTGGTGCGGGCCCGGGTGGTCTGGCAGCCGCTGACGTGCTGCGTCGTGCGGGCCTGCAGGTGACTGTCTATGACCGTTACGACCGCGCAGGCGGCCTGCTGACTTACGGTATCCCCGGATTCAAACTGGAAAAAGACGTGGTCATGCGCCGTATCGAGCAGCTGGAAAAAGGTGGCGTCACCTTTAAGCTGGGCGTGAACATCGGTGAAGACATGTCGTTTGACGACATCCGCAAGGCGCACAACGCGGTCATCATCGCGACAGGCGTTTACAAAAGCCGCGATCTGGGTGGTCCGGGCGCCGGTGCCAAGGGCATCGTGAAGGCGATCGACTTCCTCACAGCATCCAACCGCGCGATGAACTTTGGTGACACCGTTGCCGAATTCGAAAGCGGTGAGCTGAACGCCAAGGGCAAGCGCGTAGTTGTCATCGGCGGTGGCGACACCGCGATGGACTGTGTTCGGACCTCGATCCGTCAGGGTGCGACAAGCGTTAAGTGTCTGTACCGCCGTGACCGTGCGAACATGCCGGGTTCTGTCCGCGAAGTAGAGAACGCGGAAGAGGAAGGCGTACAGTTCGAATGGCTGACAGCGCCGAAGGGCTTCAAGGGTGACACGGTCGAATCCGTGATCGTTCAGCGCATGCGTCTGGGTCAACCCGATGCGACAGGCCGTCAAAGCCCCGAGCCGATCGAAGGCGCGGAATACGACGAGCCCGCCGATCTGGTGATCAAGGCGCTGGGTTTTGAACCCGAAGAGCTGCAAACGCTTTGGGGTCAGCCCGAGCTGGAAGTCACCCGTTGGGGTACTGTGAAAGCCGAATTCACATCCGGTCGCACCAGCCTTGAGGGCGTCTATGCCGTAGGCGACATCGTGCGCGGTGCATCGCTGGTGGTTTGGGCGATCCGTGATGGTCGCGACTGTGCTGCGGCTGTTCTGGCAGATATCGAAAAGTCAGCGGCAATCGCGGCGGAGTAATCCGCCGCAGCGCCAGCCAACGAAGGAACACCCATGTCAATGGAACGGACAGGAGGATGCCTATGCGGAGCCGTGCGATTCAGCGCGCGGGCCGTGCCGTCCACTGTTGACGTTTGCCATTGCGAGATGTGCCGCCGTTGGACTGGCTCTGCGCTGATCGAAGTCGATGTTGCTAAAGATCAGATCGACTGGACCGGTCAGGACAAGATTGCCACGCGCCAAAGCTCGGAGTGGGCCGAACGCGCATGGTGTTCGGAATGCGGTTCGGGCCTGTGGTTTTCGATGTCGGACGACAGCTCTGAATGGGGTGGCACCTACGCGATCCCGTTGGGTCTGTTCGACGATCCGAACGGTTTCGAAATGCGGGCCGAGATCTATATCGATCACAAGCCAGACAGCTACGCCTACACTGCAAATGACCGCAAGGTTCTGACGCGCGCTGATTGCGTCGCCAAATTCCCTGCACTGGGTGAGGCGTGATCATGGCTGAGCGTTTCGAAATCACGCCCCTGCGCACCGATCCTGATCTGCTGACCTATCAGCACAAAGGCAGCAATTCGCGCCTTGTGATCTGTCTGTCAGGTGTGGGTAAGGATAGCGAAGATATCCCGCCCTACGAATTTGCGCGTTCTGCGACCGAAAACGGCCAGAATCACGTGCTGTTTGTGGTCGATCCGAACCGGACTTGGCTGAACGGTGACGGGATCATCGAACGCATTCTGGAAGACACTGCCAAGATCGTGGATAGCTGCGGAATCACCTCGATCTGCACGCTGGGCCATTCCATGGGCGGCTTCGCAGCGATTGTGCTGGCGGACTTTATGGAGGTCGACACTGTCGTGTCGCTCGCCCCGCAGCATTCGGTGCATCCGGATATCGCGGGCAATGAACACCGCTGGCGCAACTGGGTTGATCCGATTTCGGATTTTCGCATCCGGTCCGTCGATGATCACTGGGTCAACGAAACCTCGTACCACGTGATCCACGGCAACCATAACCGCGACAAATACCAGCGCGATCGTTTTCCGATCCAGGCAGGACTGGTTCACACGATCTTGCCCGATACGACCCACGCAGTGCCCCAGCGGCTGAAACGTGAGGGTCTCTTGGATCAGGTCGTCTCGCTGTGTCTGAACAACCGGACCCGCCGCGTGCGCCAGTTGTTGGAACCGATGGGCGCCTATCGCCGAACGACCGAAAACCACCCGATACTGGGCCCGTCCCCGAGGGTGGTTGAAACACCGGCAGCGCCAAAGGCCACGACGATCAAAGTCAAAACGGCGAAAAAGACATCAACGGGCGCGGCCAAGAAGGCCACGACCACGACACCGAAAAAGGCCACTGCGTCTAGAACCAAGACCAAAGCGGCCAGCTAAAGCTACGAATTGAAATTCGGCCGTCACTTCCGACGGTCCACATGGAGGACGAAGCCATGACCAAATATGATGCTGACTGGGTGCGCGCCGAAGAGGCAAAGCGCAAATGGATGGCCGAGAACGGTCTTTATAGCGAAGAAGAAGAACATTCGTCCTGCGGCGTTGGTCTTGTTGTCTCTGTAGATGGCAAACCGTCGCGCAAGGTTGTCGAAGCGGGTATCACCGCGCTGAAAGCGATCTGGCACCGCGGTGCTGTTGATGCTGATGGCAAAACCGGTGACGGCGCAGGTATCCACGTTCAGATCCCCGTGTCGTTCTTCTACGACCAGATCGAACGCACAGGTCACACACCGCGCATGAACCAGCTGATGGCGGTTGGTCAGGTGTTCCTGCCCCGTACAGATTTTGGCGCGCAGGAAACCTGCCGGACCATCGTGGAAACCGAAGTTCTGCGCATGGGTTACTACATCTACGGCTGGCGCCACGTTCCGGTGAACGTCGACTGCCTGGGTGACAAGGCGAACGCGACACGCCCCGAGATCGAGCAGATCCTGATCTCGAACGCGAAAGGCGTGGACGAAGAAACATTCGAGCGTGAACTCTACGTCATCCGTCGTCGCATCGAAAAAGCTGCGGCTGCGGCGGGCGTTGGTCAGCTGTACATCGCATCGCTGTCCTGCCGTTCGATCATCTACAAAGGCATGATGCTGGCGCAGGACGTGGCCGAGTTCTATCCCGACCTTCAGGATGAACGCTTTGAGTCCGCCTTCGCGATCTATCACCAGCGTTATTCCACAAACACCTTCCCGCAGTGGTGGCTGGCCCAGCCGTTCCGCATGTTGGCCCACAACGGTGAGATCAACACGCTGAAAGGCAACGTCAACTGGATGAAGAGCCACGAAATCCGTATGGCCTCTTCGACATTCGGCGACATGGCTGGCGACATCAAACCGATCATCGCAAACGGCGCGTCCGACTCGGCCGCTCTGGACGCTGTGTTCGAGGTTCTGGTGCGCGCAGGCCGTAACGCGCCCATGGCGAAAACCATGCTGGTGCCTGAATCCTGGTCCAAGCAGGCCGAGGAACTGCCGCAGGCGTGGCGTGACATGTATTCCTACTGCAACTCGGTTATGGAACCGTGGGACGGCCCTGCCGCTCTGGCCATGACTGACGGTCGCTGGGTCTGCGCGGGTCTGGACCGCAACGGTCTGCGCCCGATGCGTTACGTCGTGACAGGCGACGGCCTGCTGATCGCCGGTTCCGAGGCGGGCATGGTCCCCGTCGACGAAGCCACCGTGCGTGAAAAAGGCGCGCTTGGCCCGGGTCAGTTGCTGGCGGTCGATATGGCCGAAGGCAAAATGTACCACGACGTTGCCATCAAGAATAAACTGGCGGCCTCGCAGCCGTTCGGCGACTGGGTTGGCAAGATCAACGATCTGGACGACGTGCTGGCAAAGGTCGACGAAAAGCCGATGTTTGACGGCGACGAACTGCGCAAGCGTCAGCTGGCAGCCGGCTACTCCGTAGAAGAGCTCGAGCAGATCCTTGTGCCGATGGCCGAGGATGGCAAAGAAGCACTGGCATCCATGGGTGACGACACACCGTCGGCGGTTCTGTCCAAGAAATACCGCCCGCTGTCGCACTTCTTCCGTCAGAACTTCAGCCAGGTGACCAACCCGCCGATCGACAGCTTGCGCGAATTCCGCGTCATGTCGCTGAAGACCCGCTTTGGGAACCTGAAAAACGTTCTGGATGAATCCAGCGCGCAGACCGAAATTCTGGTTCTGGAAAGCCCGTTCGTCGGCAACGCCCAGTTCGAAGAGCTGCAAAAGCACTTCAACGCGGAAAGCGTGGAAATCGACTGTACGTTCCCCGTGGGCGCAGGTCAGTCCGCGCTGCGCGAAGCGCTGGCACGTATCCGCAATGAAGCAGAAGATGCCGTGCGTTCCGGCGCGGGTCACCTGACCCTGACCGACCACCACGCGTCTGCTGCGAAAATCGGCATGCCGATGATCCTTGCGACCTCGGCGGTTCACAGCCACCTGACCCGCAAGGGCCTGCGTACCTTCTGTTCGCTGAACGTCCGTTCGGCGGAATGTGTGGACCCGCATTACTTTGCGGTTCTGATCGGTGCCGGTGCGACTGTTGTGAACCCCTATCTGGCAGAAGACAGCCTTGCAGACCGTATCAACCGCGGCCTGCTGGATGGCCCGCTGACAGAAGCCGTTGCGCGTTACCGTGACGCCATCGACATGGGCCTGCTGAAAATCATGTCCAAGATGGGTATCTCGGTCATCTCGTCCTATCGCGGTGGTCTGAACTTTGAAGCTGTGGGTCTGTCCCGCGCGATGTGTGCCGAATACTTCCCCGGCATGGTGTCGCGTATTTCCGGTATCGGTGTGTCCGGTATCCAGAAAAAGGCCGAAGACATCCACCATCTGGGCTTCTTGTCCGGTCAGAACGTTCTGCCGATCGGTGGCTTCTACAAAGCCCGTAAATCCGGTGAAACCCACGCATGGGGTGCGCAGACAATGCACCTGATGCAGGCCGCCTGTAACAGCGCGTCTTTCGAGACTTGGAAAACTTATTCCAAAGCGATGCAGGCGAACCCGCCGATCCATCTTCGTGACCTGCTGGCGATCAAGCCGCTGGGCGAACCTGTGCCGCTGAACGAAGTGGAAAGCATCACGTCGATCCGCAAGCGCTTTGTCACTCCGGGTATGTCGCTGGGCGCCCTGTCGCCCGAAGCACACAAGACCCTGAACGTTGCGATGAACCGCATCGGCGCCAAGTCCGACTCGGGCGAGGGTGGTGAAGACCCGGCACACTTCCTGCCGGAACCCAACGGCGACAACCCGTCGGCCAAGATCAAACAGGTCGCATCGGGCCGCTTCGGTGTCACAGCCGAATACCTGAACCAGTGTGAAGAGCTTGAGATCAAGGTCGCACAGGGCGCGAAGCCCGGTGAAGGTGGTCAGCTGCCCGGCATGAAAGTGACCAAGCTGATCGCGCGTCTGCGTCACTCCACACCTGGCGTGACCCTGATTTCGCCGCCGCCGCACCACGACATCTACTCGATCGAGGACCTTGCGCAGCTGATCTACGATCTCAAGCAGATCAACCCGCGTTGTAAGGTCACCGTGAAACTGGTGGCGTCCTCGGGCGTTGGCACCATCGCCGCTGGCGTTGCCAAGGCGAAGGCGGACGTGATCCTTGTGTCCGGCCACAACGGCGGCACAGGCGCATCGCCTGCGACCTCGATCAAATACGCTGGTCTGCCGTGGGAAATGGGTCTGACAGAGGCGCATCAGGTTCTGTCGATGAACAACCTGCGCTCGCGTGTCACCCTGCGGACCGATGGTGGTCTTCGCACAGGTCGTGACATCGTCATGGCGGCGATGATGGGTGCCGAAGAATACGGCATCGGCACCGCCGCCCTGATCGCGATGGGCTGTATCATGGTACGCCAGTGTCAGTCGAACACCTGCCCCGTCGGTGTCTGTACTCAGGACGAAAGCCTGCGGGCCAAGTTCACAGGCAACGCGGACAAGGTCGTGAACCTGATCACCTTCTACGCTCAGGAAGTGCGCGAAATTCTCGCGTCCATCGGTGCCCGTTCGCTGGACGAAGTGATCGGTCGTGCGGACCTGCTTAGCCAGGTATCGCGTGGTTCCGACCACCTCGACGATCTGGATCTGAACCCGCTTCTGATCCGGGTCGATGGTTCGGACGAAACGGTCTATGACCTGAACCGTCCGCGCAACGCTGTGGATGACACGCTGGATGCGGAAATCATCCGTGATGCGGCGCGCTTCCTCGAGGAAGGCGAAAAGATGCAACTGTCCTACGCGGTGATGAACACGCACCGCACCGTGGGCACACGCACCTCGAGCCACATCGTCCGCAAGTTCGGCATGCGCAACTCGCTCCAGCCGGATCACCTGACCGTCAAGCTGACAGGCTCTGCCGGTCAGTCGCTGGGTGCCTTCGCGGCCCCGGGTCTGAAGATCGAAGTCTATGGCGACGCCAACGACTATGTTGGTAAGGGTCTGTCGGGCGGTACCGTTGTGGTGCGTCCGCCGATGAACTCGCCGCTGGAAGCTGCGAAGAACACCATCATCGGCAACACCGTTCTCTACGGTGCGACCGACGGTTACCTCTTTGCCGAAGGCCGCGCGGGCGAACGTTTCGCTGTGCGTAACTCGGGCGCCAAAGTGGTGGTCGAAGGCTGTGGCTCCAACGGTTGTGAATACATGACCGGCGGTACAGCGGTGATCCTCGGTCCGATCGGTGCGAACTTCGGTGCCGGTATGACCGGTGGTATGGCGTATCTCTACGATCCGGATGGCAAGTCGGTGGAAATGATGAACACCGAATCCATCGTCACATGCCCGGTGGCCGTCGAAGCATGGCAGACCGAGCTGAAGGATCTGGTCGAGCGTCACTACGCGGAAACAGGCAGCCGTCTGGCCGCTGGCATCCTGCAGCACTGGGAAGAGGAACTGGCGAAGTTCATTCAGGTCTGCCCGACCGAGATGCTGGACAAAATCCCGCATCCGCTGGGGATCGAAGACAAAGCCGTCCCCGCCGAATAAAAACAAAGCCCCGCTCCGGCGGGGCTTTTTGTTTGTGGGATTATGATTCAGTGCCAGACTGTTTTCTTAAGCACTTGGTTCTGACTGATTGCAGACAGGTCGCAGCGCTATGCTTTATCTATACTAGAAGGTTTTATGGGCGCAGGTCTCGTTTGCATCGTCAGCGTAGATAAACCCTTCCCTCAGTCATGAGTTACGATACATAATAGATTCTATTAGAAAAATTATAAGGAGGTTTGAATGGCCAAGCCGAAAATAATTGAATGCCCAACTTGTGGGCACAAAGTCAGCACTAGTGCAACTTCGTGCCCATCGTGCGGAGCGGTTCTTAGAAAAACAAAGCGAGGATTTTTTGGCAAATTGGTGCTTCTTGCATTTTGGGCTTTCAATGCTCTGATGGTGCTGTGGATTTGGGGGGGTACTCAAGCTGCAGTCGAGAGCCAAGCGGGCATGTCCGGGGCCGAAGCTGCTGGAGCGGCCATAGGGACAGGTCTTGGGATTACGATCCTCGTTTTTGTCTGGCTGATTGGAGCAGTCATTCTAGGTATTATGTCACTTCTTACTCGGCCTAAATAAATGGCTGAAAGCGTATCTTACTGGATTTGCTCGTGTGGAAAAGCTAACCTAAAAAGCAACAAAAAATGTACCATTTGTAAAAAGGGCCGCCCTCGCCGCTGGCTTATTTATGCAATAGTTCTGGTTTCAGCATTTCTGGTCATAGGCATGATGTTGCCAACCCAGAGGCAGTCCGAAACGGCACAGAAGCTTCCTGCGGCACAACGAGATTTCTTGTCTGAAATTGAGAAATTTCACTCTCAAGCAAGTTCGGCACCAAATTCGCTCGCTTTGCGGGAAATCATTCAGACAAGAAACAGACAAATTGCCAATAGCGCCAGCCCACAGGGGTGGTCGGGTATTGTAGTTGGAGTTCAAAGCGTTCAGGGAAAAGGCGGTATTAGCGTTGATATCGGAGGTGTAAATCTACTTGCTGGAGTTCACCTGTCATATGGTTTGGACACCCTCATATCGTCATCACATTCTGCAGTGTACAATACACTATTGAACTTAAGGCGTGGTGACAAAGTGACTTTCTCTGGAGACTTTGAGCTCTACAACGGGTCGCTGGTGGAAATGAGTTATGCGGGTCAGGCCGCCATATCGGACCCTGAGTTTTTATTCAATTTTAGATTGTTAGAACCAGTGCTACCTTTGAAAGAGTGACTTTAAGATCAAATACACGGAGAATATTATGCTTAAAATTTACTTGCCGATTTTCGCTCTGTTTTGGGCCGGAACTGCAATAGCACAAGATATTTCACTTGAAAGATACCTGAGTAGCATGGATCGAACGGAAGTGACGTTCTCTGGTAGGATCAAATATAATAGTTCCGAAGATGATTTCACGTTCTACAATGAAAGTCGTGACCCTTTTGGCGTGACTGTTGACGCAGGCCGAGACGCACGCGAAAGGATCGAAACAGAGTGTAATAACACAAGCTTCATGATCGCCTATGACGATCTTTGCTCAATTACAGGCCGCGGCACAGTAGAGATTAGAGGATCGCGTGTTTTCATCAGTCTTGAGGAAGTGGATCAGCTAGGTAAGCCCTAACTTGCCCCAGAAAAGCGGTTAAACGTTCAAACCCATGGTAACACTTAACGGCGTCCTACGCTGCACAAACAAAGATGAGCTTGCTATCGTCCAAGCGCATATTGAGGAGCATATCGCTCTGACGCGGGCTGAAGAGGGGTGTCTGGTGTTTGAGGTCATCCAAAGCCCCGACCTGCTGATCTGGACCGTGCACGAAGAATTCACCGACCCCGAGGCCTTCCGGTTCCATCAGACCCGCGTGGAGCAGAGTGCTTGGGGGCGGGCGACCAAGGGGATTGCGCGGGACTATACCGTTCAGGGCATGGACTAGGCGCGGCTCCGCGTCCCTGCCGCCTCAGTTCCGGCCCTTCGTGAAACCGCATACTTCCCGTGGCGCGTTTGCCCACGTATATCTTCGCCCATGGCAAGAACCCGCAAGGCATCCAAACCGGCCAGCACAAAGGCCGCAAAACAGAAAACGCGCGTGTCCCCGATCAAGTGGCTGCGGCGCTGGCTGTTCCGTTTGGTGTTCTATCCGACTGTTCTGTTTCTGTTGTTGATCGTGCTCTACCGTTTCGTGGCCCCGCCCACGACGATTTACATCTGGCAGGAATCCAGCCGCCTTGGTGGTGTGGACCGGATCTGGACCGATGCGGATGACATTGCGCCTGTGATGTTCCGGTCTGTCGTTGCCGCCGAGGATGCGAATTTCTGTAACCACTGGGGTTTTGACATGAACGCGATCCGTGACGCCATCGAAGACGGCGGCGCGCGCGGGGCATCGACGATCAGCCAGCAGGTGGTCAAAAACACCTTCCTCTGGCATGGCCGGACTTACGTGCGCAAAGCGCTCGAGGCATTGATCACACCCGTGATGGAGGCGGTCTGGCCCAAGCGGCGTATACTGGAAGTATACCTGAACGTCGCCGAATTCGACGAAGGCGTCTTTGGCGTCCAAGCCGCCGCACGCCGCTATTTCAACACCTCCGCCAAAGACCTGACGCCCACCCAAGCGGCGCGTCTGGCGGCCATTTTGCCCAACCCCAAGGGACGATCAGCGGCCAGCCCGTCGTCCTTTACACGCAAGCGCACTGCCTCCATTCTGGACGGAGCGGAAACCATCCGGCGCGATGGTCGCGCTGCCTGTTTTGAATAAAGTCATAACTTCGCCTACCCACTTTTGAGCAGTTGCAACTGACATTGTAAGGCGTATACGAGGATCAAATCTGACCGAAATGGATTACAGTCAATCTGCTATGGCCAAGCTTTATCACGTTCCTCTTTCCCCGTTCTGTCGCAAGGTGCGTCTGGTGCTTGCGGAAAAGAAAATCGAGGTTGAGCTGGTCGAAGAAAAGTACTGGGAAGAAAGCCCTGACTTTCTGCGCCGCAACCCTGCGGCCAAGGTGCCGATCCTGAAATTCGACGGGAAAACAATGGCGGAATCCACGCCGATTTGTGAGTACATCGAAGAAAAACACCCCGAACCCGCGTTGATGCCGCGCAGTGCCGAAGGCCGCTATGAAGTGCGCCGTCTGGTGAACTGGTTCGACGACAAGTTCCACAACGAAGTCACGTCCAAGCTGCTGTACGAACGTGTGAACAAGAAGGTCATGAAAAAGGGCTTTCCGGATTCCACCAACGTCAAGGCAGGTGCGCGGGCTGTGAAGTACCACCTTGATTACATGGCGTGGCTTCTGGATCACCGCCGCTGGTTGGCGGGTGATGTGATGACGCTGGCCGATTTTGCGGCTGCTGCGCATCTGTCGTCGCTGGATTATATCTCGGACGTGGATTGGAACCGGTCGGACACGGTCAAGGACTGGTACGCCAAGATCAAATCGCGCCCTGCGTTCCGGTCGATCCTTGCCGATCAGGTGCCCGGCTTCCCGCCGCCTGCGCATTACGCTGATCTGGATTTCTGATATACCGCGTTTAGCGGTTCGGAAATCGGGGTGTCAGTGACCGATCTTAAGGAAAAACTTGTGGCCGAGGCCCGTGATATCGGGTTCGGACTTGCGCGCGTGTGCCGCCCTTGGGACGTGCCGCAGGTGCCTGACCGGCTGGGCGTTTTCCTGAGCGAAGGTCGCCATGGCACCATGTCGTGGATGGAAGAGCGCGTGCAATGGCGCGGTGCGCCGCAGGTGCTCTGGCCGGATGCGAAATCGGTGATCATGCTGGGTGAATCCTATACCCCCGAACACGATCCGCTGGATGTTTTGAACATGCCCGACCGCGCAGGCATTTCCGTTTATGCGCAGAACCGCGATTACCATGACGTCCTGAAGAAAAAGCTGAAGCGCCTTGCCCGTTGGTTGATTGCCGAGGCGGGGGGCGAGGTGAAGGTGTTCGTCGACACCGCCCCTGTGCCGGAAAAGCCGTTGGGGCAGGCAGCGGGTTTGGGCTGGCAGGGCAAGCACACCAATCTGGTCAGCCGTCAGATGGGATCGTGGTTCTTTCTGGGGTCGGTGTTTACCACGCTGGACCTGCCCGCTGACGCGCCCGAGGTAGACCATTGCGGGTCGTGCCGTGCCTGTCTTGATATCTGCCCGACCGATGCCTTTCCTGCGCCATACCAGTTGGATGCACGGCGCTGCATTTCCTATCTGACCATCGAACACAAAGAGCCCGTGGACGAAGCGCTGCGCCCGTTGTTGGGCAACCGCATTTACGGCTGTGACGATTGTCTGGCGGCCTGCCCGTGGAACAAATTCGCCGCCGAGGCGCGGGAAGCCAAGTACCATTCCCGCCCGGACCTGATCGCGCCTGCGCTGGCGGATCTGGTTGTGCTGGATGATGCAGGGTTCCGCGCGCATTTCTCGGGATCGCCCATCAAGCGGATCGGGCGGGGACGGTTCGTGCGCAATGTGCTTTATGCTATCGGCAACTCGAACGACCCTGCGCTGCTTTCCGTCGCGCAATCGCTGGTCGATGATCCTGAACATGTCGTCGCTGATGCCGCGCGTTGGGCGGTGGGTTGCCTCACGGAAAGCTGAAGCGCTGTAATCTTCCCTTTGATTTTGGGCGCAAAGCCCCATCTATTGGGGCACGAGGATGAACTGATAGGCTGCCATGACCAAGTATGAAAAGAACCCCGACGTGATCGCCACGCTGACGCCCGAACAGTATTTCGTGACGCAGGAAAGCGGTACGGAACGTCCGGGGACGGGGGAATACCTGAGTAACAAAAAGGCGGGTATCTATGTGGATATCGTGTCGGGCGAACCGCTGTTCGCGTCGGCGGCGAAATATGAATCCGGCTGCGGCTGGCCCAGTTTCGTAAAGCCGATTGAACCTGATAACATCGTGGAATTGCGCGACATGTCCCACGGCATGATCCGCACCGAAGTGCGCAGCAAACACGGCGACAGCCATCTGGGCCATGTCTTTCCTGACGGGCCGACAGATCGCGGTGGTCTTCGCTACTGCATCAACTCGGCGTCGCTGCGCTTTGTCGCCAAAGAAGACATGGAGGCCGAAGGATATGGCCAATATGTCGATCAAGTGGAGGATATCTGATGACTGAACGTGCTGTACTGGCCGGTGGCTGTTTCTGGGGCATGCAGGATCTGATCCGCAAGCTGCCCGGCGTTCAGAAGACGCGGGTCGGCTATACCGGTGGCGACGTGCCCAACGCGACCTATCGCAACCACGGCACCCATGCCGAAGGGATCGAGATCATCTTTGATCCCGCCAAGACCAGCTACCGCAAGCTGTTGGAGTTCTTTTTCCAGATCCACGATCCGACCACGCCCAACCGTCAGGGCAATGACGTGGGCATGTCGTACCGGTCAGCGATCTACTATGTGAACGACGAACAGAAACAGATTGCGCTGGATACGATCGCGGATGTGGATGCCTCTGGCATCTGGCCGGGCAAGGTCGTGACCGAGGTCGAGCCCGTGAGCGATTTCTGGGAGGCCGAGCCGGAGCATCAGGATTATCTGGAGCGTATCCCCAACGGCTATACCTGCCATTTCCCGCGCCCCGACTGGGTTCTGCCCAAACGCGACGCGGCTGAATAAGCCCTTCCCAAGCGCCGGATATCCTCCGGCGCTTTTTCGTGAATGCATTGGTATACGGTATGCTGCGGAATGCTGCGTATGCAGCATGCAATTGTACGCAGAAAAAATCAATTATAATTGTTTATTTTCAGATACTTATTGAAATTTACCCTTTGGGGTGGGGTTAGCCCACCCAGCAGAAAAGCATAGCGGATATGGGGTATTTGCTGTGGTGCAGCATTTTTATGCTGCTTAGGATGGGATGCAGAAAATATGGCGTGGCCTTGGTCCGTCCCTCCCCATTCAAAGGTTATGATCCATGAAAACTCTGATTGCTGCGGCCGCTTTGGCCCTGACCGCCGCCCCCGTACTGGCAAACGAAATCGTTCTTGAAAAAGAGATGGCAGGCGCAACTCTGCACCAGTCCGGCGTTGATATGTCCGTCTACTGGACAGAAGCCGAAGCAGGCTACGAGGTTGTCGCAACCTTCCTGCCGCAAATGGCCGACGCCGCACCTGCGCGTCTGATCATGACGCTGGCCGAAGGTGACGATGTGTCCTTTGGTCTGCCGGGCACGCTGACGCACACATATACATTCGCCCGCACAGACGCTGGCGTAACAGTTGCGGCCGAGCCTGTTGGCCTGCAGTACGCAAGCAACTGAACTAACAGAGTATACTCCCGAAATACGCCGGTGTAGCCCTCCCGCGCCGGCGTATTTCTTTGTTTACCGCTTGGTAACCATGGGCGCGCAGAATTTGGACCATGTCCAGTTCGCGCGCCTTTTCTGATGTTCAGCCGTCCCTGTTCGACACGGGCGAAGACGCGCCGGTTTTGGTGAACGGAAAACTGCCATCCTACATCCGCGATCACAGGCAGCGTTTGAAAGAACGGTTCATGGCAGGCGGGTCTGCCGCTGTGCCGGATTACGAGCTGCTGGAACTGGTGCTGTTCAGCGCTATCCCCCGGCGCGATGTAAAGCCGCTGGCGCGTGAATTGCTGGATCGGTTCGGGGATTTTAACGGGGTGATATCAGCCGAACCTGACCGGCTGTCCGAAGTGTCGGGCGTCGGGCAATCTGTGATCTGCAGTTTCAAGATCGTCGAGGCCGCTGCACAGCGGCTGGCCCGCGCCAAGGTTATGCAGAAAGAGGTGATCAGCAGCTGGCAGGCCTTGGTCGACTATTGCCACACCGCCATGGCGCACAACCGGATCGAAGAATTCCGCATCCTCTATCTGGATCGCAAGAACATCCTGATCGCGGATGAGGCACAGGCGCGGGGCACGGTGGATCATGTGCCGGTATACCCGCGTGAAGTCGCCAAACGGGCGTTGGAACTGAACGCCTCGGCGTTGATCCTTGTTCACAACCATCCGTCGGGCGATCCGACACCATCAAGCAGCGATATCGACATGACGGCCCAGATCGAACGGGCGCTGGACCCGTTGGGGATCACGCTGCACGATCATCTGGTGATCGGGCACAATACGGAAATCAGTTTTCGCAGCGAAGGTCTGCTTTAACGCAGCCAGACCTCGACACGACGGTTCGCCTGACGGCCCCAGTCGGTGTTGTCGCAGGCCATGGGCATCGCTTCGCCAAAGGCATCAACACCCATCGTCAGCATGTCGAAATCGGCGGCTTCGGCGGCATCCTTGATCGCGTCGCGCACGGCCTCGGCACGTTTGCGGGCAATGTTCAGATTGGGTCCAGCCGGACCATCACCGTCGGAAAAGCCTACAAACAGGATGTCATGCGCATCGTACACGCCCTCTTCGATGTCGCGGGCAAAGCGGCGCACGTTGGACCGCGATTGCGCATCCAGGCGGGATGAGCCGGGTTCAAACCGGAACGACGTGGACAGGCGGGCGTAGGGCGACAGCGTATTGACCATGCGTTTCAGCGTTGCCAGGCCTTCTTCACCCTCGGCCACGTTAATCGCATTGGCAAAGCGTTCGCCTTGTAGGTCCAGCGGAATATCCTCGGTCGCCTGATCGACAAAACCGGCACGGCGGATGACGATCTGGGCGGCGTCGCTGCGGGTGTAGGCCAGAAAATCACGGGCCAAGGCAGGCAAGCGGCGCGCGGGCAGATACAGGAACATCGGCGCGGTCAGCGGATAATCCTCGGTCTTGATGGTGCGGCGCGTGGCGCGCAATTCAAAGC
>NZ_CEYADA010000003.1:0-113477 GCF_982780845.1 Thalassococcus sp.
CGCCGGTGAGGGGGCTTTTACGTAACACCACAAATACCCGCAAGTGGAAAATTCAGGTTTTTCGATTTTTTTTGATCTTTTTCTGAGCAGACTGTGAAAGCGTCATAAAAATAAGGGCTTTTTGCTTGCAGGCATTTTTCACGTCTGTCCCCTGCCCCGTGTTGGTTGGCATAGACGTTATGTAAAGCTTTGGCTCGTTTACCAACTACTGGGTAGGGATTTACCGAAGCGGGGCTGTCGGGGGCCTTTTCGGCGGGAATCCGGCACGATTCACGACTCGTTTTTTCCACGAAAAATCATCCTCACCGACCATCTCGGCGATTCAGGCAACGTGATTCCGGCGGAATCGCCCATTCGTGGGACAAATCTTCAAATCCAAAGCCAGCATTCTCCGACCCATCTGGTCAAAACATCTTTTACATGTCTGAATACGAATGCGTCGGAGTAGGGCTTTGTCCTGATACCGGCCTATAGGGGAATGCAGGTTCTAAGAACCGCGCGTCAGCCAGTGACCGGTCCGATCATTAAAACGGGACCGAACGCGTGCGGTCAACCTAGCAGCCTTCCCCCTTTTTGGTGGGGGCCATGACATGAAGATCGGAATCTCGGGCGCGTCGAATTGCGGAAAGACTACCGCAGCACGCCAGATCGCAAAAGACTTGAAGCTTCCAATGATACAGGAAGGCTTTCTTGCTTTCACGAATGCGCGGAAGTCAGCAAAGTCCCCAATGGCGATGTTGCATGCACACGTGGATATCATCACCAAGAAGGCGGCATTAGAAAAGCGGGCCGGGGCAGCCTTTATAGCCGACAGAACTCCGATCGACGTGATGATGATGTTCTGCACTCTTCAAGAACCCGTGAAGAATGCGATGCCCTCTTCTGCTGTTGCGGCCTTTACCGAACAGGCGCGCGAAAACTGCCGGGTCTATGACTATGTGATGATTCCACCGTGGGCCGTGTTCACGTACCACGACCCTGCTCAGTGGTTTCCCGCGACAAGCACCCCCAAGATGAACCCTTGGACCAATTACTCACGCCATATGATGGTGCACGGAATCGCATTGGACTGGATTGCTTCAGACAAGGTCATCACCCCGCCCGCAGAGATCTTTGTGGATGGTAAGATCAGTGACTGGCTGTCGCAGCGCATCGGCCTGCCCGAAACAGACGCGGATGTCTCTGTGTAAGCTTTGGAAAGAAGTGGCAGCCCGTAGGGGAATCGAACCCCTCTTTCCAGGTTGAAAACCTGGCGTCCTAACCGATAGACGAACGGGCCACTCTTGATGTTGCGGTGATTAGGTCAATCGTCAGACAGGCACAAGTCAGAAACTGTTCCTGAACACGAAAGACATCATCGCATCCAGCCGTCGCGCTTTAACCATCTTCCTGAAACCAACATTGTCGGGAAGTGGCAGCCCGTAGGGGAATCGAACCCCTCTTTCCAGGTTGAAAACCTGGCGTCCTAACCGATAGACGAACGGGCCACGCTTGGCGTGAGGCGGTGTTTAGAAAAACCCGTTCGCCTGCGCAAGAGGTAAATTTAAGAAATTGTTTTAAACAGGTGCGGCATCTTCCAGACGCAGTTGCACACTGCGCCGACCACCCCATTCGTTCAGCTCCAGACGCCCCGCCAAATGGAAGCGGGCGCCTTTATGATCCATCAAAGCTTGGCCCATATCGCCGTCAAACGCCCCAAAGCAGATGGCATCGATACGCGGCCCCTGCCCGTCGCCAAAGCTGATCTTCAGATGACTCTCACCGACGCGCTTGGCGAAATGGATCATCATGTCGGCAAAAACATAGCGTGGCGAAGGGGCACCTGCGCCGAACGGACCTGCCTGTTCGATCTTTTCCAGCAGTTCGATGCTGGCCGCGCCGGGCATCAGCATGCCATCCAGAATCAAATCGGCTGCACCGCCCTCGCCCGCGCCCTGCTTGGCCAACAGTTCGGCCAGCCGCGCCATCGCCGGTTCCAGTTGATCGCGTGCAACAGTCAGACCAGCGGCCATCTTGTGCCCACCGCCTTTGATCAGCAGACCTTCAGAGGCGAGGCGCTGGATAGAAGCCCCCAGATCAACGCCAGATACGGAGCGGCCAGATCCTTTGCCTTCATCCCCGTCTAAACCGATGACGATCGCGGGACGGTTGGTCAGTTCTTTCAGGCGCGATGCGACGATCCCCACAACACCGGGGTGCCAGCCTTCGCCAGCGGCCCAAACCAAAGGTGCGTCCAGACCGCGCTCTTCCGCTTGTGCCAGCGCCGCGGCACGAACGGATGCTTCGACTTCGCGGCGCTCGGTGTTCAGATGATCCAGTTGTTCGGCCATCGCCTTGGCCGCGTGAATATCGGTTTCCGCCAGCAAACGTGCACCCAGATCCGCACGACCGATCCGGCCACCGGCATTGATGCGCGGGCCAAGGACGAAACCCAGATGATAGGAATTGGGCTGTGATTCCAGGCGACCGACATCTGACAACGCCACAAGACCCGGGCGATTGCGCTGTGCCATCACTTTCAGGCCCTGACGGACCAGCGCGCGATTCACACCGCACAACGGGGCCACATCCGCAACCGTCGCCAAAGCCACCAGATCCAGCATCGCCATCAGGTCGGGGCCTTTTTTACCCGCTTCCCGCAAAAGGCGCCCGCATTCGACCAGCATCAGGAACACAACTGCGGCCGCACAAAGATGTGCCAGATCGCCGGTTTCATCCTGACGGTTCGGGTTCACCACCGCCACACATTCGGGCAACGTTTCTCCGCCAAGGTGGTGATCCAGAACAACCACATCCGCACCGACCGCAGCAGCGATCGGGCCATGAGACAGCGTTCCGCAATCCACACAAATGATCAGGTCATGCTTTGCGGCCAGATCGGCCATAGCCTCGTCATTCGGGCCATAGCCCTCATCGATCCGGTCCGGCACATATAGAGTCGATTGAAGACCAAGCTGACGAAGCCAGTCGATCAGCAATGCAGCAGATGTACCGCCATCGACGTCATAGTCTGCAAAGATCGCGATTTTCTCGCGGCGTTCAACCGCCTGCAAAACACGCGCGGCAGCCTTATCCATGTCACGGATGCTGCGCGGGTCCGGCAGCAGGTCACGCAGTTTCGGATCAAGAAACTCTTCCACCTCTTCCACCGCCACACCAAGCCGCGCCAATGTCGCGCACAAGGGCAGTGCAAGTTGCGTTGCCTGAAAAATCGCCTCGGCGTGGCGTTCGATTGCGACACCGGGGCCGACCCACCGACGACCACTCAGGGATTTTTCAACGCCCAGATAGCTCATGCGAATGTTGCCAGAATTGAGTCTGTTGGAAGTGCGGTACAGAACTCACCGTGAAGATGGGACACCGCCAATTCGTGGATCATCTGCGGGGATGGTTTCTGAAGGCCATCAGCCCAAGTTGTGTCCGCGCTGACATCGAAAGACGCGCAGGCGTCGTGGGCCAAGGTCACACCAAACCCGAGGTTCGCCGCCATGCGGGTCGTTGTAGAAACGCAATGCGGCGTGGTCAGGCCGCAGATCACCATTTCGGAAATCCCGTGTTCGTGCAGGTAGGCTTCTAACGGCGTACCGATAAAGGCCGAGTTTGTGGATTTCTCGAAGACCGTTTCGCCGCCCAGCGGCGTGACCTCATCCTTGATATCTACGCCACTACCTGTGCTTGGATGCAGCGGGCTGCCCGCGTTCCGGCTGAGGTGGCGAATGTGGATGATCGGAGCACCTGCTTGCCGCCAAGCGTTCAGCAGCTGGCCGGCTTTTTCTTCTGCATCGGGGTTATTCCGCGCGCCCCAGAAGGGCGTATCAAACCCCTTCTGGATGTCGATCAGCAGTAAGGCCCGATGCGCAGCCATGCCTTAGTTGGTCGGGTTGCGGTACACCATGCGGCGGACCGAACCTGTTTTCGAACGCATTAGAATGGTTTCCGTGGTCAGATAGCCGACCTCGCGTTTGATGCCGGGCAGCAGCGAACCGGATGTTACGCCTGTCGCAGCAAAGATAACGTGGTCCGTGACCATGTCATCGCGCGCATAAACACGGTTGAAATCCGTGATGCCCGCCTTTTCAGCGCGACCACGTTCATCGTCGTTGCGGAACATCAGACGGCCATAGATCTGACCACCCATACATTTCAGGGCAGACGCCGCCAGTACACCTTCGGGTGCACCGCCAGAGCCCATGTACATATCGATGCCGGTGGTGCCGGGCTCAGCCGCGTGCATTACGCCTGCGACGTCGCCGTCTGTGATCAGACGGATCGCAGCACCCGTGCCACGCACTTCGGCAATCATATCTTCATGGCGGGGGCGTTCCAGAATGCAGACAGTGATGTCCTCGGACTTGCATCCTTTGGCTTTTGCCAATGCCTCAACCCGCTGGGCCGGTGTCATGTCCAGAGTGACCACACCTTCGTCAAAGCCCGGACCGATGGCCAGCTTATCCATGTAAACGTCAGGTGCATGCAGCATGGAGCCGCGCGGGCCCATGGCGATCACCGTCAACGCGTTCGGCATATCCTTGGCTGTCAGCGTCGTGCCTTCCAGCGGGTCCAGCGCGATATCCACGCCCGGACCTTTGCCTGTACCAACTTCTTCACCGATGTACAGCATCGGTGCTTCGTCGCGTTCGCCTTCGCCGATCACCACGACACCCGCGATATCCAGCATGTTCAGCTGGGTGCGCATAGCGTTTACTGCGGCTTGGTCAGCGGCCTTTTCATCCCCACGACCGATCAGTTTTGCAGACGCGATCGCAGCGGCCTCGGATACGCGGGCAAGGCCCAGAGACAGCATACGATCATTGAAATCAGCGGTGGATGGCATGGATATGTTCCCGTACTTTAGCTTGCCCCAGTCCTAGCCCGTCAGCATCCGAACTGGCAACAAATGGTAGCGCAATCAACAAATGCGTGGCTTTCAGGCCCCAGTCAGCGATGCGCGATGTGGCCTCAGACCTCTTCGATGCGCAGCGCAACAGGATCGCCGACCATAACGCCGGTTTCCTCCATAGCGCCCAAAGCCGTTTTCAGATCGGACCGTGTGCATTTGTGTGTGACGATCAGAACGGGCGCTGTTTCGCCGTCGTGATCGTACTGGCGCATCCGGTGGATCGAAATCCCTGCCTCGCCCAGCGCGGTCGCGATTTTTGCCAGCGCACCCGGTTTGTCCAGTAAACGCATACGCAAATAATAAGGTGCAGGCGTTGCGCCCTGCGTGCCGTTGGCTTTTTTCAGCTCGTTTGCAGGCTGGCCGAACACGGGCAGATCGATACCGCGGGCGATATCCAGGATATCGCCCATGACCGCAGATGCAGTCGGGCCTTCACCGGCCCCTGCCCCGCGCAGAACGATCTGCCCAACCTGATCGCCATCGATCACCACCATATTCGTGCCGCCTTCCAGTTGGCCCAGGGGCGACGAGGCCGGAACCAGACACGGCGCCATACGCTGTTCCAGACCGCGACCGGTCATGCGCGACACGCCAAGCAACTTGATTTTATAGCCCATATCGGCGGCGTGACGGATGTCTTCGATTGCCACGCAACCGATGCCTTCCAGTTCGACCGCGTCGAAATTTACCTGCGTGCCAAAGGCAATCGCAGCAAGGATCGACAGCTTGTGGCCGGCATCGATACCGCCCACGTCGAGCTCCGGATCAGCCTCGAGGTAGCCCAGACCATCCGCTTCGGCGAAGGCCTCATCATAGGTCAGGCCCGCGTTTTCCATACGTGTCAGGATATAGTTGCAGGTGCCGTTCATGACGCCGACGATCTGTTTGATCTCGTTCCCGGCCAGACCTTCGGTGAGGGCCTTGATCACGGGAATACCACCGGCAACCGCTGCCTCGAACCGAAGCTGCGCTTTATTGTCTTCTGCAAGAACAGCCAGCGACTGACCGTGATGCGCCAAAAGCGCCTTGTTCGCGGTGACAACGTGCTTGCCTGCGGCCAGTGCCGCTTCGGTCGCCTCGCGCGCGGCGCCTTCGGAACCGCCCATCAGCTCAACGAAAACATCCACATCGTCACGACGCGCCAGCGCGACTGCGTCGTCTTCCCATGCATAACCCGACAGGGAAACACCCCGATCCTTGTCGCGGCTTCGTGCGGAAACGGCAGTGATCTGCACCTCGCGGCCCACACGGGCGGACAAAAGATCGGCCTTCTGGCGGACGATTTTGACAACGCCCACGCCAACAGTGCCCAGCCCAGCAATTCCTAAGCGCAGTGGTTGGGTCATAATGTCAGCTCCTGAGGGAAGATTTGTACTGCGCAGGCCATTAGCCCTTTCGCTTGGCGTCTGCAACTGCGCCACTTAGCTGCATCACTGGGGAAGCGTGATTTCTTTGGCCAACCTGCGTCTTGTGGGTGCATCCAGCACCGGACCCGACAATCTTTGGGCGCGCGCCCTGAGCGCTGCGACCCGACCCTGGATCGCGTCCCGCAGTTCCGGCACCGCGCGGGGCGCCTCGGTAGTCAGCAATTCCGAGATCGGCAAAAGCGCTGGATAGTCCGCATCGGCGATACCAGGGGTTTCCAATGCATCAAGTTCGGGGAACTGCGTACAGCCCCCCGCCAAGACACAAATTGCCAAAACCCAATGCTTCACTGGTACGCCCCCAAGAAGATGACTGCCGGTCAGCGCAGCTTCTGAATGTTTTCCAGATATTCCACCAGAGCAACCAGACGACGCGGCGTCGGTGTCGCGATCCCGTCACCGGAATCGAAGGGCACCAGATCCCCCGCCAGCAGTTCACCGAACTGCGGCATGCCGGGGCCGGACAGATCCGAACGCGCATAGCCGTCCACGATGGACATCACTTTGGCTTTCGGGAAGGTGTCATTGTGGCGAACACTGAGCAGCGTCAGATTCTTGGGCGGCTTGGACATAGCGCGCGCCATCGGGCCGTCGCCGATACCTGTTTCGCCATGACAGGCAGAACAATATTCCATGTAGATGCCCTTGCCATCGTTGGCATCGGGCATCCGGTGCGAAGGCCCGCCTGTCGTTCCATCCATCTGGCAGCCCGCCACCAAAGCAAGCGCTCCGGCTGCAATCGCACCACGTTTCAAAGAATGGAAAACCTGCATACCCCGACCTCCTTTTTACTTGCCTAAGTTTCGCCCGCGGCAAGGCCAAGAGCAAGAGGGAAAGAAACGCCACAGCCCAGATCGCCGCGATGCAACGCAGAACGCGCAGAAAACCGCGTGACAGGTGCCCCTTTCCAAGACACTCTGCCCTCCAACACGGGCAGGAGGCACAGATGCCGTATTACGTCATGACAATGTTGGCAGCCGGTTTTGGCATTCCGATCCTTGCGGCATTGAATTCGGCGCTGGGTTCACGGATCGGATCGCCCGCCGCCGCAGCGTTCATCCTGTTTTGTGTGGCAAGCTGCGTGACATTGATTGCAGTGCTGATCACAGGGCCACAGCCCCTTTTGCGCGCAGCCGACGCCCCAAAGCACCTGTTTGCTGGTGGGCTTTTCGTTGCCTTCTACGTACTTTCAATCACCTACATCGCGCCCAGCATGGGTGTTGGAAATGCCGTGTTCTTCGTGCTGTTAGGTCAACTGGCATCGGCCGCTGCAATCGATCACTTCGGCCTATTCGGCGCGCGCCCCTCTCCGCTTGATACGACCCGTGCGTTGGGAATCGCGGTAATGGCGGTTGGCGTCTGGATCACCCAGCGCGCTTAATTGATCTGAAGGTTGGAAATAACCGCCTGAATCTGGCTGTCGGTGTCGTCACTGTCGCCGGAAATCGCCAGACCGACCAACGCTTCGGGCGCACCCCCGAAGGCACGACCGAAGTCGCGGGCCAGATCGACATCTTCGTTGAAGGCACCTGTACCTGCGCCGCGCAGTACAACCGTTTTACCCCGTGCGCCCAGATAAGGTGACGCCAGAACCTGACCACGCCTGCTATCACCGCCCCAGACATAGACCAGAACGCGCGCCGTTTCTTCGCGCAAGAGCTTGGTCACTTTGGCGCCTTTCAGTTGCTCGGCGCGGGCTTTGGGCAGGAACACAAAGTAGATCGCAAGGTTTCGGTCGTCACCGCCCTTTCGGGCAAGGTCTGTCGGGGGAACGCCCGCATTCACCTGCCACGCCCATCGCGCGTTCGTTGCGGACCACAGCTGTTGATCCAGTGCCCGATATGCCAACGAAACCGCCCCATCGGATTTCACCGAAACCGAAGATCCGTTGAACCCGTAGGAATTGGCCGAAAACAGGGAAAACCGCTGATGCTTCCACGAGCCGTCAAAACTGACCGGCGCAGCGGATGACATGATCGGCAGCAATGAGATTGCCAACAGAGCTGGAAGGAACGGAGCACGGAACATGGATCACCTCGTTTTGGGTGATGTTAGCCGATGCTTGGCAATCGGCATCCAAATTCATCGTGAGGTGTTTGTTACCCGTCGGTCAGCGTGCCCTGATCAAGACGCACCTGCCTGTCCATCCGCGCAGCCAGTTCAAGGTTATGCGTCGCGATCACCGCAGACAGGCCAGTGTCACGCACAAGACGCAAGAGCGCCTCGAACACCGTGTCAGAGGTTTCGGGATCAAGGTTACCCGTCGGTTCATCCGCCAAGAGCAGCTTGGGCTGGTTGGCCATCGCACGGCAGAATGCAACGCGCTGCTGTTCCCCCCCTGACAAAGCGCCGGGGCGATGGGTCGCGCGGTGCGCGATACCTACGCTATCGAGCAATTGCATCGCGCGTTCGGAGGCTTGCGACGACGGAACACCGTTGGCCAGCTGGGGCAAAACGATGTTTTCCAAGGCACTGAATTCGGGCAGCAGATGATGGAATTGATAGACGAAACCCACCTCTTCGCGCCGTACCATGGTACGGCGGCGGTCAGACTGGCCAACCATCGCTTCGCCCGCGATATCGACCTCGCCGCTATCGGGTGTGTCTAGCAAGCCAGCGATATGCAGCAGCGTGGACTTCCCCGCGCCAGACGGCGCCACAAGGGCCACGACCTCACCTCGTTTGACGCTCAGATCGACATCGTGAAGGACCTGAACCTCGTTCGGCAGGCCTTTGTTATAGCACTTGGAAATGCTGTTCAGCCGCAACACAACATCATTCATAGCGCAGCGCCTCAACCGGGTTCATACGGGCCGCCCGTCGGGCCGGAAAAATCGTGACAACAAAAGACAGTCCCAGCGACAGGAAGATGGCGGACAAGACGTCGCTCAGGTTCAGTTTCGCGGGCAACTCATAGATGCCACGCACCGAAGGATCCCAAACGCCGCCGCCCGCGACGTAGTTCACGAACGAGAAAATCGGATCGATGTAGATCGCAAACAGGCAGCCAAGGATCACGCCCAGAATTGTGCCAATGATGCCTGTGGCCGCGCCACAGATAAAGAACACCCGCAACACTGCCCCTTCGGTCAGGCCCATGGTGCGCAAAATGCCGATATCGCGACCTTTGTTTTTCACCAGCATGATCAGGCCCGACACGATGTTCATCGCCGCGATCAGGACCAGTACCGACATGATCACGAACATCACGTTGTCTTCGATCTCAAGCGCGCGAAGGAACCCGCCCGATGCATCCCGCCACGTCCAAACCATGGCCGAAGCACCGGCAGCGCGCAGGATCGGCAGGGTCAACTGATCCACGTTTTCGGGATCGTCGATCATCACTTCGATCTCGTCCGCCGCGCCTTCGCGGTTGAAGTAAAGCTGCGCTTCACCAAACGGCATGTAGGCGCGCGTGCGGTCGATATCGTAGCGACCGGCGGTAAAGATATAGACGACTTCATAATTCTTAACCCGCGGCGACACGCCAAAGGCCGTTTTCACCCCATCGGGCGAGATCAGCTTGATCGTATCGCCCAGCGCCAGCCCAAGTTCGCGCGCAACGCCAGAGCCAATGGCGATACCTTCGTTGAACCGGTCCAGCGATCCAACAGCGGTTTCAGGGTTGGCGATGCGCGGGATCGTCTGGATATCCGCTTCAGAAATGCCAAAAACCTCGATACCGGCATTTCGGCCACGGGACGATGCCATGACCTGCCCTTTCACCAAGGGTGCCGCACGGATCACACCCGGCACATCGGCAACCTTGCTGGCCATCGTGTCGTATTCGGTGATCGTCCGCAGGACTTGACCCTGTTCGTTCACTTCGCCAGCGGTGTAGACGGTGACATGGGCGTTGGACCCAAGGATCGTATCCACGAATTCCGCACGGAAACCGGAGCGCACGGCCAGGGTGGCGATCAGGGCAAAGACAGCCAGAGTAATCCCAATCAGGCTGATCCACGTCATGACGCTGACGCCACCATCCGCGCGTTTTGCGCGCAGGTATCGCCATGCGATCAGCCATTCATAGGCTGCGAAAGGTGCAGGTGCTCGGGCCATGTCTTGCCTTTATTATCCAATACACATTTGGCTGTGCTTGACGTGAAAGTGGCGGTTACGCCCCCTCTGGTCAAGGTATGGCTTTCTCTGATGGCGCTATAGCGCGATATGACCAAGGGGGAAAAGGGCAATCACCGGCTCCAACAGCCCCATTGCGATGGGCTTCATTTCAGGCTTAAGTCGCGCCATGACTGGACCTAGATACACAAAACTCGCCCAAAGCCTGCCTGCCAACGTGCCTTTTGTTGGCCCCGAGGTACAGGAACGTGACATGGGCAAACCGTTCCGCGCGAGACTTGGCGCGAATGAAAGCGTTTTCGGCCCCTCGCCCAAGGCGATCGAGGCGATGACGCAGGCCGCCCAGGACATCTGGAAATACGCCGATTCCACCAATTTCGCCCTGAAGAATGCCTTGGCAGAACAGATCGGCGGCACGTCTGACAACATCGTGCTAGGGTGCGGCATCGACGGGCTGCTGGGTGAACTCGTCCGCCTGTTGATCGAACCGAGCGATGCGGTTGTTACCTCGGATGGTGCCTATCCGACGTTCAACTACCATGTGGTGGGTTTTGGTGGCGCGCTTCATAAAGTGCCGTTCAAGAACGATCATGAAGACATCGATGCCCTGCTGGACAAGGCAGCCGAGGTTGATGCCAAACTGATCTATCTGGCCAACCCCGATAACCCCATGGGCAGTTGGCACTCCGGCGACGTGATCAAAGCCGCGCTGGAGCGCATCCCTGACGGTGCGCTTCTGTGTCTGGACGAAGCATACATCGAATTCGCCCCCGAAGGCACCGCGCCCGATATCGCGTTGGATGATCCACGCGTTATCCGTTTCCGCACGTTTTCAAAGGCCTACGGCATGGCCGGTGCGCGCGTGGGCTATGGGTTCGGCCACATTGATCTGATCAAGAACTTCGACAAGATCCGGAACCACTTTGGCATGAACCGCGCCGCGCAAGATGGCGCATTGGCCGCCCTGCAAGATCAGGACTGGCTGGCGCATGTTCAATCCGAAGTGGCCCGATCCAAGAACCGTATCGCCGCCATCGCGCAGGCCAATGGCCTAACCGCCCTGCCCTCGGCCACCAACTTCGTGACCATCGATTGCGGATCGGACGGGGCCTTTGCCGTGGCAATGGTCAAAGCACTGGGTGAACTGGGTGTCTTTGTGCGGATGCCGTTCCAAGCGCCGCAAAACCGCTGCATCCGGATCAGCGCCGGCACCGAGGCCGATTTGGACGTGCTGGAAGAGGCACTGCCGAAAGCTCTTGCAAAAGTGAGGGGCGCATAACGCCCTTCCCCTTCTCATGTTGCGATTCCCGCCTACACTGTTCTGAAACAGTCGGGTGTCGCGCATGCACAACCACCGTAAAGGATCAGCGCCGAACTACACCAATGCGGCCCTTGTGATGGGGCTGCTGAACCTGCTGTGGATATTCGGCGTGATCTGGGCGCTTTACGGCCTGCCTGTCGTCATCGCGGCAGGCTGGTTCCTGAACCGCGGAATCGACTGGATCGCATCACGTCGACGGTAGCGTTGCCTGTGCAATAAATTCCGCCGCTGCGCCCACGCCGCCTGCATTGTGCGGAATATCCAAGGCCTTCAATCCGGCCTCGACCACCCCCAGCAGACCCAAAATCATGTGCGCGTTGACGTGGCCCATGTGACCAAAGCGGAAAAACCCGTGCCCCTTGGGATCACCCTCTTCCGACATGCCAAGGCCGATTCCCAACGTCACGCCTGCGTTCTCGGCGCACCATGTCCGCAGACGTTCACCATGCGGAAAGCCAAGGCGCAGCGCCGTCACCGCGTGGCTGCGGTTGGCCGGATCGGCGATGTTCATCGTCATCGGACCACCGCTGCCCCAGACATCGACAGCCGTCCAAACGGCCTTTGCCAGTGTCGCATGACGCTTCCAGATGTTTTCCATCCCCTCGTCATGGATGATGTCCAACGCTTTGCGCAGCGCGAACAGGTGATGCGTGGGGGCCGTGCCGCCGAAATATTGATAGAACATCTCGGGGTTGGCGCGTTCGGACCAATCCCAATAGCGGCTGACGCGCGGCATGGCCTTGCGCACTTCGGCCGCGCGATCATTGAAGAAGGCGAACGCGATGCCCGGAGGCGTCATCAGGCCCTTTTGCGACGCGGTGATCGTCACATCCGCGCCCCAAGCGTCCATTTCATAGCGATCACACCCCATCGATGCGATGCAATCCACCATCAGCAATGCCGGATGGTCAGCCGCATCAATGGCCGCGCGAACCGGCGGCACCTCGCTTCTGACAGACGACGAGGTATCCACGTGGACCATAAGAACGGCTTTGATCTTTTTCTCGGTGTCCGCCGCCAACGCCTCTGACACGCGGTTCGCGTCGACCGGCGCTTTGGTGCCAAAATTGATGACCTCAAGCTCGATCCCCAGCCCATCGGCCATATCCGCCCAACCATGGCCAAAGCGCCCAGTGGCCAGAACCAACACCTTTTCCCCTGCAGCAACTGTGTTCGACAGCACCGCTTCCCATGCGCCGTGGCCGTTGCAAATGTAGATCGCGACATGCCCATCGGTCCGCGCGACCTTGCGCAAATCGGGAATGATCCCATCTACCATCTTAACCAGATCACCTTCGTAGATATTCGGGGCGGGCTGGTGCATTGCCTGAAGCACCGCATCAGGCATGACGGACGGGCCAGGAATGGCCAAATATGTGCGACCAGACGCAAGGGACATAGCAGTTCTCCGGGAAGGCCCAGACGGGCCTGACGTAATTTGATCAAACACTATCCGGATCGTTTCCGAGGTCAATCGCTGCAAGGCGACAAAGCACACAGCGCAACGTCTTTTTGCGAAAACGGTTTTCCCCAACCGCTTTCCACATTAAACCGCGCGAAAGATTTCGGGATATCCTGCATGATTGGCAAACTTTGGTCAAAACTCGACGATGCTGAACGGCGCCTGCGCCGGTCTTTCGGCATGGATATCGAAAGCAAGTCGGGACGCCGTTGGGCCAAGCTGCACTATCACGTCTTCGACCACGCCTTTCTTCGCAGTTTCTGGACCAATTTCGACGAGATCGGGCCAGGCATTTACCGCTCGAACCAACCTACGACTGGCCGGTTCGAAACCTATGCCGAGATGGGCGTGAAAACGATCATCAACCTGCGCGGTGAAGACAAATACTCATACTACCTCTTTGAAAAAGAGACCTGCGACCGGTTGGGCATGAAGCTGATCGATATCAAGATGTGGGCGCGCATGGCGACCAAGAAAGCGCGCATTCTTGAAGCGATCGATGCGATAAGAACATCAGAAAAGCCATTGATTTTTCACTGCAAATCCGGGGCGGATCGTACGGGCCTGATGGGGGCCGTGTACAAACTGGTGTTCGAAGATGCCACGGTCGATGAAGCGCGCAAGCAATTGGGCCTGCGATATATCCACCTGAAGCAGACCGCGACGGGAATTCAGGATTATATTCTAGATGTTTATGAGGCGCGCCTAAACCTTAATCAGATCGGCTTCGAGGATTGGATCCGCCGCGAATACGTCGGCAAACAGTTGCAGAAGGGATTTGACGAAAAGATCAAACCCGCCCAACTTGCCAAGCAGCTAATGACAGACGCGGCATGAAGAAACGAGAGCACATCGGCAAGGCGCCCGACACGACCGCGAAAGAGCGGTGGGACCTGATGCTGTGGCTGTGGAAGTCTTATCTTTCACATCATTGGCCCCTGCTGATCCTTGCCCTAATCTTTATGGCCATCGAAGGCGGCATGTTCGGTGCGCTCAGCTATATGATGAAGCCGATGTTCGACCGCGTTTTTGTGGGCGGCGAAACAGAGCTGATCAAATGGATCGGCCTTGCGTTCTTTGCTATCTTTGCCATCCGTGCCATTGCCAGCGTCGTGCAAAAGGTCGTTCTGGCCAAGGTATCCCAACTCAGCGTCGCCCATCTGCGCAAGGATCTGGTCGCCCATTTGATGACGCTGGATATCAGTTTCCATGTGGACTACGGCCCCGGTTACCTGATGCAGCGCGTGAATGGCGACGTGGATTCCGTCAACAAGGTCTGGCGGTCGATCATCACCGGCGCGGGGCGCGATATCGTCGCCCTGATTTCACTGTTCGGCGTGGCGTTTCTGATTGATTGGAAATGGACCGTGGTTGCCCTGATCGGCGCACCACTTTTGGTTCTACCTGCCCTTTTCCTACAACGTCACGTGCGCAGCACGTCCCGCGCGGCGCGGGATATCAACGCAAACGTCTCGGCGCGTCTGAACGAAATCTTTTCCGGCATCATTCCCGTCAAGCTGAACCGCTTGGAAGGCTACCAGTCCAAGCAATACGGCAAGCTGGTGGACCGTTTTGTCAAAACCGAAGTCCGGTCCATCGCCGGCCAAGCCGCCATTCCGGGACTGATCGATATCATGTCGGGCGTCGGCTTTATGCTGGTTCTGTTTTACGGCGCGAACGAAATCATTGGCGGCGAAAAGACTGTCGGTGACTTCATGGCTTTCTTCACCGCCATCGGCCTTGCGTTTGAACCACTGCGCCGTCTGGGGGCCGTGTCTGGCATCCTTCAAGTCGCCTCGGCCGGTCTGGAACGGATCAAGGAGCTGCTGGATATGCAGACAGCCCTGATTGAGCCCACGACGCCTGCTGCATTGCCCAAAGCCTCGCCCACTGTTGTCCTGACAGACGCACAGGCACAGTACGGCGACATGCCCGTTCTGAAAGGCGCGAACTTCACAGCCGAAGCCGGCAAGGTGACCGCGCTTGTCGGATCCTCCGGCGCGGGCAAGTCCACAGTTTTCAACCTGTTGACCCGTTTGATCGACCCGACCGATGGCAGTGTGACCATCGACGGCACCCCGACAATGGACTTTACCAGCGGCGATCTGCGCAAGCTGATTTCGGTCGTTACGCAAGATGCGATGCTGTTTGACGAAACCCTGCGGGAAAACATTCTGCTGGGCCGCAAGGACGTGTCAGACGAGCAATTGCAAGCCGTTCTGGACGCAGCACACGTCAGCGACTTTATTCCGCGTCTGTCAGATGGCCTCGAGACCGAGGTCGGGCCCCGCGGCTCGGCCCTGTCTGGCGGTCAACGCCAGCGCGTGGCGATTGCCCGCGCACTGCTCCGCGATACCCCTATCCTTCTGCTTGACGAAGCCACCTCGGCCCTCGACGCACAGTCCGAAGCCGTGGTGCAGGAAGCGCTGGATCGTCTGTCAGAGGGCCGCACAACGCTTGTCATAGCGCACCGTCTGGCGACCATCAAGAACGCCCAAAAGATTGTGGTGATGGATCAGGGCGTGGTCGTCGATGAAGGCACCCATGATGAACTGTTGGCCCGCGGCGGCGTGTATGCCGAACTGCACAAGCTGCAAATGTCTCAGGGCTAAGCGCCCTTGCCTTAGGCACCGCACAGCCCGATATAAAACCCAAGAGAATTTCGAACGAGGTCACGATGTCCCTGAACAGAACTGTTTTCCGTTTGTCCGGCGAAGATGTCAGGGATTTCTTGCAAGGCTTGGTGACCAACGATGTCGCCAAGCTGGATCAGGGCATGGTCTATGCCGCGCTTCTGACACCTCAGGGGAAATTGCGCAGCGACTTCTTCATGGTGCCTGACGGTGATGATGTGCTGATGGATGTGGCCAGCGCCAATGCCGATGATCTGCAGCGCGCGCTGACTATGTACAAACTGCGGTCGAAAGTGACGGTTGAGCGCACCGATATCACCGTCGCACGCGGTTTGGGTGACGCAACCGACGGCGCGTTTTCCGACCCGCGCGACCCCACGTTGGGATGGCGGGCCTATGATGGCCGTCCCAGCGATACAGATGTCGAATGGGATGCTTTGCGCGTGGCGGGTACCGTTCCGGAAACCGGCATCGAACTGACGCCGGAGACCTACATTCTGGAAGCGGGCTTTGAACGGCTGAACGGTGTCGATTTCCGCAAAGGCTGTTACGTGGGGCAAGAAGTCACCGCCCGGATGAAGCACAAGACCGAGCTGAAAAAAGGTCTGGCGCAGGTGCAGGTTGGCGGCAGCGCCGAGCCCGGAACCGCAATCGAAGCAGACGGCAAGCCGGTCGGAACGCTTTACACCAACACGAATGGCGTCGGCATCGCCTACCTCCGCTTTGACCGCGCCACAGGCGACATGAAAGCTGGTGAGGCGACAGTTAAGCTGGGCAACTCCTGATCCTACAGCTGTTTGGTCAGCCTATGGAAATCAGACGCGGCCCCAGCGCCTTGCAACAGGCTTTGGGATGCATTGTTGAATGCGTAGTGGGTTGCCACCCATTCCGAACAACCAGCCAACTGTGCCTGCATTTCAAAAAACCGGATCATGCGCCGTGCTACACCACGACGGCGACAAATCGGATCAACATAGATTTGGTCCAAAGTCGCAACTTTTCTCGGATGGCGCAAAACATCGCCAGGCCGGCCGTCGACAAGCCACAAAAGATACGCCCGCGCGACACCCTCTGTCCGGTAGACGACCGCCTGCGCGCCTGCCGCGAGTTTGTCCCGCAGCAAGCCCTCTAGATCGGCGACAGCCACATCGCTACGAAATCTGGAAGGCATCTGCCGTGCATGCAGGTCGTTCAATGCGGCAAGCATGGCAGCTATTGCCGAAAGGTCCGCCTCTTCGGCGATATCAACACAGGTCTGTTTCATTAAAAAAGCCTCTGACTTGCGCCAGAGGCTTTTGATTGCAATGCGCATGCCCCCAGCAATGGGGGATATGCGCGCGAACCCCGGTTAGGCGCGCTCGGAATATTCCATGGTTTCTGTGTTCACGATGATCGCTTCGTCCTGCGCGATGAACGGCGGAACGGTGATGCGAATCCCGTTGTCGAGGACAGCAGGCTTGTAGCTGTTTGCCGCTGTCTGGCCCTTAACGACCGGCTCTGTTTCGACCACGGTGCAGGTTACTTTCTGCGGAAGCGTCGCGTTCAGCGCTTCTTCTTCGTAAAATTCTACGACAATTGTCATGCCGTCCTGCAGGAACGGGCGACGATCGCCAAGGATATCTGCCGGCAGTTCGACCTGATCGTAGGTCTCTGTATCCATGAAAGTCAGCTGGCCGTCTGTCTCGAAAAGGAACTGCATGTCCTTCTGTTCAAGACGGACGCGCTCGACCTTGTCAGCCGACCGGAAACGTTCGTTCAGCTTGGATCCGTTGCGGAGGTTTTTCATCTCAACCTGCGCAAAAGCCCCACCTTTTCCGGGTTTCACGTGGTCGACCTTTACCGCTGCCCACAGACCGTCATTGTGTTCAAGAACGTTGCCCGGGCGGATCTCGTTACCGTTGATTTTTGCCATTTGTTTAAACCTTGTCGAAAGGTTGAAGAAAGTTTGATCGTTCCTATATCTGGTCGGTAGCAACGCTGCAAGCAAAGCATATGGGGTTATGACTGGCGGCAAGCTATGCGCTATTTGCAGATCAGGTATGCATTTTGAGGCTATCAGAATCAAACCGAATAGGTCATAAGCCCCCTTACGCCGAAAAACACAAGACCAATAATCAAAGGACGAAACATGCGAGATTTCGTTGATGGAACGGCCTTCAACGCAGAACAGGGCAACCGCGCACGCAAGCTTTTTGCGGCTGTGGTTCTCGCGGCTCTGGACGATGCAATTGCCGACGACAAGAAGTATGGAAACGGCCCTGAACAGATCGCGCGTTGGGCGCGTTCGCGTGACGGTCGTGAAGTGCTGACTTGCGCGGGCATCGACCCGAATGAACGTGTTGTGAGCGGCCTTATGGAATTCGTTTCCAAAGGTGTTCGTACTTCTGTTGCGCTGTCGCGCGAGGAAAGCGAACGTCGCAACGCGGCTCAGCAAGCCGAAGCTGCCTAAATCCCTGTCTAACCTAGACGACCAAAACACTTGAGCGCGCCCATCGGGGCGCGCTTTTTCGTTTTCGCTACAATTTTTGAAAACTTATTCGAATTCCTGGCTCATCAGAGCGCGGTGGATTTCCTGACGCACAAGCTTGCGGACACTTCGCGTGATGCGCTCACCCAGCTTGCCCTGAAGCTCTTGCCGAACGATTTCCGTCACCATGCTGCGCAACATCTCTTCGTCAATGTACGCGCCCATTTCGGGGTCTGAGGGCCCGTCGGCCTCAGCCACCTGTTCCGCCTCCGGCTTTGGCATAGGTTCGGCAGACATTGCTGCCGCCTCTTCTACCGAGGCATTCTCAAAGGCCGCCATGGGACGCGAAGAGAACGATGCATCTTCCCATGGCAATGACTCGCCAAACTGGCGCTCATAGGCGGCGTTTTCGCCTTCGTCTTCTATGTCGGTCGCCCATTCAGAATCGCGGGACGATACCATCGCCTCCAACTCGGCGATTTTTTCCTCAAGGCTTTGCGCGCGCTCGACGTCTTCTGGAGTGACGTCCGCTTCATGCTCTGGCTCAGAGGTGTCCTGAGACGGCAGCGCATTCAAAACATCCTCGATGGAAACTTCGTCTTGCGGTTCGTCGTCTTCCCAAGCGTCATCAAGCTTGGCCTCGGTCTCGGTTTCCTCTTCGGCAGAATCGTCCGCGACGTTTTCAAACAGAACCTCGGCAGCTTCGGTTTCTGCTGTGTCCTCCAGCCACTCGTCCGAGTCGCTGGTGTCTTCAAACTCTTCGCTGCGGTCTTCTTCGTCGGAATCGACCTCACGCTGCGCATCGATCTCGCTTAACGCGGCGGCCAATTCTTCTTGAATGATATCAGAGATAACACTGGCCTCAGCAGGTTCGTCCGCCTGCCCTTCGTCATCATATGCGACGTCCTGGTCGGCGGAATCTTCTGCCTGGTGTTCACCATGCTCAACGTCTTCCGAAGGCTTGAAAGCCTCTGTCAGAAGGATCGGCTGAGGTTCGGCAGCGGCCTCTTCCTGAGGCATGTCATCCATCACGCGCTGTGCAGGTGTCAGTACAAGACGCCCCGTCTGCTGCGCGCGGTCGTCATCCGACTGCGCGTCAGGCGCCCGTTTCGGCGCTGCGTCGTCCGACACCAACCGGCGGATAGACGACAAAACGTCTTCGATTTCAACGTTCGTCACGGAATTCGACATGCCTGATACCACTCTGCCCTGTGCCAGAGTTTAGCGTGACACCTTAATTCGCACAACAGATTGTAAAAATTCTATTGTTTTCCAAGGGCACGGAGGACACGGTTCAGGTCTTCACCCTGCCGGCTGGCGACCGGCGCGTCTTTTACGAGGTTGTAATAGACGCTGGGATCATAGCGCTGCACAGGCAAATTCAGGCTGTCCGCCGTCAGTGATCCGATAGCAGCCAGCACCGAATACGCCGCAATGAACTCATCAACGCCTGCAGAAATCAGGGTTGTCCGCGCATCCAGCAGCTCTTGTTCAGCGTCCAGAACATCAAGCGTGGTGCGGGCGCCAAGCGATGCCTCTTCCCGTGTGCCGTCAAACGCGATCTGGGCCGCGCGGACCTGATTCTGACCAGCGCTGATTGCGGCGCGAGCGACTGCCAGTTGTGCATAAGAGTTCGCGACGTTCTGCTGAATCGCCGTCGTGGTCTGCAAAAGAATCGCACGGCGCTGATCACGGTTTGCCATGGACTGACGCACCAAGGATGACAGACGACCGCCCTGATAGATCGGGCCCTGCGCGCTTAGCGATACAGAACCGCCAGCGGTATATGCGTCACTATCCAGATCGTCGCTCAGACCATAACGCCCGGACAACGACACTGTCGGCTTCATCGCGGCCTGTGCGATTGCGATATTCAGCTCGGCCACGGTGACCTGATGCTGGGCCGCTTTCAGATCGGGGTGATTGCGAACGGCAACCGACATCGCCTGATCGACAGATCCCGGCAGCGACGGTCTGGACCGCGGGGCCTGAAGCGGGCCAGTATGCTTGCGACCTACAACGGCCGCATATTCCTGATGCGCAACCGCAAGCGAGCCCTGCGACGCAGCCAGCGCTGCACGGGCAGCAGCCAAACGCGCCTCGGCCAGCGAAACGTCTGTGCGGGTGACTTCACCAACGTCAAACCGGTCGCGTGCGGCGCGAAGTTCGCGGGTGATCAGGCGCAGGTTGCTTTGGCGCAGTTCCACATCCTGACTGGCGCGACGCACTTCGAAAAATGCGGATACGGCACGTAAGAGAACCTCTTGTTCGACACCGACAAGGGCTTCACGCGTGGCAAGAACCGCCTCTTTGGCGGCATCGATGTTCAGCTTTGTGGCACCGAAATCGTACAGCGTCAGTTCGGCCGTCAGGCCGATATTGGCCTCGTTGTCCGCAAAACCGACAACTGTCCCCAGTGTATTGCCAGAACGACCAAAGCTTCGGGTCACATCGGCAGACCAGTTCAGGACAGGACGCAGGGCCGCCACGGCTTGCGCCACGTCTTCATCCGCAGCACGCAAAACCGCGCGATTTTGTTCAAGCAAGCCCGATGTATTATAGGCCCCGACAAGCGCATCAGCCAACGTGTCGGCCTTTGCGACGTTACCAAAGGACAGTGCTGTGCACCCCGCCAGCAAAATCCCCACCCAGTTACGTCGTCTCATCAAACACCTCCAGTTTCAAAATCACTGACGGGCACCTGCCCCAAAAGCCAATGTTGCCCGTTAAAGGGCGAATGCAGTCTCTTTCGCAAAGCCCGGCAGGACCGGCGCAATTGCGTTAAAGGAAAAGCGCCAAGTGACGTGACCGCCCTGTTTGTAACCAATCCGGACAACGCCCAGACGGTCTTCCATGAACAGGCACGCGATGCGTCCGCCGTCTTTCAATTGGTCCGTCAAAGACTGCGGCACCTCTTCTACGCCACCTTCGATGATAATAACGTCGTAGGGGCCATGATCCGTCGCACCTTCTGCAAGCGGACCTGTGTGAGGGATCACATTGTCAGCGTTGACCGACGACAGCAGCTCGGCACTCTCGCCAGCCATGTCTTCGTCTTCCTCGACGGCAACAACCGCCTCGGCCATTGCGGCGATAACTGCGCTGGAATAGCCATAGCCCGCGCCTACATCCAGAACCAGTTCGGAGCCATCAAACGCCAGCGCATCCAGCATCTTGGCAAATGTTCTGGGCTCCAACACGACACGGCCACCACCGAGTTCGACATTCTCGCTGATATAAGCGGCTTCGACCTTGTCCGACGGCACGAACAGTTCGCGCGGCACAGAAAGCATGGCAGAAATAATGTGGAACTTGGTGACATCAGACGGGCGCACTTGCGTGTCTACCATCATTTGCCGGCGGCTGGCGTAGTCAGTCATAGCTAAACTCATCCGTTCAGATTGCTTCCTAAGGTTTTGACACAGATGCACGCGGTCAGCAACGTGTCGAAAGCGAAATCTGGACACAAAGCGGCAATAAGTCCGGCAATGACCTGAATAGTCACCTGCCGGACTTCATTTTTGGATAAATTTTCTGGAATTAATGGGGTCTGCGTGCCTTACGACCTGCCTGCATGCCCGTAGCAAAGCCGTCCAGAAGACGGACGTATAAATCAATTTCAGAATGTCTTGTACGTTCTAAGTCGTGCGGGACATGCTCTGGCGGTTTTGCGATAACCGAAGCCATCCCCAGCCCCGCCAAACCAAAGCCGGTATAGGCCAGACCGATAATCAGCGCGGCCTTCGCGGCTCCGTATGCAGCAACAAGTGCAATCCAGCCCGCAACCGTCAGAAATGCCATCCCCACTAGCAAGCACAACGCGGCCCCTGCCCCGATCCCCGCGGCACGAAACGCCCGCGAGATGCGGGCGCCGATGCTCTCTTTCCGAGCCACGTTATTTTTTCCCCACGACCAGACCGGCAAGGAAGCCCGCGCCGACAGCAAGACCCAAGGCAAGACCCGGCTTTTCGCGAACTGTTACAGCAGCTTGATCACGGACGCTGGCCGCATATTCAGCAGCGACTTTAGCCTGCTGGCGCGCTTTGACGGACGCCTCTTCAACCTGGGCCTTGGCAGCAGCGCTCACGCCATCCTTACCCTTGGTGCCGATATCGGCAATTAGCGACATGATATCGCGCAGATCCGAGCGCAGCGCGTCAACATCATCTTTCAGACTGTCAAATTCGGTTTGGGCGGTTTTCGAAGTAGCCATTTTTTCGTTCCTCAAATGTGTTCGTTGAAAGAAGAACGCCGGACCCGCAGGAAAGTTCCCGAAAGAAGAAACAAGAAATCCGCAACTACCCGCTTGACGCCCCCGCGCCGACGCCATAACAGGAAGGCCACTTCGGCGAGTTGGCGGAGTGGTGACGCAGCGGATTGCAAATCCGTGTACACCGGTTCGATTCCGGTACTCGCCTCCAAATTCCTCCTTAAACAGTTGTTTTTATTGCGCTTTTGAAGCGCTTTACAAGTAACCCACCAAAAAACCCATCATCTCTGCTGTGACTGTATGCGGCAACATAATGCAGCATAAGACTTCTCAGCGATTCATCGACCTTTCGCACCCAGAGGTACAGGACTTATCCAGACCGCAAAAATCTGCGATTTTTGTTCCTGCTTAGACGCTTTGAAACACAGTCACCTGCCTGTGTTTCATCACCTGCGCTGAACAGCGCCTCGCGCGGTCTGGAACCTTCGTCCTTTGACCGCAACTGATTCAATTTCCCGCCAGCGGCTCATCTCCCCTCCAGTAACCTGAGGGGAGTTGAACCACTTTGCGACATTGAATGCAGCCGCCGTCAACCTCTTTGGCTAGCAACTGGTTTCAGACGTCAATTAGTTCGAGCAGCTTCGCAGTGGTACGGCATGACAAATCCACACAAAGTCGCAAACTGAACCGCACTCAACCACCGCGATGCACCTGCTCGACTGAAAGTGTCATTCCCCACTTCCAAATCGGTATTATCGTTAAGTTACTGGAAAATGTAGAGGAGCACTTGTACTGTAAAGAAAAGTCCAGGAATAGCAGCAGAAGATATCCCGATCACATACAGTATCAAAACTACGAATGCTGACTTTCGATTGCAGTATCTGCTTTCCACATTGAAAAAACTACTCAAAACATCAGCATGAATCTGTTGATCTTGTTCCTCTCGCGCCTCAGAATATGCAAGTGAGAGGCTTGGAGAACTGTCTCGATCCAACCACGGAGCATACCGAATAAGATCCGCTGCGACATTAGGTCTACGGTGCTTGATTGTGAAAACCATAGTCCTCAATCTTCGAGCGGACGCTCGATCCAATTCACTATTAAAGAATTCCTCAATTGATCGATGGCGTTGAATTGTTTTAGGGGCGCGAATTCTGAATATTATCGTGCCAAGACCAATCAGAACGGCTCCCATGTAGAAGAAATTGAGTCGAGTTATCATGTTGAGCTTGAGAAATTCACTCAACCCACTTGATGGAGCAATAGCTTCACCTTCCGCAGGCACAACTCCCCCATGAGAAAACCCATCTAAACCCACGCCCAAATCAGATATGAATGCCATTATTTGATCATTGTACAGAATAGCGTACCCAATAAATGGCATCAAAATTGATATAGAGGCCAGAGGAGAAGAGCCGACCGAGCGAAGATTCTCCCAGTTAACCAATCTATGCCAACCACTATCCGAATTCCGAGCGCCACCGCCCAATTCCGACCTCTCCACACCCATTAAAAAATATCCAAGGTTCTGTTGTCACGACTATACTCCCCACCGACAGTATAATCGGGCGTATTAAGCTCAGGAGCAATCATGGAAGTAGCTATAATTACTTGATGGATAGATTTTGCTGCGCTTGACTTGTCCCGAAGAATTCTTTGAAAATTCATACTGCGCTCAGGCTCCATACCCTTGTCTTCCACCGTGTCCATAATGAGCAAACGAGGATGGAGAAAACTTCTGTCATTTGCTGCGGCATACAAAAACGAGGCAAAAAAGCTGTTCCTCAAATATGCCATTGAGCTCGCGGAAAAGAAAGATTCCCCATTTACAGCAAGACGATCCGCATCGAATTCAAACGATATGTCTTCCGCCTCTTCGAAGGTTATTTGACGAGCCAGATCAGCGTGCAAAAACTCAAGGACCTCTCTCTCAATTGCCTGTCGAGCCTTAACGAGACGTGCAGCCTGTTTATCTTTTTCATACTCTATAGCTGCTTCAAGAGCATTCAGCTCATTTTCCAGACCTTCGCGTTCAGCCGTAAGCGTCGAGAGCTCATCAACCACTGAACGAAAGAAGACCAGTTCTTCTTGTTCACGATAGAGATATCCGGCTTTCCGATTGAGCTCTCGAAGACGAGATCGCATTTCGCTTGTCGGCGTTCTCAGCGAAACTTGATATTGAGCACCGGCATTCTCCCAAAGACCCTTTAACTGTTCAAGCTCCGCACTTCGAATACGCAGTTCTGCACGCCGATCTTCTTGAACGGAGAATGCTCTCTCACGCTGTCGCGCGTATTCGTTAATCAGCTTAAGAACTCTTTTTCTTGTCTCTTCGGAGTTATGCGACGATTTGCAAAGGCCACAGCCTCCTTCCACCGCATGATCCTCTATGGGCGCAAAGCATGATGGGCAGAATTCAAAAGAAAGCCCACCAATGCTTTCGACTATTATGTTCGCCTCTGAAAGCTGCTCGAGCTTGTTGTCAATAGAAGCTATATAGCGATCAGTGTCTGCTATCTGAAGCCTAATCTTCGTTAAAGCTTCTTCCGCACTACCCAGCTTTTTCTGCAACTGGACGACCCGTTGATACGAACTTTCCTGATCATTCAGGCTAAGCCGATCTGTGAACTCGGCATCGAATATCTCTCTCTCCACCTCATCGATATGCCGGCCCACCTCCTTGAGCTCATTCTCGAGTCGCAAGGATTCGGCATCGATCCATTCGGTAGTAATGGGTCGGCCATCCCTTTTGTGAGTTTTAATAAGGAATTTGACACTTGACCGCACCTCTTGGAGAGCTGCGACGACTTCCCGCTTCCGCAACAATGCCTTGTAGTATTCGTCACTGTAGGCTCCACAAAGAAGGTCGCCGACTGCCTGCCTTGTAATTGCCAGGTCAAACGAAACCGGTCGGAAAATTCGGTCCACAGGGCTCATTTGGTCTGAATAGAGGAGTCGCAGGATCTGGTTCATGGTGAGGCGAGCATTTGCTTCGCCGTATTCGATCTCAGGGAGCCCCAAAAACCTAAATAGAACCTGAGAGAAACTATCCTTCTGACCACGTTTGAAGGGGTACGTTTCCCATGCCGATATATCAGCGCTTTTAGCTTCATCCAGCCCCCCATAAAACACTCTCATCGGCCTGAATGAACCCTCTTCTATTTCTCTCAAGAGGGAGACAACTCTACCATTTGCAGCTATCTCAACTAAAACAGAATCACATTTCTCGGCAGCTTCTCGCCAATGCCCCTTTTCAACATCTCCACCTAAGGCAAAGTGCAGGAAATCCATAATAGTAGATTTTCCAGAGCTGTTCTGACCCCGAATAATATTTAATCCGCTATGGAAGAACTGATCAAATACAGATTTGCCAGACTTCACCACCATGAGACGTCTGACCATTAGGTTTGGGTTATATTGTGTCATATTGAAACTCTCCAAGACCCGACCGATCTTTCAATCCCCCGGGACCAAGCAATTCAATCTCCAGAAAATCTTTAGTCAAAAAATCCAGCAATTCACTCTTGCGCTGGATATTTTCATCGACTCTCAAGCGAAGAGGCACAGATAGATTTTCTCGATCAAGTGTCACAAATCTCTGGTTTCCAGAAAGCGACAGCGATACAAACCTTTCGCGACACAAAGCGCTAAGCGCAGTATCTTGAATAATCGCCATTCTCTGAAAAATTTCACTTGATTCCGGTAGGGCCGCATAATGGACGTCAGGAAGAGATTTAACATATCTATTTAACCTCCCCTGCATGCCCGTGACTTTTCTTGGCGGAGAAAAATCAGACAAACGTTCAGGGAAGCAAAAATAGAAATCGGCAATTCTAAGCCAGTCGAAATTCAGACGCACTTGTGGTGCGGCAGACAAAATGTTCAAGAACCGGAATGCTGTATGGTACGGATCGTAAGCTGCTGAATATGAAATGTTCAACATGCTTGCCACCGGACATGACAACGCTCGGCGAGCCAATTGACCATTCCATACACGTCGCCCTCATCTAAGAATAGCTCCGCTTTACCTGCGACTGCATCCATATCGGAAATGGTGGGCTGAATGATTTTTTCCTCGATTATTTCGTCAACCTGCTTTCGAGTTAGCTTTAGCCCCGGAGGCATGATGTTCTTTTCGAAAACCGTGAGTATTCTCATGAGGAGCCGCGCAAACAGCATCTGGGCCGACTGATAATGAGTGTATTTCTCAAGCATCTGCTCGAATGCGAGAAGATCGCGGTCAGCGCTTTTCAACTCGTCACTCCGCCCTACTGCAATGAGCTTTTCGTGCAGCCCTTTAAGGTCGGATTCGTCCCTGTTGCTGATTAAATACTGTAGTTTATCTATGTAACCATTGATTTTTTTGTTGTCGCGAATTTCTGACTCAATGCGCTCTGCAAGAACAATAATTTGATTGTTAGGACCCGACAATTCTGCCTCGCTTGGAAAGAACTCTGCCCATTTCCCGTGTCGCCACGCGGCGAAGCACCGCGTGAATTTAGGGCCATTTTGGTCACATAATCGCATTTTGAACTGTATTTCAATGCTCTAAGCAATGATCTTTGGTAGGCACTGAGATCATGGCGTCTAAGGGCGAGAAACGAGCCCGTTGTTGGGGACACGCTGGCAAGAGGTCACTGGTGTCTGCGCAAAAAGAAGGCGTCCACACGGCCCAGAATGCTTGGCTGTTCGTGACCCCAAGCATGATTTTGATCAGATCATTGAGAAGGAAGAAACCGCCAGTTATGACGGTTGGGCTAGCACTTCCACCGGACGAGGATGGACGCCAGGCAACTGCTTTCTGCTTTCCCATCGACGCGGCCTCCGCGACGCGTTGTAAAAGGAAGCAATGTAACCTCCCCAGAAAGTGGGACGGCTGCGCAGAGGCTGCACCAACGCCTGGCAAGCCGCATGTAAATCGATGGGCAAAGCTATTCCTTCCTTAAACCGAACTGCGAGGCAGAGCTGGACCAGACATTCTTCGGCGAAATCTGGGCCTGCGGTCAATCTGTAGTACTCGACCAGTTCCGAACGCGGACTGTCAGCCAGTGCGGCAGGAGCGACACTTCCTGCTTGAGCCATCGCTTCATCTACCGTCATTCCGGCCATAGGAGCGTTCCGCGCTTTCGCCCGCGCAAACTTCATATGGAAAATCTCATGGTGCAGGACCTCTTCGAACTCGACATCCATGCGTCCTTCGAACTCGTCCGTCAGCCAAATCTGCCCCTTGAGATAGAAACCTAGATTGCCAAGCATAGTCTTGTCGTCGGCCAAGTACACCGGCGTGAAGCTCGACAAGTGCCGCCGTGTCTCACGCATGACTTGGGTCTCCCAAGTACCCTTTGTCCACATGTCATTGCTCCATCGCTGTTCTTGCCATTGCGGTATTATGATACCTTCATTTTTCAGTAGTAAGACCAGCAAGCAGTGTTTTGTGTGTACAACCGTACAACAAAACGGGCTTCGCCGGTCGCCCCTGGCTCCGATAGTCGCCTGCGGCTTCGGGGTGCATGTCCGGAGATCGTGATGCGCGAGAACATTTTAGCGATCCGTTTATCTGACGACGAATGGAACCGCATCGCAGACCTTGCCGACCTCGTCCGCCTGCCGATGAGCACGTATGTCCGAGCATTCATCCTAACCCAGAGGCCACCCAAGCCAAGAGCATCGGGTGTGACCGTCGAAGCAGTGGCGGCGCTAAATCGGGTTGGTGCTCTCCTCAATCAAATCGCGAAGATCGGCAATTCCTCCGGGACGTTTTCGGCGGCTGAAATCGCTGGGGTGACAGTCGCGCGAAAGCGGCTCGTCGAAATTGCAAATCGCCTATCTGGAGAATGAAACATGATAAACAACCCGCAGACCGCCCGCGCCATCGCCGCTGTATCCACCGGAATTATCACGGCGCTAGGCATTGCCCTCTACCGCCTGTGCGTCGCAATCGCGTCGTCCCGCCGTGCGCGCCAAAGCGAAGACCCTTGGAAGGGTGGGTCATGATTGGCAAGGTCCGCAAGGGAGCCGATTTCGGTCGGCTCGTGGACTATCTAATGCGGGACAACCGAGGATCGGTCTTGGCGCTGCACAACCTGGCTTCCGATAGTCCAGAGGCAGCGGCGTCTGAAATGGCTGTCGCTGCGGCGTTGAGCGCGCGGACGAGCAAGCCCGTCATGCACATCAGCATCAGTTACGCGAGGGATGAGGCTCCAACAATGGACGAAATGCAGGACGATGCCCGGCGCGTCCTGCGCGGCTTGGGCTTGTCCGAAAATCAAGCAGTCGTCATCAGGCACGACGACCGCGACCACGCGCATTTCCATATTGCGGCCAACCGCGTCGGCGGGGACGGAAAGGCTGTCTCTGACTCCAAAAGCTATGCGCGCATCGAGGATACGCTACGCCAGATCGAAGCCGAGCGCGGCTGGAGTGCTATTGAGGGGAGACATGAAGTCTCGCCGAAAACTTGCCGAAGGTTCGAAGGATATCCGAACTCCAGGCCGCATCGAGGCATCATAGCCCCGCGTTCAGTGCGCAGTACGCTGCTCAAGGCATCATCTTGGCCTGACCTCCATCGTCGTCTGCAACGAGACGGCTGGCGGCTGGATGTTGTACAAGCTGGAAGAGGCAGCGGCGCAGTCCTAACTGGTCCAGATGGTCAGCGTATTGCGGCGGGCCAGGTTGACCGACAGGCAACGCTAGCACACCTGCGAAGGCGGCTGGGGACTGATCGAAATGCGAGGCGTGAGACCCTCGAAAAATCAGCTCGCAGACAATTGGCTTGGGCGATGCGCCGCGAACTTTTGAATGCCTCCACCATGCGAATGCCCTTGTCACCCCAGAACCAATTCCGGCTTCGTAAGAGGAGCCTGGGCAAATCGTTCACCCCAAAACTGTAACGGAGAAGAGAATGACCCGAATTAAGAAGGTCTCCCCGAGCGCTGAGAAAAATGACGACCCGCAGCTGGCCGACGAGTTGCGGCGCTTTATCGCGCACGCCAGCGACATGATTGAAGAGCAACGCGCTGTCAGGCTGGAAATGCAGGAGGCGCGAAACGCGCTGGAGCAGACCAGGACAGCATGTGAAAAATCATCGAGGGCAATTGCCCGGCGGCAGTCTGAGGCCGTTTCAGTCGACATACGCAGCAACATTGCAGAAGCGCATGATGAACTTGTCCGCTCGCTCACTGCCCCACTGATCCAAGCGCAAGAGGCAGCACATCAACTGCGCGGCCTGTCGTTTTGGTCGGGTCTGTCGGGCGGCGTCCTTGGTGGTGCGATGGTCATCCTTTCACAAATTATTGGCAGGGTGATGCAGTGAAGAACTCTAAGGCGATTGGCGCACTTCTGCGCGCAGCTGATAACGCCAGTGACCCGTTGGACAAACTCGCATGTCAGCGGGCGGCAATATGGGTCCGTTGGTGCGATGGCTTTGGCGCGACCATAACCAATCAAGAAGCGTTGGTGATCGATCAAACTCAATCTCTTGGTGACCTTTCTCGAATGATCATCGCGCGCCTTTCAGGCCTTTTCCCGGCGCCCCCAGAGGACCCAGAGTTTCGGTACTTGGATGATGATGCCTCAGGCTGGCAGGATGAGTTTCGAAGACACGCGGCTCATAGGCAGAATGTTCCCATCGATGATCCGTTCGGTCTTGGCCCCAAATAAAAGAAAAGGCAGGGACTTGTCCCTGCCTTTTGAGTGCTTTGGCGAAGAAGTGAGCCACTTACTTTGCGATAACGCCATCAAACAGGAACAGTGCGAAGCAGAAGTCGTCATAGGCGCTATCACGGTAGCCGAGCAGTTCGGCAAAGAAGGCCGACACCAACTCTGGTTCTCGAGAATAGAAAATAATCGGCGCAAGATAATGGGCTGTTTCCCATGCATTGCTGGGCTCTTCCGCGTAAGGCGGCAAGGCCTTGAAGACTGCGTCGAATGCAGTCTGGCGCACGGCGCAGGCGCGAGAACACTTGGGGACTGTGGCCGAGGTTGCTCCCAGAAGCATGTCCGCTCCCGAAGCACTATCCCACTCCCGCACGATCACGCAGGCGGCAATCAATGCTCCTTTGATGGTCTGGGGGAGGCGCATTCCGGCGATATAACGCCCGAGATCGTAAGGGGACTTTTCCGAAACACGATCACACGCAAAGTCATGGCGTGCAACATCGCAAGGTGCGAAGCACATGAGTATTTCCTTCTCTTTTTTGGAGGAAGTGGTTGCAGATTATTCTGCGGGGGTGCTCATCTCAGACCCAAAGTCCGGAGATGAAATTTCAGTGTCAGGCGATTTGCTGCCCGACTATTGGTCCGCGCACTCTTCACCGCCTTCGAGGGCGTGAGCAAATTCGAACTCAATTTCGGTCAAAGCCGGAGCCTGACGGAAGCCTCGGGACGCTAAGTAGTGATCAAGCCCATACAGATAGATCTCAGGTGGACGGATATGCCCCCACACTGTCTTCAGGGTTTCGAGGGTCTCAAACGGTTCCTCGTCCTGAGCCGCGAAAATTGCTTCTTCCATCGTCTCAATCTTTCTGGACACCGAACGCAAAAATTCGTCAGGAAATTCCAGATCGGCGTACAAGTCCAAAGTCTGCGCCAATGACTCAAGTCGATTATTGTACCGCTGCAACCTCTGCTTATGCGCAAGCTTGATAATTCTCTCCGCTCGATCCTCGGGATCGTAACTCACACCATCAGAAAATCCGAATTCAGCGAGAACTTTTTCCGCAACTCCGCTTTCCTTCACATACTTACCGAAGCGCGAAATCATCAGATCTTCGACTTCACTAACACAAATTTGTTCTTCGCCCTGCCCTGATTCCTCGAGCTTCTTCGACGCCGCCTCAAAGAGAGTGGCACATGATGCGCGCGCAAATGTCCGTTGATATTGAAGAAACCCGGCTGCTTCTGCATCAAACTCAGTACGCGGCGAGACCTCTTTCGGCCCTTTGACAATCTCACATTCGCCAGGCAACTGAAGGACAGCGCCCAAGCCATGTAAGAATTCGCGTGTCATTGGGGTAGATTGAGCGAGTTGCCAAGGAGACATGTTCGCCTTTGCAACTCCGTCGAGACCTTCCAATCGAAACTGGAACTCAATTCTAACCAAATTGGGATCAATATCCTCTTTTTTGATCTTTTTCTTTTCGAAGCGCTCAAAGTCCTTCTTGTAAACACGAATACAAACAGGGCTTTTAGTCGACCCAAGCCGTGCCATTTCACCGCCTTCAGAGCCGATGAATCTGACCGGCTTTTTGATCTTCTTACTATTGTCCGCCATTGCCCGCATTTTCGCGGCGAGACGTGCGAACAGTGTCTCCATCGAGATATCCAGCCGAACATCAATTCTTGAAGCCCTGAATGGAATGCGCGTTGATTGGAGTAATCGCGCTACTGCATGACCCCGCCCATCTGCCCCCTTAACCGTGATGTGGGGCATGCTTCCAGAGTGTGAGCCAAAGGAAAGGAACGCTACCGGTTCGGAGTGCGCGATATCCTCCTTAAACTCGACGGAAACTCCATAGGATTTACCGGCTCCGCCTTTGCCATGATAGGGTACGTAGCCTCCGGCAATCAGAAAACCGATGATTGCTTTCACAGCCGCGTTTTGTTCGCAAGCATTATCGGTTTTACCTGCAAGGGTTGTTGGCGAGATGACGGTTAGTTCATGCCAATCGAAGGCAAAAGCGTTTGCCAAGTCGCGCAGCACTTTCTGATCCTTTAGATTATATGTGCTGTCGCCCGGTGCCTGGATCACCGCATCAAACGCGCGTCGAAGATCCTCGACGAAGTCGGCATGCGGCTTTGACGATGCATCGATCTGGTCAAAGATCGTCGCAGGGGCTGCAAAAATGACCCCCCTGTCAGTGGAGCGGGGGTCATTTTCGCTTTCGTTTGAGACAGTCATCCAGCCACCTCATTCGTCTGGAGCACACTGCTGACCCAGGCTTCAACCTCGGTCAACTTCCAACGAACGCATGCAGGCGAGAGGTGGTGAGGCTGCGGAAACCCTTCACGCTCTGCGCGCCAACGCCAAATTGTTGCGCGGGACACAGAGAGATAAGTTGCGAACTCTTTGTCTGAGATGAACATTTGCAGACACCCTAGATTGTTTCGGATGTCTCCCAATATTCACACATTTCAGCCTACCGCTTGGCCCCAATCAACGCGAGATAGGCATCCATTTGCGAAAAACTGATGCGGCCCTCTTTGATTTCACGCGCTCGCGCCTCGCAGATTTTCCGTATACCGTTTGCTGAATTTGGCCTTTGGCGCAGCTCACGTTGTGCTTTCGCAACGATCTCGTAGCAAGAGAATGCTGGCTCATGTATCGAGGCACGGCGAGGCACGCCCATGCTCTCCAAGTCGCAAACGATCTGATAAATTCCCTTGTTGCGCTCCGTGTCTTGACCTGGGAACGCCCGACTATGGCGACGGCTGCGATTGGGTTTCTTTATTTTTCCGCCGCGATAGTCATATAGCCATTGGAAAACAAAGTGGGGCAGTGCGATACCGCTACACAGCCAGTGAGAGATCGAGAGCAACGCAGCCTCATACAGTACAAGGTTTTCGCGGGCGCCTTGAAAGGACAGCTCCAGAGACCTCATGTCGCCCACGCGGTAGTGATACTGATTGACCTGATCTTGGATCTCCGCAGCCGTGTAGTGCCCATGCAAATCGCACAACGCCTCTACGGCAAATTCCACCAATTCAGCGTACGACAACTTATCCTGTTCCATCCAGGAACTCCCCCCACTCATTCATCATTTTCCTGCGTTTTTCGAGTAGGTCAGTTCGAGCGTAAGCCCTCTCGACCTTCGAGCCTAAAAAATGCCAGAGCGCAGCTTCGGACAGACTCCACTCGAATGCAGTGAGCTCGGTTGACCAAGCTTTGAAGGTTGATCGAAACCCGTGAGCAACTGCAACTTCGCCCGTCAACGCATCGACAAAACCAGAATTGCCAGATTTCACATCGGCAAGATGGGCAGACTTTAGCACTTTACCAATCGAACCATCCGAGAGCGCGCCCCCGCGTGGAGCAGCAAAGACAAACGGAGTGTCCAACCTTCGCGGTGCTTGCTCCAGGATGCTTCGCATCAGCGGCGTGAGAGGCACTCGACGTGGCCCCATTTTCTTGCTGACTTTCGACGACTTACGCAGGGGCTGAACTGTCCAAACCTGATTGTCGAAATCCAACTCATCCCAAGTCATATACCGAACAGCGCCAGTGCGTGTCGCTGTGAGAATCTGAAACGACAACGCCAATTTCGAAAGCCCATTGCGGCTTTGAATTGCCCGCCAACACCTTTTCGCGTCGCGTAGCTGTACAGCTGGGTAGTTTCCCTCATCCGAACCATCAGCAGGCCGCGGCAGAAGAGTGGCCAGTTCGCTGGACCATACCGCAGGATTATCGCCATCCCGATATTCTTTTGCCTTGCAAAACTCCAAGGTTTCACTGAGCTTTCGTCGCAACTTCTCTGCCGTCGGGCGTTTTTCGATCCATAGCGGAAGCAGGACTCCCACAATGTCCTCCCGTTTGATTTCGGCTACGGGCTTCGTTCCGAGTTGATCGAGCGCATACTCATCGACACTGTTGCGCCAGTTCTTTCGGTAACTGGTACCTTCTGCCAAAGTCTGTTCCTTGCCAGGCACAAATTCTTCAAATGCCTGACGGAAGGTCACAGACCGTCTTGCTTGAGCGGCTAATTCACGACGGACTTTTTTCCTTTCGCCAACCGGATCAACACCAGCCTTGATCATCGATTTCAATCGAGACGCCTCGCCCCTCGCGTCTTTGAGAGAGACTTCTGGATACGCGCCAAGCCCCATCTCTTTCCGTTTTGCGCCAACGGTCGTACGGAGCAACCACGAGCGAGCACCACTTTCGGAAACCTGCAAACAAAGCCCGGCCACCCCTCCGACTGCATGGAGGCCCGTGTTCAAAAGGCGCTTCACCTCGATAGCAGAAAGTTCTTTCGCGCGACGCGGCATTCCACTTACCCCCCATAGAACCCACCTAAAGAGGTACACACGAGCGAGACAACATGCAACAGCACGAGACACGTAAACCTATTTAGTTATTTGTTATCAGTGCCATGAAGGAATCCACAGGACAGCATGAGACATGAATAGGGAGTTGGTACTCGCCTCCATTTCCATAGTTTTTTACTGGAAGCCCACACTGTTCATTACAGTTGTGATTGCCTGATCTTTTGGGACGCGATCTCTTACGCAACCAGCCCCAACTCAATTCGGCTAGCAGAAAAGTAATTTTTGCCAATCATCAGAATATGACAAAATAGCGTTTCACTTAAGATGTCGAATCCAGGCCTTCCGCATCACATAAACCTAGACCCACACCGCTCCAACAAAGTTTAAATAACATTCGAAACTGGTTCTCATTATGAACCAGCCTGAGACCCTAGAAGGTATTTAAGCCTTCGACAGGGTATATTTCAAATCAAACCTTGAATATCCTTACTTCCTAAATCGAGACACTTTCACCCCATTGCCCTTGCAGAGGTAAATTTCCTCTTATTTTTGCGAACCTTCTTGATCAATCTCATCATCGGTCTTTCCCACACCCAAAAATAAATCAAACCTACCAAAGTACAAAACAGAGCAGAGGCAATGAATGCACTCTCCCATCCCATGTCCAATTTAGAGAAAATTCGAGACAATACCGAGAGAAGCGGGTTGTGAGTTAAATAAAGTGCATAAGAAGCCGCACCGCCGATAACGAGCCATTTTGGCACTCTTACACCATTCCCAAGCTCGGTTTCGCACATGACGGGAAGCAAAAATGCCAAACCCAAACCCAAAATGAAGCTCTGAGATCTATCCGCACCTACCAAAATAAACAAAAGTACAAATGAAACGGACAGGAAACAGAGTAGAGGCTTATTTACGCTTCGCTTTGACAAAACAAAAACCGACGCAAGCAGGCCCGCCAAAAACTCCAGATTCTGAGGAGAGAACAAAATTTTGGAAAAATTCGCTTCGACACTGAAGAGAGTGTTGAAAACAATAATTCCAAAAAACCAAACTGCCATACCCAGAAACAGCCGATTAAAGAAAAACATCACCGCATATAGGAAATAAAAAAGCATTTCATGTTGCAGCGTCCAAGCTACACTTAACGCTGGTGGTTCCGAAGTCGGAAATAGTGTCAACGACGACAACCAGCTCCACTCTCTTTCCGACGTACTCACTCTGGGAACGTAGGTGTAAACGAGTGCCACTAATATCCCCACCGGCAAATAGGGTATCATAATCCTAAAAAACCTGTCTGCCGCAAACTCAGATGAACCTCTAGGATTTACAGTCATTGAATAGTGAATGATAAATCCGGACAAGACAAAGAAGAAATCAACACCTAGATAGCCATATTCAGCAATCGACAGAACTATCCTTGGTGGAACTTCTACAAATGCCTCAACAGAAATTGCCGCGTGATGCACCATGACGGCCATCGCTGCGACGCATCTGCCGGCTTGGAGCGTGTTGAACAACATTGGCTTGGCTGACGACTCTGGTGGCAGGAACGTATCAGACACTGGACCAATCAAATTTCACGTTGAGAGTTAGACATCGGCAAATATTTTCCGTTGCGGATTTTTAGTATTTTAGTCGCGGCCAGACAACAAACTCACGTTTTCAACATCGACTTCTGCTCCCGTACTTCCCCTGATCCCCATCAATGATTTTAACTGCCCTGCCCGTTTGTAAAAGGTCAAAAAACGGAGCGCCGTTTCCGGCGCTCCGATCACACTTGTTAAACCTTAAAACTCAGGCGAACAGGAAGGCATCCACGTTCAGCATGGCGGCTTGGAACTCTGCGCTGTCGGCGTCGTGGGCGAAACGTACTCCGTCGATGGTGCCGAAGTTGTTGTATTCATCCAGCGCAGACATGATGTCGGATCCAGAGGCGATACCGTTCTGTTCGTGGTTCCAGACACTGTTCTTGCCTTTCATCGGACCACCAGAGTTATTCAGCCCCCATTCAATCGCCTCGCGCAGCCAGTCTTCGGGGCTGTCGAGCGCGATGTCAGGTGTTGTGTCCTGATATCCGTTGCCAGCGCGCATGTTCAGTTCGGTCGCGATGGCGTGGCGCAGCAGATCCAGTTCCTTTGATCCATACCGACCGCCATTTTGCTCAACAACGGCCCAGGCGAGTTCCAGATCGACGGCATATTCGCCCTCACCCTGCACACCGTCGCCGCCATTCATATGGTCGCCGATGATAAAGACACCCGCTTCCAGTTCAGCCGCGCTGAGTAGTTCCTGATCCGGGAAATTATCGGTATCCGAAACATGCGGTTCGTTGCCTTCGATGCCATCCCAATAGAGCTGAAGTTTGGGCGAGTTGCCCCAGCCACCCGGCGTCCGAACACCCGGACCATCACTGATCAGACCGAAGTAATGGGCACTGTCGGTATCGGTGACACCTTCAGCGGTTGTGACCGTCGCGTCGTTGCGATGCTGGTCAGCCGTCAGAACGTCGGTATATTCGACGTAGGCCACCGCACCAACCGCCAGATCATCGAACTCGCCATCGCCGTCTTCGTCCGTCAGGCCGATCAGCGTTGGAACAGTGACCTCGGAATGGAAGGCGCCTTCGACGTACTTCAGGTCTTCGATGGTCACGTCAGTCAATGAGATATTGCCGGTGTTGGTGACCTCAATTCGGAAGGTGACTGTCTCACCCACGATATCCACTTCCGGCCCTGTCGGGCTGTCCGCATCGACAAAGGCGCCGCCGTTGACCGAGATCAGCTTTTCGATGTCGACATTGGGGTCATAGTCGAAGTTCGAACATTCGGTGTCCGAGACGCTGCCATCAAGTTCAACTGCTGTCGCCGTGACGGTGTTTTCAAAGTCACACTCGTCGTCTTGGCCGTCCTTGGTCGGATCCTGAGCATCCAGCATCGCCTGAGTGACGATCACCTTCTCGACCGGCTCCAACGTCACGCTGCCGCCAACCTCGATCGCGTCGATGGTGGTGGAGTAGCCGATGGTGGCGTCCTCAACCAAAACCTCGGTCAGGGTGATATTGCCAAGGTTCGACACTTCGAACGAATAGCTGATGTAATCGCCAGCCGTTTCGGCGCGCTGGTCTTCGTCCAGGCTGCCATCTTCGTTGTAGATTGTCGCGACCTTGGTAATGCCCATTTCCGGCGCATAAACGACATCGACCTCTTCACTGTCGTCATCGCTGACTTCGACGGCGCGGGCCTGGCCCACGGCTGTTGCGGTGTTGTCGATGTCGCCATCGCCATCGCCCCAGCTGTCCAGATCGGCCTGCGTTACGGAGTACTGCAGGTCTGCTGCATCACCGTTCTTGTCCAGCTGACCATTCGCAATCGTAAACGATGCGCCCGGCGCGAGCGATCCGTCATAGGCATAGCTCAGCCCCGTCAGAGGATCGGTCACAACGATATCCGTCAGAGTCTGGTTGCCCGTGTTCGTAACGACAATGCCATAAGTAATGACATCGCCTTCAGCATCGGCTGCGGTCAAACCGGTACCATCGCCACCGACATCCACGACCAGCTTGTCGATCTTGATATCCGGAAGCTCCTGAATATCGACCTCTTCGCTATCCGACACTTTATCGGTCTGGTCACTGTCAGCCGTGGCCGTGTTGTCCACGTCGCCATCACCATCAATCAGACCCAGATAATCTACGCCATAGCCGTCGATATCCGCCTGCTGAACGGTGTAGCTGACATCAAGGGTCGCGCTGGCACCCGCTTCGAGCGAGCCGATGTTTTCGTTCAGGCCCGTCAGCGGGTCTGTGACGATGACGTTGGTCAAGGTCTCTTCGCCGCTGTTGGTGACCGTGATCTGATAGTTGATCACATCGCCCACATTCAGAACCGTCGTGTTCGCCGCATCGCCATTGATGTCTTTCACGACCTTGTCGATGGCAATGATCGCGCGGTTCAGATCGTGTTCGTCGCGCGCCTTGATGCCATCGGCTGTCACCGCACAGGCGACGTTGGTCAGCCCGCCGATGTTGGCATCAAAGTCTTCTTGTGTGATCGACACAGTGGTCGAGAAGCTCCACTCCTCGCCGACATCCAGAAGACCGTCACCATCCGTATCACCCGTGACCGCACCAGTGCCGTTATAAAGCGTGATGTCGTCAGAGGCATCGCCCGGCGTAAAGTTATCGTCGATCACGCTGGCGATGGCCTGCGCGTAATTGCCGGTGTTTGTTAGTGTGTAGGTATACGTCACATCCGCCGCGCCCGTGACGTAGGTCGTGTCAGACGTTTTATCCAACGAAATCCCGCCGATCTGTTCAATCGGAACATCGGCGTCATCGGACACCTCGCCGGTTTCATTTGTGTCGGCTGTGGCGATATTTTCAATCGCGCCATCGCCGTCGCCGTTGGTATCCAGATCACCCTGCGTGGCCGTGTAAGAGGCTTCGAAACGCCATGTTTCGCCTGCCTCGAACACATCATCGCCATCGCCAGAGACTTCTTCCAGATAAGCAACCGTGTCTGCGATCGTGTCGATAACCTGTAGGCCCGTCAGGTCCAGATCACCCGTGTTGGTCACGTCGATATGGTAGATGACCTCTTCGTCAGCCGCGTCTACGACCAGATGGGACGTTGAGCCATCAACAGAATAGACCACCTTGTCGATAGACAGATTATAGCGGTCAATGTCGTGGCCATCGCAGTGGAACGTATCCGGCGTGTAGGCGCAGGCAATGTTGGTCAGACCACCCAGGTTGTCGTCGAACATCTCCTGTGTGATTTCTACATCGCGCGAGAAGGTCCAAGTTTCGCCGACATCCAGAAGCCCGTCGCCGTCAGTGTCCCCTTCGGCCACAATACCGGCCGAGCCGTCGTACAAGGTAAAATCATCCGAGGCGTCGCCAATGATGAAGCCCTGATCCACCACGCTGGTGATTTCCTGCGCGTAATTTCCGGTGTTCGTCAGGGTAAAATCATACGTGACCGTGGTCGCACCATTGATCGTAACGGTATCGCTGGTCTTGATCAGGTTGATACCTTCTTCCAGCTCGATCAGGACAGCTTCATCGTCGCTGTCGGATACGGTGTCATCCCCGTATTCGCCGGTCACAGTGGCTGTGTTGTCGATATCGCCGTCACCACCGCCGTTTCCGTCAAGATCATCCTGCGTTGCGGTGTAGACCACATCGACGTCATCGCCGTCACCGATAGTGACCGTTTCACCCACACCCAACGCGCCGATCAGGTAGTTGGTGCCTGTCAGGGGATCGGTCACTGTGACGTTGCTCAGGGCGACATTGCCGTCATTCGTCACAACCAGATGATAGGTGATTTGATCATCCGCTTCGTCAACGACCGCGGCAGCGCCTTCGGTGCCGACGTCCATGACGATCTTGTCGATCACGATGGATGGGTTGGGAATGAAGTTACCAATGTCTTTGGTGACGAGTTGACCGCCATCGGTAATCGAGGCTTCCCAATAGGGACCGAATTCATCCACGCCATCATAGTTCGTCGCGATGTAATCCGCGTTCTCACCAGTCAGTTCTTCGCGAATGATAATGGGCTCGGAACTCGTCGCGATACCGGTCAGCGTGTAGTAGCCGTTCTCGTCAGTGACATCGAACTGTTCGTTGTTGAATTCATCGAACACCTCGCCGTCATCAACGATGCCGTTCAGGTTCGTATCCCACGTGTCCAGCTGACCGTCGTTGTCGGCATCGTGGTAAATGACGATTCCTTCCAAGCCCTCTTCACCCGCGTCCTGAATTCCATTCGAGTTTTCATCTTCGAACTTTGTGCCTGCAATCAGGCCAGCTTCCTGTTGATTGAATTCTTCGAAACCCGCGTTCTCTTCCCAAGGCTCTTCGCGCCCCATCTCGGTGTACAGGTAGAAATACGTGGTCGCAGGATCGAGACCCTCGAACTGGCTGACGGGGATGTAGATCGCGTAGTCGTCGGTGCCTGATCCCGTGGACTCTTCGGACAGGAACAGCGTGTTATCTTCTGTTGCGTCCAGATCGTAAACAAGGTTCTGGGTTTCAAGCGTCGCGAGGTCTTCGATCGTGCCGTCGGTAGACGTGTAGATCTTGAAGGCTTCCATCGAGATCTGGCTTTTGGCCGCCTCGCCCTCTTTGTTGTTTTCGTTCAGATCAAGACGGATTTCGTAGTACTCGACGCCATCGATCCAGACCGTTGTCAACGACCCCAAGAGGATCGCTTCGGACTTTGATGCGTCCATGTTCGAGTTCGACGGATCAATCGACCCGCTATCGTCAGAGTTGAACCCGGCAATCGTGCCATCATTGTCGTTCAAGGCCAGAAACGTATCGTAGTTCCCGGTGCCGGAACCGACGTTTGCGGCGTCCTCGAAAATAACGCCTCCGACCGTGGTACTGCCACCAGGATCTGTAATATCAATTGGATCAGCCATAATATGTCCCCACACGCGCTGCTCAAAAACAGCCCGACATTCTTTGCCTGCATGGAATTGACGAGGGGTGCAGTTATCTACGTTTTCAAAATATTCGGGATAAAATTATTGCGGAAATCCAACCCGCGCACCATTCATCAACTTGCCAGTGGATGCCGAAAGCACCCGAAATAAAAATCTAAAAATTCGCGTTCGATTAACGCCAAAGTATCAACAGTGTTAGCTTTGAAGCCCTATTCTGTCAATTTATCGCGACAAACCGGAGACCACACGCCCGGCGGCGAGCCAGTTTCCAAACGGCTTAAAAACCAAACAAATAGCATCTCAATATGGTGATGTGTTGCTCTATCAAACCTGCCCGTTTTTGACCATCCGATACAAAAGATCGCCAAAAAATCCAATCAATCGGCATCTTTAAATTTTGAGCATCCAATTCATGGATTTTCGAACAATAGCCTCTGGCGCCTATTTATAAAACGTTCAGAAATTCAATTAAAAATTGAATTTTTTGGCATACATAAAATCTAGAGACGCATGAAAACTTTTGGGATTGATCAGGAGCTGGGTCAGAAGATGCACACCCCAGGATTGTAAACACCTATTAACAACCTCTACATTCACGCGAAACACAGAACGATGAAGATGGTATGATTCTACCTGCCGCACCCACACATCAGATCGGCTAGTGGCGCAGCACACTGAACTGGAATTACGGCTATTGAAGGGGACCCGTCTGAACGGACAAGCAATCCACCTTGACGCGAGCGCTTGGGAGGCGTCCAATCATGAGGATACACATCACCTACCTCACGGATCCCTAATGCTCGAAATCCTGAAAGAACGATCCTACCGGCATCTCTTCCTCGCTCAGTTGGTCGCGCTTTTGGGCACGGGCCTTGCCACCGTCGCCTTGGGGTTACTTGCATTTGATCTGGCCGGTGAAAGCGCGGCCATGGTTCTGGCGACCATCCTGACGCTGAAAATGGTGGTCTACGTCACGATCGCTCCGGTCGCAGGTGCCTTTGCGGGACGGTTTGAACGACGCAAATTGCTGGTGGTTCTGAACCTGATCCGCGCCGCCGCCGCCGTTTGTCTGCCTTTTGTAACCGAGGTATGGCAGGTCTACATCCTGATCATTTTCCTACAATCCGCGTCGGCCGTGTTTACCCCGATATTTCAGGCGACCATCCCCGACGTTCTTCCGGATGAAGAGCAGTACACGAACGCGCTGTCGATGTCGCGACTGGCTTATGACCTTGAAAACATCATATCTCCGACACTCGCGGCACTTCTTCTGACGTTGATGAGTTCGGGATCGTTGTTCTGGGGCACCGCAATCGGGTTCATTGCCTCGGCCTTTCTAGTTTTGTCCGTGGTGCTTCCCAGCCCGAAGCCTTCGACCGAAAAAAGCGTTTATGCGCGGACGTTCAGCGGAATTCGCATTTATTTGTCGACGCCACGCCTTCGCGGGCTGTTGGGGTTGAACCTGTCTGTCGCCGCAGCAGGTGCGATGGTGCTGATCAATTCAGTCGTTCTTGTCCGTTCTCAACTGGGTTTGGGTGAAAGCGCATTGGCATGGACCCTGTTTGCCTTTGGCGCTGGGTCCATGATCGCCGCACTTGTGATACCGAAACTTCTGAAATTTATCGCTGATCGCACCGCGATGATGACTGGCGCCGTGATCATGATTGTCGCGCTGCTGTCTTTGACCAGCTACATCCTTGCAAACGGGTTGAACTGGCCTGTTTTGTTGTTGGCATGGCTGATCGTTGGCTTGGGCTATTCCACGGTTCAAACACCCGCCGGACGTCTGCTTCGCCGTTCTGCACATGCAGAAGACCGCCCTGCCCTGTTTGCCGCGCAGTTCGCGCTTAGTCATGCATGCTGGTTGGGAACCTATCCTTTGTCAGGCTGGCTGATGACGGAATTCGGCACGGTGCCTGCGCTGTTGGTACTGGCTGGCCTGACGGTTCTCGGGCTTGTGATTGCGATGATCGTCTGGCCCGCTGCCGATCCTGTCGACGTGCCCCACCAACACACGCACCTGCCGCCAGACCACCCGCATCTTGAAAGCGGCGTAAGACACTCGCACGCCTACGTCATCGACAACATCCACCGCCACTGGCCGGATGCAAACAAGAACGCAGACTGATGCCTCAGCTGGCCTTCTCGGTGGCTATCGGCAGTTCAATCCAGACGGCGTATTTACCGTAGGCGTCCTTTTCGATGCCGACGCGTCCGTGCATGGCACGCACATGGGTGCGCACGATAGCCAGACCTACCCCTGCGCCCGAGATGGTCCCGTTTTCCGCAGACAGCCTTTCAAAAGGACGGAACGCGCGGACCACGTCATTTTCATCAAAGCCAGCCCCTGAATCGATAAACATCAGCCTCAGGCATTTTTCATCGACCAGATGCGCGGTCACATGGACCCAGCCACCCTCGGGGGCGAATTTGATGCCGTTGGACAGCAGTTGCTTGACGACCTCGCCAAGCCGGTCCGGATCGGCAAGAACCTTTTGTGTCCGGTCGAAATCGCAACTGACGTCCAAATCTTTAGCCTCTGCTTTGGGCAATAGCTTGGCGATCTGGGCAGAAATGATCTGGGTGGTATCGACGGGCTGAAGTTCGTCCTCGGACGCCTCGTTGGTGAGTGATGCAAAGGCCAGCATGTTTTCGACCATATCGGCGATCTGGCCGCCTGCCTGACGCACCATTTCCATCCGCTCAGCCAAGGCTTTGGGGCTGATCTCGCGTCCGTGCTCGGCGTCTTGCTGGGTCAGGTCCGAAAACCCGATGATGGCGTTCAAAGGTGTTTTCAGCTCGTGGCTCATCGAACGAAGGAAGGCTGACTTTGCCTCGCTCGACACAACAGCACGCCTACGGGCGACGGCCAATCCGCGCGAATAGCTTGAGAAAACAGAAGCAAAATAGCTCATTTCGATCATCACCAAGATAAACACCGTCATCGCCGACAAAGGCGCGATGATCGTTCTGGCCTGCTCTTCCCCGATGACGAAACTGTCGTACAGACTGTAATCGGTGTACCAGCCGACGAACCAGAACGTGATCGGCACGCAAACAAGCGAGATGACAGTATTCCTGTCACGTCCCAACGAAAACATCAGGAACGGCATCGCGCAGGCAGGGGCAAACATAAAGCTGATGTAGCCCATCGGATGCACCAGAAAGGTCGCCCAAAAGGCCCCAACATTGGCGATCAGAAACCACGTGATCCGGGCAAGGGTATGGGCGTTCATCCGGTGCAGGATCATGCCTGATGTAAAGCCTAGCCCGACCAGTGCTGCTGCGGCCACAACGGCCCAGGACTTCAAAAACAATCCAAGGGCAATCCAGAGGATCGCCAAGGGCAAGGCAACACGAACGGATGCCCGCGAATGCGAGATCCGGGCATCTTCCATGCCTCTAGGTCTATGTCGGCTCATGGTCGTGATCGGAGTGCCTGCGGTATGTTGCCGTCTTGCTCAATATAACGGCACCCGACAAATATGTGTTGTGACCGTTCGGATAGGTTCACCTAAAAAGTTACGTCGGCACTGAATTTTTCAAGAAATTAATGTCGACAAGATTGGTAAATTTTCTTTTATTGTCGACAATCCGTGCGGTTTGCGACACTTTCACACGCAATGGGCCCTTGCCCGTTCTTGTGAAAACCACCAAACACCAACCGATATCTTCAACAGTACCAGTGTTCCTATGCTCGACTTCGCTCTGACTGACCTATTGCTCATCCTTGCCGGAGTGATCGGCACGGCCATCATCGCTGGCATTCTTGCGGGCCTTTTGGGGGTCGGTGGCGGCATCGTTCTGGTGCCTGTTCTGTTCTGGGTGCTGTCGATCACCAATTTCCCACCCGAACTCTCGATGCATATGGCCGTTGCCACGTCTCTGGCCACCATCATCTTCACCTCGATCTCGTCTGCGCGCGCACATGACAAACGCGGGTCGGTGGACCGGTCACTGTTGAAGCTATGGGCACCCGGCATCGTTCTTGGCGCGCTCAGCGGCGGGCTTGCTGCAAAATACATCAATGCCGACGGGCTCAAGGTGATTTTCGGCGGTTTGGCGCTATTGGTGGCGATCAACATGGCAACGCCCAAGACCCTGGTCATCCGCGATGACCTCCCCGCCAGCCGCTTGGTCAACGGGGTGATTTCCTACGTCACAGGCGTGTTTTCCGCCCTGATGGGGATCGGAGGCGGAACACTGTCTGTGCCCTTGCTGGTGGGTTTCTCGGTCGAGGTACGCCGCGCTGTGGGCACTGCATCGGCCTTTGGCTTTCTGATCGCTGTGCCTGCAGTTTTGGGGTTCATCTACGCGGGCTGGGGCCTCTCAGGCCGACCGCCGCTGTCCTTGGGATACGTCAACATCGCAGCGGCCTTGGTGATCCTGCCCTTCACTGTCGGCTTTGCACCCTTGGGCGCAAAGATCGCGCATTCGGTTGATACCAAGTGGATCAAGCGCGTGTTCGCCGCGTTCCTTGCCATTACTGCGATCCGGATGTTGATGTCCGCACTGGGATAAAAACCGGCGGTTAAGCGGGTATCGTCGACAGCACTTCTTGTGCCGCAATCGTCAAATGGCGGCGCAGCGCCTTGGATGCTGCGCGTGTATCGCGTTCGATGATCGCTTCGACGATTGCCTGATGTTCGATGCAGGACTGCATGACACGTTCTTTGGATTGCAGCTGCTTTTTCCGAAACGGTGCAAGCTTCAGCCGAAGTTGGTCGGCCAGTTCGGCGATGTCACGGTTCTGGGTACCCTTATAGATCATGCCGTGAAATTCGGTATTCAGCGCAGAGTATTCAGTCGTATCGCCCGACTTCGCAATCTCGCCCATCCGTGCATGCAAGGCTTCAAGTTTGCCGCGATCTCCGATGCTCATCCGTTCGGCCGCAAACTGGCCGCAGAGCGCCTCAACCTCGCCCATGGCTTCGAACATCTCTTCGATCCGGTCGCGCGTAATGTTCACCACAATCACCCCGCGATAGGGCACGCGTTCTGCCAAGGATCGTGCGACCAGCGTATGCAGCGCTTCGCGGATGGGCGTGCGCGACACGCCAAAGCGTTTGGTCAGGCTTTGCTCATCCAGTCGCGCCCCTGCAGGGATAGTGCCCATGACAATCTCGGCCTCAAGCTCGGACGCAATGGCGGCCGAGCGCACGTTTTTGGGTGCGCCGTCGTCGGGGAATTGTGCACTGGAATCGGAGTTAGAAGTCATACTGGTCTACTTTAAACTTTTTCGACCCATACCAGACTTAGGCCGGATGACGCAAAAGGGCTTTTGTCTCAGGCATGCCCAAAACAAAAAAATCCCCCGCCATTCAGTCCAAAAGTTCTGAACAACGGGGGCTTCTGGATGGGGACTACCAGTGTCTTCTTCCTAAGTCTGCATCACACAACAGGTTTAAGGAAAGCGCTCCTTAGGGAAACTCTACTATCTAAAGATATAGTGATTCAAAAAATTATAAAATTTCGGTGCAAATCGGGAGCAAAAGCTCCCCTTGAGAGTTGTCTGAATCACGTGCACCATCGCAAAAACATTGATCTGAGGCTTTTCACATGCAGTTTTCCCGTCGCTGGCTTATCGCAGCCCTCCCTGCCGCCGGACTAGCCGGCTGCGCATCGCCCCACAGCGCCATTTCCACCAGCCGTTCAGGCCTGCCCCCCGAATTCCTTCCCCAACGCAATCCGGCGTATGACCGCTGGGTTCAGGCGTTTCAGACGCGTGCACGCAGTCGCGGCATTTCCGACGCCACGTTGCGCACAGCGTTCCAAGGCGCAGGCTTCCTGCCCGGCGTTGTCGAACGGGATCGCAACCAGACCGAAACCAAACGATCGCTTGAGGATTATCTTGCCATCGTGGCCAACGACACCAAAGTCGCCGAAGGGCGCAGAAAACGGGCCGCGTTTTCGGGCATCCTTGGCGAAATCGAACGGCGCTACGGTGTGCCCGCAAATGTTGTCGCAGCGGTCTGGGGGATGGAAAGCAACTATGGCGCGCGACGCGGGGATATTCCGGTAATCTCAGCCGTCTCGACGCTGGCCTACGATGGCCGCCGCGGTGCGTTCTTTGAAAAACAGTTGATGGCAGCACTGCGCATTCTGGCCCGGCGCGACGTCAGCGCGGCCAACCTGACAGGCAGTTGGGCAGGCGCGATGGGCCACACCCAGTTTATCCCCACCACATTCGAGGCCTACGCCGTTGATTTCCGTGGCGATGGGCGCCGCGACATCTGGTCGGACGATCCGACCGACGCACTGGCATCCGCAGCGGCCTATCTGGCCAAATCGGGTTGGCGGTCAGGCCAGCCGTGGGGGCTTGAGGTGACTCTGCCCGCCGGTTTCAGCACCGGCCTTGCAGGTCGCGGCAATAAACGGTCAGTCGCATCGTGGCGGGATCTGGGGGTCAGAACCGCGACGGGCGGCACCCTGCTCGACCATGGATCGGCCGCGCTGTTGTTGCCCCAAGGCCCGAATGCTCCGGCTTTTCTGGTGTTCAGCAACTTCAACGCCATCCTGCGCTACAACAATTCCGAGAACTACGGCATCGGGATTGGCTATCTGTCGGACCGTATCAATGGCGCAGGGCCGCTTAGCAAAGCATTTCCGCCTGACCGCAAGGGCCTGACAATCAATGACCGGAAAGAGCTTCAGCGCCTTCTAACGGCGCGTGGGTTCGACGCCGGCGTGGCAGATGGCGTGCTGGGCACCAAATCCCAAGCGGCTATCAGCGCCTATCAACGGTCAATCGGCGTTGCGGTGACTGGCGAACCGTCGCTGACCCTTTTGGCCAGCCTACGCTAGGTCCTCGCTTAAAGACCGCCCAGCAACAGCAACGGCAGAAGAAGCAGCAGCCCGCCCAATCCACCTGCGTCGCCGCCGTCACCGTCATCGCCGGAATCCTGATCCAAAGCTTTCTGGTTTTCGCCGCCAGCTTCAGGATCATTTTCGGCGATGAACTCATCCGTCAGCTCAACTGTGGGCAGCGGAAACTCTGATGTCGTAGGCTCGGACGTATCACCGGAGTTGTCTTCCTGCTCATCCGTGCGCGTAAAGGTGAAAGGACGCGCATCTGCATCGGTGACGACAACATCGGTATCGACCGGCTCCAGCAAAAGATCAGCACCATCTTCGATAAAACCGTCTGCGGGGACGATATCGTCAAAGACGACCTGCATGACCTCGCCCGGGTTTAGCGTGACGGTCAGGGTTCCATCTTCGAATATGGTCGCGGGATCGACTTCGCGCACTTCCGCGTCTGAACGCGAGTTGCCGGCGGCTTCTCCGTCAGCGACGCCCAGAACGGTGATCTTGATCGCCGCAGAGCTTTCAACAAAGTTGCTAACGTCGATGTCTTCAGACGTGGCCGACTGACCTGTAGAGGCGAAGTAGAAAACCAGATCGCCGTCACCATAAAACGCATGCGCGTCGATACCACCAACGGATGTTTCGGTCGCGTCATTGTCTTCGGGTTCAAGATCGATCAGACGCTTACCAGGAAGCGTTTCGGCCATCATGCGGAACATTTCGCCCGGCGCGGTCAGTTCCGAATAGTCCTGCCCATAGCTCAGCGCGTTGTCTGTGTTCTGCAAAAGCGGCCAGACGTTCGCCACGTCGACGCCGGCCAGCATCATCTCTTCGACGATGTTCAGCATTTCATGCGCTTGATACAGGCCGTAGTCCTCGGTCCCATCCAACGCCGATGTCGCCCCAGAGGCATTCCATTCCGTGACATAGATTTCGAGATCTTCGAAAGTCTCGATCCAGTTTTCCTGAATGGTGTCCAACTGATAGGACCGTTGCCCTGCCAGTTCGGGGCCTTTTGTGTAGACGTGCGCGACAACGCCATCGAGTGCTTCGATCTCTTCCGGAGTGTCGAACTGCGATGTGATGATCTGGTTTGCCAGCTTGGTCCAGTTGATATTGCCGGAATTGCCAATCGCCGAATAATCCAGATCCAGTCCGTTGGTTGCGTTGATATCGTCAATGACATCTTCCGCGTCCCAGCCCTGATACTCCGTGCTCAGTTTTGCGTAATTAAAGTTCGTACCAACCTGCGCGACGATTTCGATGTCGTCCGCTTCGGGATATGTTCCGGCCAGTTTGGCAAGCTCATCATCAATGATGACGCTCATCTCGGAAGCCAGCGCGCCGTATTCGAACGAATTCATCTCGCCCGAACCCCAATATTCGTTGCCAAGTTCGAACGCCGCGATATCCGCATCACCGTAAACACCGGTGACGACGTCGTTGACGAACTGGCGGAGGGCGTCCTCATCAATCTCGGGAACGCGGTTGCCGGAATCATCCGGCTCGTCCGACAGCTGCGTGCGTGTGGGGATCACCAGAACGACCTCGTGGCCATTCTCTGCGGCGTACTCCATGAACTCCGAAATCGGGATAAATTCGCGCGCTTCGCCGGTGTCCGGATCATAGACGACCGAACTGTCGGGGTTGCTTAGGTCAAAATAGGATTCGGTCAGCGACCCGCCCGGGTACCGCAACACGGTGGATCCCAGATCGTCGATCAGTTCTGCATAAGAGCCTTCGCCCGTCATCGTGGCACGGGTGGCCAAAACGTTGCCGCCAAAAAGATCAGACGTTGCTTCTTCGCCAATAAAACCGGAACTCGTCAGAAGTGTCATTGCACGCACTCCTGCTGAATAAATAATTTGGATTTTTTTGAATTAATGGATTGGGTGTTTCCCCAACCCGCCAGAAAACAAAATCGCGGAAATAAGGAAATAATTTGATATTGATTAAGGCGATTTTGTGTCGCACTTATTTCGGCCTTAAAACCGAAACAACAATTCGACTTATTTTCACCCTTAATAAGCAGAGACATCTTTCCCACCATCTTTGCATGTGATGGAGAAAGCTCTGCAACCTAGGTGCCAAGAGTTTCTATTTTAGAAACGAATTGCCGATTTATACGAAATTACACACCATATATCTTTGATATAATCGCAATTATCTAAAGTGAGTTAATTCAATAACTATCGACAAAAATGAAAAAACGGGCGCACTTTCATGCACCCGTCTTTTCACATTAATTTTCAGTTATTTACAGCAGAGCGCGCTCTCGGCTGATGATAGCGGCGTGCGCCCGGTTCCGAGCGCCGAGTTTCTTACAAACTGCACGCATATGCATTTTGACGGTCACTTCGGTCGAGCCCATGTCGCGCGCGATCTCTTTGTTGGTCAGACCATCTGCCGCCAGACGCAGAACGAAATGTTCTTTTTCTGTCAGTTCCGCGCCACCACCCGCGTCCGTTTGGCCGCTGCTATTCAATTCGTTCATCGGAACAAAAATCTGCCCGGAGTCAATCAACTGGATTACGCTGATCAATGACTGCAACGGCATCGTTTTCGGAATTAGACCCTTAACGCCCAATTCAAGCGCACTATTCAAGAAATGACGATCAACCTGCCCTGTGAAAAGAACGACCTTTGCGTCGCCGGATTTTTCCACAACGGTTTTAACGCTGGCCAATCCCACCATGCCAGGCATCTTCAAATCCAAAAGAATAATATCGTAAGTGCTGTCCGCCAATGCGACGAGCGTTTCATCAAGCCCCCCCGTCAAACGAACCGAATATCCAGCGCCAGAGCGCAGGAGGTTCGCGACAGCCTCGCCGAGAAGCCGATGGTCATCGGCGATGAGTACGCTCAGAACTGGATCCGTCGACCCGTCCGTTCCGTTTATCATATGATCTTGCATTTTGTTCACTTGCCCGTGACGCTTCCTCAAAAGAATAACTTCGCTACTGTTCGCGCCTTAAGACTTCGAAAATCACAAAAGCGAACCGACATAATTACTTTATTCACCACAATCGAAAGCGGTAACCGGATAAAAGCGAAACTATTCTCTCTTTGGTCAAGATAACATCACAAAGATACATGTCCATATCTTTCGATACATAAAGAAATCTTCGCGACTGATGTAATGATCTAATATCGCAGTAACGCGTGGGCGTTCGTGGGCGTTCTTAGTAGAGTTGCTTGGTGTCGGAGTTAGGCATGCTATTTTCACTTTTGGCAAATGTTTTGCCTTACGGGCATACAATGGAAACGGTTCGCCGTTCCTCTTCGAAACCTCAGACGACCCAGCGATCCATCAGTTCGTGCCCACAACAGAACTGGTGCCAAGAGCAACGCTTTGCCTCGTTCACTTTTGTGAACGGTTAAGCTTATGCCCCCGCAGCCACTCAGAGAAAGGATATTCGGGTTAGGACCAAGCGCCCGCAAGGTGACCGCCTTGGCGTTGCTTGGACTTCTTATCCTCACCTGCAGTGCCCTCATTACCACAGCGATCAATCTTCAGGACCGTGTTGCAGACATTCGCGCGGCTGACAGTGACAACCTTGGCTGGGGCGTCGCCCACCTGCGTGTTGATCACCTTGATGCGCAGATCACGCTGCAAAGCGCGATCACCGATGCCACTGATGGACTGATCGATAAAGGCCAGTTGCAGCTCGCAAAGCGGGAATTCGATGTGTTCTACAGCCGGATCGATGTGGTCAGCAGCAAACTCGCGCTAAATGAGGCACCTGAACATCTGCAGTCTAGGCTGGCAGAGTTGATCAACGCGCGAACCGCGCTGACCGAACTTTACGATGAAACCCAGTCTTTGGCCGTCTCGGACTGGTCCCCGATCTTGGAGCGGATCAAAGACCTAAGGCAGCCTGTTCGGGATCTGTCCATTGATACAATCGCCTTTGCTGTCAGAACCGAACAAGAGCGTCGACAGGACGAACGGGAACTCATGTTGCAGTTCCTTGTCAAAACCTTGCTGTTGGGAACCGTTACCGCCCTGTCGGCCTTTCTGGCGTTCCGCTTGTGGCGTGATCTGGAAACCCGCACAGCCCAGGTTGCCCGCGCCGCGACCATGGTGACCAAAGCCTATGAGGCTTCTTTGAACGCCGTGATCGTTTCGAACCTCGACGGTCAGATCATTCTTTGCAATGCCGCCGCCGAACGCATGTTCCGCATGACAACAAACGACATGTGCGGAAAGCTGATCGAAAATATCATGGTGCCGCCGCGCCTGCGCCAATCGCACCGTCGCCGCCTGAAACGGCTGGTTGAGGGCAAAATTCAGATTTCGGATAGCGCCAGCCCGCACCGGACATACGCCACACGGTCGAATGGAGAAGAGTTTCCGGTCGAGTTTTCCAGCACCGTCGACAACGACTTTGGCGGAAACCCGATCCTGATTTCCTTTGTTCGCGACATCTCGGATCAGGTCGCGGCCGAGAACAAAATGAAGGCCGCTCTGATCGAAGCGCGCCGCCATGCTGCCGCCAAAAGCACGTTCCTGGCCTCGATGAGCCACGAAATGCGCACCCCCCTGCACGGTCTGATCGCGTCGCTGGAGCTGGTCGAAATGGACAAGCTGGACGATTCCAACCGCGAACTGATCCGCACCGCCATGGAATGCAGCCAGCGGACGCTGGCGCAGGTGAATGACGTTCTGGAAATCACCCGCCAAGGGGAAAGCAAAGAAGCGCGTGACTTCTTCTCGCCGACGGAAATCGTCCGCTCGATTGTCCGCGACATCACTCCGCTTGCGGAAGAACGCGGCAACGCCATTGAACTGCACGTCACCGGAACGGACGCCGAACAGAAGTATTACGGCTATCCCGGATCCTTCACACGGGCCGTCACGAACCTTGCGACCAACGCAAGCAAGTTCACCCATAACGGCAACATTGACGTGTCCCTGTTCTTTGTTCCGACCGGAAATGACGTCGTGCGTCTGGACGTGGAAGTTTCTGATACGGGCCCCGGTATCTCGGAAGAAGACCAGCGCCGCATTTTCCAGTTCTTTGAAACCGTCAATCCTGGTGAACTTTCCGCGGACAGCGGAAACGGACTTGGCCTGCCCATCGCCAAAATTGCTGTTGACCGTATGGGCGGCAAGCTCAGCCTTGAAAGCGAAGTCGGCAAAGGCAGCACCTTCTGTTTCTCGCTGTCGCTTGAACTGGTCACCGCCGATGCGGAACGGCCCCAACCGACGTTAACGCCGGTCACCATGCGCGCACCAACGCCGCGCAACATCCTGATCGTCGACGACAATCAGGTTAACCTGCGGCTTATCTCGGAAATGCTAAAGCGGCAGGGACACAAGATTTCTACGGCCACCAACGGACGCCAAGCCGTTGATCTGGCAGCGACCGCGCATTTTGACATCATCATGATGGATGTCAGCATGCCGGTTATGGATGGGCGCGAGGCGACCAGACGCATCCGACAAAGCGGTAAATCCGTGAATTCCTATATCATGGGTATTACAGCGCTTGTCGATGCGGTGGTTCCTGATGAATTCTTGCGTGACGGCATGGATTCTATTCTTGGCAAACCTGTGTCACAGAAGCAGCTAACGGACGCGCTTCGACAAATCGAAGATATCATGTCCGATGAAGAAGATGAGGAGCCAAGAGTCGTGAACCAGACACCCGAACCGGAAGGCAGCTTTGACTTTGACCAACTGTGCGGAATGGTCGGTGAAGACATGGCCGTACAGCTTGTCACGGAAACGGTGTCAGACGTTCAAAAGGCGATTGATGCGTTGGAAACCCTGACAGACAACAGCGCTGATGTGATCCATCACGCGGTAGGTCCGACCGGCTTCATCGGCTGGACAAAGCTAAGTTCGTCCCTGAAAGCGACCGAGGTTGCCTTGCGGCAAAACCGCGAAGAGGATGCCAAAGGCATGCTGGATAGTCTGAAAAGCTGTTTGCTTGAAATACAGAAGGTTGCGACAGAAGTTCTAAAAGCGCCCCACGATGCGGGTATCCGCCCGGCGATCATGGATCACCCCCCGCACTAAGGCCCTAGCCTAAGGCACGGGGGTTAAGCCAATCGTTCCTGCAACAGATCCTTCAGCCTCAGGATGGCCGCCTTTTTGATCTGTGACACGCGTCCTGTTGTAACATCCAGCACAGCGGCAATCTCGTACACGTTCAGCTCCTCAACGTAATAAAGCTGAAGAACCAGAGCCTCGCGTTCCGGCAAATCCTTGATCGACTCGCGCAGGTGGACCTTCAACTGGTTCTGTTCCAGCTTGTCTTCTGGAAGCTCGCCCTGATCACGGAACAGAAGGGAATGGTCTGTATAGACCTCGTCCAGAGATTGCAGTTGGTTGACCTGAAACTTGGCCTCCCAGTCCTGCAATTCCGTCAGGGTCATTTGCATCGCTTCGGCCACTTCCTCGATCAATGGCGCGCGACCCAAGGAATGTTCCAGATCAAGCCGGACTTTGGAAATGCGCTGGCGCATGCTGATCGTAGACCGGCACAGGTTGGAATTCCGGCGCAGCAGATCCACGATAGACCCACGAATACGGATCGCGGCATAGGCAGCAAAGGTGACGCCTTCGCGCGTGCTGTAGCGCTGGCTGGCATCCACAAGACCCAGATAGCCTGCCTGCATCAGGTCCTCGATCTCGGCGAATTTGCCGACACGACCCTGATAATGCCACGCCAAGCGTTGGACGAGGTGCATGTTGTCCTCGACCAGCTTGTCCGGTGCTGGCGCCTGTTCTCCGTAGTTTCTCGGCGCTATCATGTGTTCTCTCCCTGAATGTCAGAGACCGGCATCGCGGCCTTTGAGGCAGTTGCCTCAGTCGCAGTAATCAGCCCGGCGAGGATGCGATCATTGAAGCTTGTCCAAAGCCGCGTAACGCCTGCTTGGGCCACTGCTTCAAAATCCTTGCCATCTGGCGGAAAAGCGGGCTCGCATGTGAAAATCACGCCCATATCGGGCGCGGCCCAGCGTTTGATTTCGTAGGAAATGCGATCTGCCCGCAGGCCTGCCGGCAGGACCAGAACAGTGCGCGCACCCATGGGAACGCCAAGTGCTGCGGCCTGAAGCGGCCCTTCCGCACCCTTGCCGGAAACAACGACAATATCGGTGTGCCCGCGACGCACCCCCGAGAAATTGCGCGGATCGGCAAAGGTCAGGTCGATGCCCAACAGCTTGGCCTTTTGCGCCAGATAGGCAGCATCCGAATGCGAACCCGAACCGCAGTATCCAAACCGAAGACTTCGCGCTTCGCTGACGTCCAGCATGGCTGCCGCCAGTTGTGTAGCGACAAGGGATTTGCCCGCCCCCGCAGGCCCAACCAGAACGACGCGGGGAGCATTGAGCACCATGTCGATGTCCAACATGCCCTTGCTCGGCGTGGCCATGGTCTGTGATTTGAACTGATCCGCAAAAGACGCCCGTCGCGGGGCATTTTCGGCGATTTCGATATCGACAACCCCACCAGTCACCTCAGGCGCCGGAGGAGCGGTGACCTCGGCTATTTCAGCCGGTTTTTCGACCGGCTTTGACGGAACATTCGCCACATCGATCGGACTGTCGGACGCCACGATTTCGATCATGCCGTTCTTGCTTTTGCACGACAGGATCAGCGCGTCAGGCCCGAGTTTTTGGGCCACCATTTCCATGGCTTCGACGGTGTCATGGGCTCGGACAGTCACAACAGACATCAGACGGCCCCTCCGTTACCCGGCGGCAGTTGGTTCGCCCCGCCTAGCGATGCGACAATGTCGATCCGGCGGTTGTCCGGCAGTTCATTCACCGCCAACACGATGGCATCTGCGCCATGGCTTTTAAGGAAGGACGCAAACAACGACCGCAACAGCGCGGACACCACGACAACGGGCTGTTTGCCCATCGCGGCAAGTTCCTCGGTTGCCTGATTGATGCCTTGGACGATCCGTTCGGTCAGGCCCTGTTCGATCACAAGGCCGATCTCTTTCGCCTGCGACCGCATCAGCAACTCTTCCAGATCAGGGGCAAGCGTGATGATCGGCACCGCCTCTTTTAGCGGCACGATCTGCTGCAATAGCTGCGGCACAAGACTGGCGCGCAGGGCTTCAGCCATTTCCTTGGGATCATTCGTGCGGCCGGACAGTTCCGCCAGACGTTCCAGAATACGGGGAAGATCACCCACCGGAATCCGCTCGGACAAAAGATGTCGCATGACAGCGGTCAGAATATGGAGCGGCACCAGCCTTGGCACCACAGCCTCGACCAATGTCGGGCTGACCTCGGACAGGGCATCGACAAGGTTCTGAACCCCGTCAGATCCGATCAATTGATCCGCATGGGCATAAAGCATCTGGCTAAGATGCGTTGCCAGAACACTGTCGGGCTCCACAACAACATGGTCGTCGGCTTCTGCCTCGGACTGTTGGTGCGGCAGAATCCAGACGGCATCCATCCCGAAAGACGGATCCTTCACCTCAATCCCGCGTAGCTTTCGCGTCGAATTGGCCCCCGGCAGCGCAAGCTTGCGGTCGGGGTAGACCACGTCTTCGCCGACGATCGACTGGCCGATCCGGATGCGGTACTGGTTTGATTGCAACGAGGCATCGTCACGGATACGCACGCCGGGAATGACAAAGCCCATCGCCCGCGACACCTCGCGGCGGATGCCGGTGATACGCGAGACCAAGGCACCGCCTTCGCTTTCTTGGATCAATGGGATCAGGCCGAAACCGATCTGGATCGACACGGCAGCATAGTCGGTCACATCGTCCGGCGTGATGACACCGGGTTCTTTCGTGCTGTCGGATGACCCGCCCTTGCCTTTGACCAAAGCACCGGCTGGTCCCGACGGAGCAGCGTACACGTCCTCTTCGCCTGCTGGGATCAATCTGTGGGACACCCAGGCGATGGCAGCGGCAGCGACGGCAAACACCAGAAAGACCATGTTCGGCATGCCGGGGATCAGACCCAGAATGCCCATCACAGCGGCAACCGGCACCCAAGCGCGGGACAGACCGATCTGCGATCCGATGTGCGCCGCCATGTCATGGGTCGACGAAACACGCGTCACAAGGATCGCTGTGGCAATCGACAGCATGAGCGACGGGATTTGCGCGACCAGACCGTCACCGATGGACAGCAGCACATAAACCTCGGCTGCATCGCCGAAGGTGAGGCCGAACTGGCTTGTCCCGATGATGATGCCACCGACGATGTTGGCGACCAGAATTAGGATACCAGCGACCGCGTCGCCCTTCACAAATTTCGACGCACCATCCATCGCACCGTAGAAATCCGCCTCTTCGGCGACGTCTGACCGTCGCTTGCGGGCCTCATCAGGTGTCAAAATTCCGGCGTTCAAATCGGCATCGATGGCCATCTGTTTGCCGGGCATCGCATCCAGTGTGAAACGGGCAGAGACTTCGGACACACGGCCCGCGCCCTTGGTGATCACCACAAGGTTGATGATCACAAGGATCGCGAACACCACGATCCCGACGGCAAAGTTGCCCGCGATAACAAAGTTACCGAAAGCCTCAATCACCTTGCCCGCAGCAGCAGACCCGGTGTGCCCTTCGGTCAGAACGATCCGCGTCGATGCCACGTTCAGGGCAAGTCGCAAGGTCGTTGCGATCAGCAACACACTGGGAAAACTGGAAAAATCCAATGGCCGAAAAGAATGCATCGCCACCATCAGGACCAGCAGCGACAGCATGATGTTGAAGACAAAGAACATGTCCAACAGCGCCACCGGCAGGGGTAGAACCATCATGGCCACAATCGCCAAAAGCCCCAGCGGAAGCAGTGCTCCGCCGAACTTTTCGCCGCGTGTCATACCCTCTGCGGCAATCATTGCGTGTACCTCGGCCAAATTTGCCAAACCATAAGGCCCATCTCCTTGGGGCAATCAGTCGAGGTAGGTTTGCAAAAACTATGCCAGTCGCAGGCGTATCAGCCTCGCGCGCGCAGGGCGTGCGGGCATCTCACGTGGCACGATCTTTGCCCCTCTTGGTCGTGAAACCGAAATCCCGCGAACGAGGACCAGATCTTGCCCTTTCCACGCTTCCGCAAAACAACCGCCCTAACCTTCTGCGGGGCCGCCTTGATGGTTCAGGCCTGCACCACCACTCAGGCCGTCAAAGCCCTGCCGCCAGAACCGGACGAACGCACCGCCGCCATCGCGCAGATCAAGGACGACATTAACGCCCTGAACAGCAAGGCCCTGATGCCCGTGATCGAGGCGCCATCCGTCTTCCCTGTCCGGATCACCGGTCACGGGTTTTCACAGATTTCCGGCCAGCCCGGCGGCACGCTGAATGAAAAGCGCCTGATGGCCATTCGCGCGGCGCGGCTCGAAGCCCTGCGTGACCTGACAGAACAAATCCACGGTATCCGCCTGACGTCCGAGACATCGCTACGTGATGCCACCATGACAGACGACCGCATCCGTGCCATCGTCCAAGGCGAAATTCGCGGGGCACGCACCGTGCGTATCACGCCCAAGGACGCCGACAGCTTTGAGGTGGTCTTGTCGCTGGATGCCGATACGGTGCGCTACATCCTCCGCGCAGCCAAACTCGGGGTCTGATCCATGGCCCCTGCCCGCACAGCCCAAGTCGCCCTACGCATTGCAGCTTTGGCTCTGATCGTCATCTGGGCAGGTTTCATCCGCAGTGCGGAGGCCGCTGAGACCGAAGGCGTTTGGGTAAATGCAACCGGCCATGCCTTTGTGTCAGGGGCCGCCGATAAAGACACTGCGCGCACGCGTGCGTTGGGCGATGCGCTGATATCAGCGGCGCTGGCTGGCGGATCAACCCTGCGCGGGCACAGCGCGATGCGCATGGGCCGGATCACGGCCGATCTGATGATCCTGCGTCCGGCTGGCAAAATACTGAAATACGAAATGCAAGGGGCGCGGCTGCACAAGGGGCTTTGGACAGTTAACGTGCGCGCACTTGTTGGCCCGATTCCGAAATCAGCCTGCGCTGGTCGCCGCCAGCTTGTCTTGACGGCCTATGAACCCAAGATCACCGTCCGCCCCGAAGCACCGGCTTGGACCGCTCCGCTGGCAAACGATGTGGCTCTGACGATCTTTGATGTGCTTGATGATCATTCCAGCACTACGATTGACCGGATCGCCCCCGCACAGGTCCGTCAGACATCGGCGACAGGGTCGGATATGGACTACATGTCGCTGACACGTGGCACGCACGCAGGGAAGCAGCCCGGCGATCATGGGCTGCGTACGGAAATCAAGGTTGATGTGATCCGTGGTGCGACCAGCCGCCTGATCCAGATGACAACCGAACTACACTTCAGTGAACCGAACGGGTTTCTGGGGCGCAAACAACTTGTCCGCACTGCGCGCTATCCGCAAGGCGGCGCGATCGAGGTTATCACAGGCCGAACACGCAGCGCGCTTGAACATGAACTGACTAAAAACATTCGCGCTGATCTGACCTCATTGCTGGATCAGCTGTCTTGCGTTCCACCATCCGCGCGCATCGAAAGCGATGGCAAAACGCTGAGCGTCCCCATCGGCAGCCGCCACGGCCTTAGCCGCGCGAGCCTTGCCTTTGTGGACGACCCGAACGACAGCTTTGGCCTTTTGGAAATCTCTTCGCTGAAATCCGGACGCGCCATTCTGCGGTCCATCGATCCGACGCGCAAAGCGTCCGACTTTGAAGGTCGTCAGGTCTATTTCGTCGAGGCCGGATTATGACCCGCTTTGGCACCATATTTGTTGCGACAGCCGCCCTGTTTCTATCTGCTGCCGCTGCCGCAAATCCGCAGGACGGATTGAACGGAACCGAGGTCACAGACCTTATTCTGGCGGCTTTGGACGAAGCGGGCCTGTCCGGACAACCACAGGTTTCCGAACACCGTCACTTCCCCGCCTGTGGAACCAACCCCGATGTCATGCCAAAGGGCAATGACTGGCGGACCGTAACGCTGCACTGCAACACCGAAACATCATGGCAGCGCAGCATCCGTCTGCCCGGAATGACCGTCGCGCCAGCAGACCAGCATAGCAGGGACGTGACAGGCCCGATGATCACCGCCGTGGCCCTTACTGAAAGCTTGCAACGCGGAACAGTTTTGCAGCGGCAGCATTTGGCACTGGCCGAAACAAGCGCCGCAACAAGCGACACTTTGTTCATCAAGCCGGACACACTTATTGGCCGAAAACTGCGAATTAATCTTGGTGCGGGCAACATTATTCAGCCCCGGCATCTGGAAATGAGCTGGATGATCGAAAAAGGCACACCAGTTGCAATAACATCCAGCATACCGGGACTGGCTGTCGAAATGGCCGGTTTGGCAATGGAATCAGGGCAGTATGGAGACATCATCGAGGTACAAAACAAAGGGTCCGGACGGGTCATCAAGGCCATCGTTCACGACCGAAATAAAGTACGCGTACGACCTAACATGAATTGAACTCGAGACGTTGATTGACACACCAAAAGACGTACGCGGACGGTACTAGGAGTTAAAACAATGGTTGATTCTATCAACACGTCCCTCTCAGCGCGTGCGCGGTTACAGCAGGTTAAAGCCGATGCTACAGACCGCGCGGGCATTTCCCCCGCCGGTGCGGGTGCAGGCTCGGTTTTACCGGCAGGTGACGCAGATAGCGTCACTTTGAGCCAAGCAGCCTCTTTGCAAGTGGGTGAAACCCTTGCAGCGAAAGGCCCTCCGTTCGATCTCGAACTGGTGGCCAAGATCAAAGAGGCAATCGAAGCCGGACGTTATCCGGTGGACGCGCAAGCCATCACCGATAGCCTTTTCGAGGGCTATACGGACATGATCAGCTAAGAATAAAAACGGGAAAACCAAGAGTGACCTATCTTCCTCTATTCCATCTTGCAGCAGCAAGTGGCTTCGTAATTGCAGTCGCGACCATTACATATCTCGCACTACGCGTGCGTGCATTGTCGGCCCAGCCGGTTGGCCTACGCGACGAAGACATGGAAGAGCTAAGCACTCTGATCATGAAGAAGCTTGAAGAACGCCCCGACACGGGTCTTGCCGCGACAGCGACAAAACTCGATCAGATCCGGGTCGACTTCGACTGGCTCATTGGCGAACGCCTCATTGAACAAGCGATCACGCTTGCGCAAAGTGGCCAACCGTCAAAAGAGATCAGCCGCGCCACAGGCATCAGCGCGGAGGAAGTTCAGGCGATCCGTCGGTTCCGCCGGCACTAAGGATTAGCTGACATCCGGACATGAAATGGGGCGCGTTTCTTCGGGAACGCGCTTGCACCATTCCAGAAACAAGGCGCGGCCGTTCAGCTGCGCCTTTGTTTTGTCTTCCACAGACAATTCCATTCCCAATGCGTCCCGCAGGACAGCGGCGCCCTGAACCTCGAAAGCGGCAGCCACGCTGCACCACGCAAGAGCGGCGACAGGCTTGGCGGGTTCGCGCACTTCGTTCTCGGTGCGGCACATGCCCAGAAAGGACGCAGGATGCCCCTGCTCGGCTGCCGCTTCTAGTTCTTCCAGCAGACGCTTGGCAACGGCGGCACGCTGTTTGGCGGGCAGCTGGCGGGACAGATATTTGGTCAGATCGATCGCGCGGTTCTCACCGCCGAAACGGGCACGCCAGGCCCAGAACAAGGCCTCAGTTTCATCCTGCGGCGTGCCATGCCCGAGGGCCGTCAGAACCGCTAGATTCATCTGGGCGCTTGAATCGTTGCGATGGGCCAGATCCGAAAACAACACCACCGCCGTCGCCGCATCGCCATCGCGTGCCGCCGACAGGGCCTTTTCGAATTTTGCGTTGTTGTCCATGGCCTGCGCCGCCACTAGGGATGGAACCGCAAGGGCGACCAGTAACGCGATAGATTTTTTCATTTTCCAGCCATCATCACCAGTTGCAGATACAGCAACCTGCGAAGACGTCCGCCCGGTTGCGTTTCATAGACAACGATCCGCTGGCGCTGGTTTTGCGTCGTCTCGGTCCGCACGGCGATATTATCGGGTAGAAAAACGCCATAGTCAGCCAACAACTGTTTCGGGCTGCGTGTCAGCGCGGCACGGAAATCCTTGTCAATCCAGCCTCTTGCAAGTGCTCTGCCAAGTATGTCCGGAAGGTGTTTTTCGACCTTTTTGGTGTCCTGAAGATGCACCTGCTGGCGGACCAGCTGAAAATCACCGGATCTCGGTTGCTGTGATGACGCAGCCGATTTGGCCGACGCACCCGTCAGGCGGCGTACAGCTGGAACCAATGCATTTTTCAGTTCATTTTTCATGGATCTATCAATCGGCCAGATTAGGAAAATGCCGAGTTTGCGCCTCTTCCCCAATTACAACGTCAGGCGGGACATGATGTTTAACACTCATCTTTTGATGATTGTGGCATGACGGTTGCACAGGTGACCGGAACTCAGAAAAAAGCTAGAATTCCCGTATGGTTGCCAAGATCATCAAATCCCCGAATTTTCTGGCTACCCTGCCCGCAATCGTGGTTCTGGGGGCGTTTTCCTATGGGGCTTTCACAGCGCTGTCTCTGCCAGACATGGACCCGCTGGGCACCTTTGAGGAAGAAGAAACCGAGGTCGTCGTAGAAGAGCCCCCCAAGGTTCGCCGCGAATACATCGCGATCCAGCATTCGGTCAAAGCCACCATTCCCCACCTCGGGGCCACCGTGAACATCTACATCGGCGTAGCGATCCCGGACATGGTACTGCACAAAACGGCAGACATGTTCAAAGACGATCCCACAGACTTTATCGCCCCCCTGTCGCAGATCGTGATGGATTTGTCCGAAACCGAGGCCGGAGAAAGCTGGCAAACGCTGCGTCAGGCGCTTCCAGAACCGTTCAAGGAAAGCATCAATCAGCAATTCATGGATATGGGGCTTGATCCGCCGGTGATCGAAGTGCTGATCAACAGGTTCATGATTGGCGGCTAAGCCAGTTGGCAAACCCTTTGCATGGTGTCTTTCAGTGAAGAAGGAACGTACCATGCCGCAAACACATCTCCCCTCAGACACAGCAGATATCTATGCAGCGGATCCCGCGTTTATCGGGATCGAGACTGTCTACTGCGACGACGAAGGCACGCCCGCTTATCACGAACGCCGTAGCCTTCTGGACCTGTTGATTGCTTTTGTGGGGGTCAACCGCTTTGTTGACGAAGACGCTGCCTAAGCGGTCACTGGCGTTTTTCAGAACGGCCCGTTTCGTATTTGTAGGCCGCGTATTTTACAACAAAACTAAAGCTTCCAAAAACCATCATAGCGAAGGCGATGGTGCCTGCGTCGGGCAACAATGCCGCCAGTTTCTGCGCCCCTTCCGGCTGGAAGTAAATCAGCGCGATCAGCGGAAACGCCATCATGATAAACAGGCGTATCCGCAAACAGGTGCGGCAGACACGCCCGCGTTTCATGCCTTGATGCTTTCGCGTTGGGTTTTCAGATAGACAACCTTTGCCTTGCGGTTGTTTGCGCCCACGGCGTTCTTTTCGACCAGGATCGAGCGCGCCTTTTCGACGGCCTCCAAAGCCGCCTTCAACGCAGCCAGCTTTTCAGTGCCCGCGTCATAGGACGCGCTGTTTTCCATCAGCAGCGCCATACAGGCGGACCGGATCGTCGTATCTAGCTGCGCGCACAGGGCAAGATCGGCACGTTCTGCCGCTTGCACGAGTTGGGCGGACAAGCCAAGCAGACGCTCGGCCTGCGCGACCTGATCCATGTGGTATACACAATTCTTCATTCAGACCGCTCCCCGACCTGATCGCCGATTGTCTGCCATGCAGACAGGATTTCACCGATCGCAAGTTTGGCTTGGCCCAGCTCGGCATCGCCTTCGTTGCGCCATGCCTTCAGGACATGAAAGCGAACGTATTCATAGACTTGGAACAGGTTGGTTGCCAAATCTCCGCCCTTTTCAAAATCCAGACTGGATTGAAGGATATAGATCGCTGTCAGGGACCGGTTAGCATGATCCCCGGACGTTGCGCGTTCTGCCTTTTGAAGCTGCTCCATGACACCAAGGGACCGTTCCAGTTCCCGCAAGGTTACGTGGATCACTTCATGAGGATCGTGAATCTCCGGCTCGCCAATCGCCGCCGCCTGCTTGTAGCGTGATCGAGCTAGTGCAATGTTCATATCGGCACCTCCCGTTTAGGGCTTGTCTGCTTCTGGCTTATAAAACGGCAGATTCCGGCAGAATCTTAATGCCTTGCACTATTAAGCTTATGCGGCAGCCTCGATCCGGCTGACGGACACAACCATACCGATTTCACCACCGGACAGAATTGCCACGCCAGTGACATCAGGCACCATGGACAGAACACCACGCAACGGACGCAAAAGCACCAGCTGCTGACCCAAAAGTTCGTCGACCGGGATCGCCATACGCGACGCGTTGTTGCGGACGATCACATAAAGCTGCTGGCCACTGCTGTGGACCTGCGTGCGCGCGCTGGACAATACACGGATCGGCACATAGTCGTTGTCGTCAACGACCAGCATCCGCCGGTTGCCTGCAGCCTTGATCGGAACAGTTTTGCTGCCCTGATGGATACGCTGGATCGATTCAATCGGCAGCACATAACGCACATCGCCGATCTTCACGACCATGCCTTCCAGCACGATGGTGTGCAGCGGAACTTCCAGCATCAGACGCACACCGCCGTTCGGCAGCGTCACAAAGCGCATGACACCCTTCCGGCGTGTCAGTTCGTGGCTGGCCGCCTTGAAGTCGTCGCTGAGAGCGCATTCCTTGCCGTTGTCGGTGATTTCGACACGAACGCGGTCTTCTTCGCGATCGATGGCCAAGAAGAACTTGGTTGGCGGCTCTTTCGCGCGCAGACGATCCGAGATCGCCAGCTTTAACAGGCCACGCACTTCTTCCAGTACCAACTGATCCAGCGAACATTCGCCGCCCACGTAGGAAAACTGTGCGCTAGACCCCAATTTGCGCGCCTCGGTGGACACAAAGGTCTGCATGGGGCGCAGGATCACTTCGGCAGGACGCGACCGCATGGATACGCTTTCTTCCTGCAACTGGGACAATTGCGAACTTAGCTGTGCTTCCGCTTCGTTGATGGCCTGAATTTCGGTCAGGTATTCCTCGAACACGCCACGCAGAACGCCACGGGCACGCAGCGGCAGCTCCGGCAGGCCGGCTTCGGCCATTTTGGTCTGCACTTCGTACAACAGATCCCGCGTCGATGCTTTGTGCAGCATTGCGCCGATCATCGACTGTGCCGCCGAAATCTCGCCCACCGCTTCCAGAAGCTTGAGGTTTTCCGTCATCGCGCCTGATGCGAAAATCTGCGCGTCTTCCGCAGAGGCCGCCGTTTCCGCCGCAGCGACGGGTGTTGCCTCTTCAACCACCTCCAGCGCCATCTTCAGCGTCAGTTTCTTGCCGGACGGGTCAAGGTGCGACACCGCTTCGGCAACGATGTCTTCTGTCATCGGGGCCGCGATCAGGAAGTCGAAGATCGTCTTGTCATCCACAAAAACGGTCACGTTGGTGATCATCTTTGCCTTGCCCGAACTGATCCAGTCGAGGAAGTTTTCAGCCAGTTTATCGTCTTCGTTCAGGTCGCAGGTCAGAATGAAGAAATGCAGGCCGTTGTCGATACACGACTGGGCCGACTTCACACTTTCCGGCGAAAGAACACGGTGGAACTCTTTGGGAAGTCCCAGCTTTTGTTCGATCGACCGCGCAGTCACAACGCCGCTTGCAAGGAAGCTGACGTTGGCCGCTTCTTCAAACAGCGCTTCGATCTTAGCGATATCCGGCGTGTCGCCCTGCGTCAGGGCGTCAAACACCAGTTCCATCGTATCGACGAAACCACGCGCCATCTGGATCAGAATGACGTCCGGGCTTTGCGACGACACACGTGTCCGCGCAAACAGGTCGACCAGCGCCATCGTCAACTGCGACGCCGTTTCGATTTCGTAATACGCACAAGCGTTGAACGCGCGGCGCATCAGCTGTTCGAATTCAGGGAACCATGTCGAACCAGAGCCTTTGTGACCGCTGTCCAAACCGATCCGCAGATCGCGCAACGTGTCGAAGATGTGCTCGGAACACCAGTTTTTCAGACGCTGGCTCGGCAGCATCAGATCATCTGGCAGACCACCTTTGTCCAACACGCTTTCGACCGACGCCAGTTCTTCGTAGAACTTGAGTTCGACCGAGCGGAAATCCTTCAGCTTTTTGACATCGGCAAAATTCATCGCCGCTTCGGTGACGCGAATGAATTCGTAAGGTGTTACGATCTTTACGGCTTTGTCCGACAGGTCGTTGAATTCTTGCGCCTCGACCGTCTGACCGGCCTCCATGCGGGATGTGAACTGCTGCAGGTCTTCGAAAACCTCGCTCAGGTCATTGATCAGCGATTCCAGCGTATCGTTGCTTCCCGCCGGGGCGGCATCCGCAGCTTCGGCCTCGGGTTCGGGCTCGTCCCCTCCCAAATCAGCCGCCTTCAACTTTTGAAGGCTTTCAATCAGGCCGCTCAGGTCAGCCAGGGTGCCGCCTTCGCTTTTTTTAGCCTCAAAGGCCTGAAGGGTTTCCACCCACTCGGTCAGATCAAGCTGTTCACACGCGTAACAAAGGCTGGACGCCTTCGGGAACGCGCCTTCGGGCAATTCCTCGCCGTCCGCCACATCGCGGATCAAAGACAGGTCATCGATGGTCGAAACCACCATGTCCGTAAAGATTTTCAGATAGACAGGATCATCCAGCAACCGCGTCAGGCCGCTTCCGGCCTCTTCACCGCCTGCATCCTCTGACGCCGCTTCGGTCTTTTCAGGTTCCGGCGCGGGTTCTGGTTCGGGTTCCGGCTCTGGTGCGGGTTCCGGCTCCGCAAGCTCTTCTTCGCTGCGGTCGCCGTGATCATCGTCGAAAAAGTCGTCATCATCACGATCGCCCGACGGTTCAGGCAGATCATTAAGGCTGGCCATAGCCGCGAACATCGCGTCATTCGCCGCCGGAGCAGCCGCCGGGGCTTCTGCTTCCGCTTCACTTTCGTCGTCTGCTTCAGCGACAGGTTCAGGTGTCTCTTCTGCCTTTTCCTCCGCCGGCGCATCAGATGCTGCGGCTGCGGGCGGCTCTTCGCCTTTGCAGACCGCAATCACCGCGCGCAGACGGTCCATCAGGTGTTCGGACGGTTCGGGCGCGACATCAGCACGCGACACGGCTGTTTCGTCCAGCATGCCGCGTAAGATGTCACCGGATTCAATCAGAACATCGATGATTTCTTCGGTCAGTTCCGCGCCTTCGTCACGCACCAGACCAATCAGGTCTTCCGAAAGGTGCGCACGGCTTTCAACCGTGCTCAGACCAAGTACACGCGAGTTGCCCTTGAATGTGTGCACCGCGCGAAACAACGCACCAATGTGTTCTGCCTGGTCGCCATCCCCCGCCTGAAGGGCTTCCAAGGCCATCTCCATCGCATCCAGGGCTTGCGCCCCGTCATCCGCATAGAGTTCCCAAATTTCGTCCATTTCGTCAGACATTGACGCCTCGCTTTAGTTCTTGCGGGAAGATCGGATTACGCAGCGACGAGGGATCTCATCACGCTGCGCAACTCGTCGCCGGTTTTTTCTTCTAGATCGTGCGACACCGTGCCGGACGGTTTGGCCACAACGCCGTCTGCGCCCAGTTCACGTGCCTTGGCTGCCAGCGGCGAACCGGACACGGTCACCGACGACAACATGCAGATCTTGGCGCGGGTTTTCAGCTTGGCGTGGCGCAGAAATTCGAGACCGTCCATGACCGGCATCTCGATATCAAGCAGGATCAGATCCAGATCAGGAAGATCGGATAACTTATCCAGCGCTTCTTGCCCGTTTGCTGCCTGTGCGACCATTTTGAAATCGGGCAACGAATTGAGAAAGCTGGAAATGTAGAGCCGCATCATCGCCGCGTCGTCTACGACCATTACTTTGTAAGCCATTAGGAACTCCGTAGTTTATAAGTGTCCGTTACGCGGGGAAGATGGCACCCCGCGCACAGAGTGTTTCACCGATCAAAAAGGCCCATATCCGCGGGAATCTTTGTCGACAGAGTTCGCCAGACCGTTACGCTTTGCTCCGCCAACAGATGATCCGTTCATCATCTTCTGGATCTGGGCCAGCATCTCGGGGCTCATTTGGTCGAAGTTCGGCATACCGGCCATGCCACCGCGACGAGGACGCAATTTGAACCGTTTGATCTCTTCGTTCATCTGGTTCATCGCGGACGTCATCTGCGATGCCGTTGCTGCCAGTTCGTCGGCCTGCTGGCTGGTGGCCAGGGTCGTCTTGGCAATCTCGCCGATGGCCTGAGAAATCTGGGCCACACCGCGGGATTGTTCGCTGCTGGCCTCGTCGATGGCTTCGACGATCTGTTTGACCTGCAGGATTTCGCTGTTGATCTTGGTGAAGGCTTCGCTGGTTTCATCCGCGATGCGCACACCCTGATTAACACGGTTCGATGCGTCTTCGATCAGATCCGACGTTTCACGCGCCGCTTTGGCCGACCGTCCCGCAAGGTTGCGAACCTCTTGGGCAACAACCGCGAACCCGCGACCGTGCTGACCGGCCCGCGCCGCCTCAACCGCTGCGTTCAAGGCAAGCAGGTTGGTCTGGAAGGCGATTTCGTCGATGACCTTGATGATCTTCGCAATGTCCTGAGACGATGTTTTGATGCCGTCCATCGAGACAACCATCGCCTTCATCTTTTCAGAACCGTTGGACGCCAGTTCAGCCGCGCTACCAACAAAGTGGTTGGCTTTCTGCGCCGCTTCCGCGTTTGCCTTGACCTGCGCGTCGGTTTCTTCTGCCGAAGCCGAAACTTCGTCTACCGAAGCAGAACCGATCTGCGAGTTTGTCGACAGCGACTGGGACACGTTGGACATCTGGTCAACGGTTGTGCCGACTTGATCCACCTGCTCGGCCATGGACGAGATGGTGTTGGACAGCGAGCTGAAGACGCGACCGAACGACTGCGCGATCTTGCCCCATTCGCCGTTGAACTTGGATGCGTCGAAGTCGAACGCAAGGTTGCCTTCAACGATCGCGTCGGAAATGTCGCCGATGTTCGTGTTCAGATCTTTTACGTTTTTGCGGAATTCATCGATAATGTTGTTGATGAAGACCTTCTTGCGCGGCAGACGCGGCATGTCGGCGTCAAAGTTGCCACGACCGAATTCTTCGAACACCGCCATCGCGCCTTTCTTGGTGTCGATGTGCGCCTGGACCATGTCGTTGACCATCTGGGCCGCGTCGGCGATTTCTTTGGCTTCAAACTTGGTTGGGTCGCACATGACATCGATGTCACCCTCTTCGTGGGCATCCGACATCTTCTGCATCTCGGACAACAGCAGGTTGAACTGCCCCATCTGGAAATCGACGCGTTTCTTGGCTGCGACTTCGGGCGTCGCATCATTCAGTTCGACCACAAAGGCTTCGATCTCGTTCGCGTCGTTGCGCAGGGGGACCGTGCGGAACCGCATAATGATGCCGTTCACGTTGATTTCCGAGTCTTTGTACGCACCGAGGTTTTTCAGAACCTGACGCTGGTGTTCTGCGTTTTTGTGGTAGCGATGGATCGACCCACCCACGACTTCCGAGACACGGAAGCTGGGCATCACTTCTTGCATGGTTTTCTCGGCAGCCGAGAAAACTTCGACGGTTTTGTTGTTCACATACCGGATGATGTGATCCGCATCCGCAATCAGGATACATGCATTGAGGTTGTCGTATGCCTGCGTGAACTCAGGCGAGTACCAACGATCAGCAGACGGTTTGCCCTGATCCGATTTCGGTTGTGTAGTCATATCATTATTCCTGTTTGACGCAGCCTTGGCGGCATTGGGGGAGGAAGCGACCTTAGCAACGGCTTCAACTTGCTCCGGGTTTAGTTGATTTGCGGGATTTCCCGCTCCCGCTGTCTGATCCTCCTCCCCCTTTGGCAAATCAGACTTGGGTTTTTTCCTGCTAGTGCCGCTTGTTCCGACGCGACGGGTCGGTTTCTTGGTCATGGCGGCTGCCTCATGTGAATTTTCCGTTTTTGCAGCCCCATCAGCGAATTCGTTTGTCGCGTGCGACGTTGAACGTCGGCACGGATCAGAGCGCGTTCTGGTGCAAACGCCGGTGCCCAAATGGTCCCGAAGACGCCCGCTAGATCACGCAACGCCGACACGGTTGTCCGGCCTTGGCTCTGCATCAGGCTGAAGGGAATTAGGAACAGACGCTGCATCATCGACCTCAGCTCAGATCCGGCATTTTCAGATCGGCATCAGACACAAGCGCATGCACATCCAGAAGGATCGCCAGCCGGTCTTCGATGCGGGCCAGCGCGCTGACCATGCTTTTGCCTTCGCCACCACCAAAGTTGCCGGTGCGGTCGATCTTGTCGGCGGGCACATCCAGAACTTCGCTGACGCGGTCCACGATCAGCCCGATGGGCGCATCATCCACTTCAAGCACGATAACTACGGTGCGCTCATCGTAGGGGCGCTCTTCGATACCGAAACGCAGGCGCACGTCCATCAACGGGATCACCTTGCCACGCAGGTTGATCACACCTTTGATGTAATGCGGCACATCCGGCACGCTCATGATGGTTTGCATTCCGACGATCTCGGTCACCATCCCGATGGAGACGCCATAAGATTCATCGCCGACCGCAAAGGTCAGATACATCGACTCGATCCCATCGGAGTCGACGATCGGCATTGCCGCCGCTTCTGTTTTTGCCTCGACTGCTTCTGTCTGGCTCATGGTTCAGTTCCTCTCAGCTTTGCGACAACGCAATTCCCCCTGTACGGGTGGAATGCGGTGCAGGTTTCGTGCCGACCGATCCGAGCAAGGTTTTGGAAATGTTGCTCAGTGGCACTTGCGCCTCAGAGGCGCCGTTTTCCCAGGCACGCGCAGGCATGCCGTAGACCTCGGATGTGGGTTCATCTTGTGTAAATGTACGACCGCCAGCCCTGCGAATGTTAAGAAGTCCCTCGGCTCCGTCGCGGCCCATACCCGTCAGGATAGCCGCCGAAAGGCTTGGACCGCAGGTCTCGGCAAGGGACTTGAACAGCACGTCGACCGAAGGTCGAGAGAAGCACACATGTTCGCCTTCGGTCAGGCGCACATACAAACCGCTGCGTTTTTTCTCGACGCTCATATGACGGTCGCCACCTGGTGCGATCAGGACCAGACCAGAGCGTAGCTGATCACCGTCCTCGGCTTCCTTCACTTCACATTTACAAAGCGTATTCAGACGTTTAGCGAATGCTGCGGTAAACCCTTCTGGCATGTGCTGAACAATGACGGTTGCGGGGCAATCCTCAGGGAAGACCGGCAAAAGCACTGTCAGCGCCTGCACGCCACCTGTGGATGATCCGATGGCGACGACCCAGTCATCCGCCACACCTTTGAACAACGGCGCAGGCGATGCCGCGACGGTGGCGCCACTTTTTGACACGCGGGCCATGCTGGCCGCACGCACCCTGCGCACAACGCTGCAAACATTGCCTGTTTCCGAGCGATCCCCCAAAGACAAAAGGCTTTTATCGATGACATCCACCGCGCCCGCCTCGAGCGCTTTGATCGTCATCGACGCGCCGCGTTGGGTGTGCGCCGAAATCACCAGTGTGCCCACCGGAGTTTTAGCCATGTAGTCTTTCAAAAGATCCAGACCGTTTTCACCCGGCATCTCAAGATCAAGGGTGATGACGTCGGGACGGTGCAATGACATCATGGCGCGCGCTTCGGCAGCACCTGCTGCTGCACCAACCACTTCAATGTCTTCGTCGGTGCTTAGAACGTTCGTCAAAAGCTGACGGAACATCGAGCTGTCATCGACGACCAGAACTTTGATCCGTTTTCTACGAAGGGTCATTCTGCCCTCCTGTGGATACCGGTGGCGACAGGTTCCCAGCGCGTATCAAGATCGCGAATGGACTCAGTCACCGAGGTGATCAGATAGCCGCCGGGTTCGGTGACTTCATAAATGGCCTCTAGGGTCGCCCGCTGATCATCGCGGTCGAAGTAATAGAGGATGTTCCGGCAGAACACGACCTGGAACGGATTGTTAAAGGGATAGGGCTGCGCCTTGAGGTTCATCCGGCGAAAGGTGCAACACGACTTCAAAATGTCCTTCACCGCGAACGTGTTCGGATTCAGGGCCGTGAAATACTTGTGAACCAAGCGACGCTCGGTCTTGTCTAGCTGCTTAAGTTGGTAGACGCCCTGCTCTGCTTGTTCGACCACAGGCCCGCTGATGTCGGTGCCCAGAATGTTCAACCGAGACAACGCCTCTGCGCCGAATTCCTCAGCGATCATAACGGCAACTGTATAGGCCTCATCCCCAGAAGACGCGGCTGCACTCCAGATGCGCATCTCGCGCTTTTTCTGGAGATAGGGCATGACGATCTTGCGGAACCTGTCCAGAACCTCGGGTTCACGAAAAAAATATGTGTGGTTGGTGGATGCCGCATGCATCACCGCCAATTGCACATCTTCTTTCTGCTCTTCCAAAAGCCCGTGGGCCAGATCGTTCAGATCTTTGTAGGAAAACGACTGGTTCACGCGCGCCAGTCGCTGACGCAGCACTGCACTTTTATGTTCAGGGAACGTAATTCCGCAGCGTGAACTAAGCCAATCCCGAATTGCATCATAGGCCGGCTGGTCGGTGACGATCATTTATCGCCCCCCACAGCAAGGCGTTCACAATCAAGCACGATCGCCACTTCCCCAGTTGCTAGCAATGCGCACCCCCAGCTGGCACGCACTTGTGCCAGCGCACCGGTGAGCGGTTTCATGACCACCTGCTGGCGGTCCAAGACTTCATCAACGGGCACTGCGATGTGCCCACGCGCTGTCGAAAAAACGATCGAGACCATGTCCGACAGCGGACGGATTTCTTTGCGGCAGTTCCGATAGAACGTCTCAAGTCGCCGAACAGGGATAAACTTGCCGCGCAGCTTCAGCATCTCGGTGCCATTGTCGGCCGAGATTTCAACGGACTCAGACCCTGTCGGTTTGACGATTTCGTGGATGTCTTCGACCGGCACAGTGAACAGCTGGTTGCCAAGGCGCAGAAGAATAGAGTCCAGGAACGCCAGCGATACTGGAATGTGCAAAGAAACCGAGGTGCCATTTCCGGCCTCGGAATCCACAGCAATCCGTCCACGCAGGTCTTTCATCGTGGTGTTCAACACATCCATACCGACACCGCGTCCGGACAGCGTGGTAACGGCCTCAGCCGTGGAAAAGCCGGGTTCGAAAATACATTTCCAAAGGGTTGAAGGTTCCGGCTCTTCATCAGGGCCAAAGAACCCGCGCTTGCGGGCGATTTTAAGGATTTTTTCGCGGTTCAGACCACGACCGTCATCAATGACCTGAATACGGACCTCACTGCCGACCTGTGCCGCACCCAGAATGATGGTGCCTTTTTCCGACTTTCCGGCTGCGACGCGTTCGTCTGGTGGCTCAAGTCCATGGTCGGCTGAGTTGCGCACGACGTGCAAAAGCGGGTCGTACAAACGGTCAGCGACCAGCTTGTCAATCGCAGTGTCCTCGCCTCTTAATTCAAGGTCGATCTTTTTGCCGGTCTCGCGTTCCAGTTCGCGCACCATCCGTTTCAGTCGGCGGAAAACCTCGGACACAGGTACCAGCCGCAATTCTGTGGCGGCGTCCTGCACTTCTCGGACAATCATGGACAGACGATGGGACGCGGCTTCGAAATCGACCAGATCAAGATCCTGAAGATCAGGAGAGTTGATCGTTTCGGAAACAGAGAGGGACAATTCGCTGACAAGATCCATCAAGCGCCCGATCTTGTCGGACGACACGCGCATCAGCGCGCCAGCGGCAGACTTCTCTGTCGCTTGCTCGGGTTGCACGCTCATATTGCGCGCTCGCTGATTGCGGCGCATGAGATGTCATGCTGCCGTGTGTACTTGTGGTTCATCATGCTATTGGGGTCCTCTTGGGAACCGTGCGGGTGCACAAAACGGCTCTGCAAACTGCATGCCAGCACCCGCGCCCAAAGATCAGGCAGCGTCTTCCGAGTTGCCTTCAAAGTTGAAAATACAAACGCCTTCGAAGCCCGTTGACCGGAATAGGAAGGTCTTCTTCATCGTGTCGATGAATCCTCCGTGATTTTTCTCAAAGTTCTTGAGGTCGCTTACCGACGGAAAGAACAGATTAACCGAAATGTCGCCTTCTTTGCTGATCAGAACGGTCAGCCCGGAAAGAGAGCATTCTGGGATGGCATTGCCGAGCGTTTCCGTAACAAACGGGGCAGCTATCTGAGCGGCATCCAGTGTCGGGAACTTAAGGTGATATGTTTTTGACAACATGTGTTTGCCTGTGAGTGTTTGCTTTGGACCAAACTGAAAAACGGTCACAGCGCGGAAAAGTTGAGATGAATAACTCAGGAAGCGTGAATATCTTTCGATAACAGACGCTCCGTTTGGCGCCGTTTTCCGGAATTTCGTTTCGCCCGGCACCTCAAAGACAGGCGCGTTCAGCAAAAGGCGCGTCAAAGACCTGACGATGTCGGCAAAAATCACCCCCTCGGGCGACGATTTGCCGTCATTTTAGGGTGTCGGTTTTCTATAAATGGCAATTTCACCCTCCATTTTAGTGGTTTTAGCCACTTTTTTCGCAAAATATCGATTTGGCACGATCCCTGCCTAGTAGTCTGCGTCGGTAATAAGAGAGGCAGCCATGACGCAGATTTTCGTTCTCAATCAAGACTTTGCAGCAGCTGAATCCTTGGTCGATCTTCTGACGCGACGCCGCCTGACAGTGGCTTGCGCATCGCTGGAAGAGGCCACAGAAAAAGCCGACACGTTTGTTTGTGCCGCCGAAGTCGAAACAGCCCTTGGCGGACAGAAAGAACTGATCGCGAAAGCCCGCCAGATCGGCGCGACACGCATGGTCGTTGTTACCTGCGACGCGGATCACTTCGAACGTAGCGAAGATCTGGGCGGACGCCTGCAGCGGGTTTCCCTGCCGAAGTGCGATGCAGCCCCTTTGCGCAACGCCCCCCTGATGATGCTGGCTGAACTTCTGGGCACCCCCTACGGCGGTATGATCGCTGGTGCCGAGACGACCGGCAACCTGATGGATCTTGCCCAGCGCGTCGCACAGTTTGATGTCAGCGTCTTCATCAACGGCCCGACAGGCAGCGGCAAAGAGGTTCTGGCCCGCCATCTGCACAATAGCTCGCCCCGTGCCGACAAACCGTTTGTCGCAATCAACTGCGCCGCAATCCCTGAAAACATGCTTGAAGCCATGCTGTTCGGTCACGAAAAAGGGTCGTTCACCGGCGCGAACACCGCCAACAAGGGCATCATGCGCGCAGCCGACGGCGGCACACTGTTGCTGGATGAGATTTCGGAAATGCCGCTGGGTCTTCAGGCCAAACTGCTGCGCGTTCTTCAGGAAAAATCCGTCACGCCCCTGGGCAGCCAGACAGAGGTGTCCATCAACGTCCGCGTTATCGCCACATCCAACCGCGACATGGAAGAAGAGGTTCGCAAAGGCACCTTCCGCGAAGACCTGTACTTCCGCCTGAACGTTTTCCCGCTGGAAACACAGGCGCTGTGTGACCGTCCAGATGACATTCCTGTCCTCGCACAGGCCATGCTGTCGCGTCACAGCACAGACGGCACCCCTGTTCCGATGCTGACACCCGAAGCTTGCGAATTGCTTCTGGCCCACCACTGGCCGGGCAACGTCCGCGAACTGGAAAACGTGATGCAGCGCGCGATGGTTCTTCGGAACGGTACGGAAATTGCTTCGTCAGACATCATGATTTCCGCACGGGCCTGCGACATCCCCGCCGCCCGCGCCGCCTAAGGAGAAAACGATGGCCATCAACGGTGTCAGCCAAAGCGCATCTCTTGCCGCGTTGGGAACGACCAACAGCGTCGCGAAACCTGCACACGTTGGTCAGTCTGATGCCGCAAAAGGCCCGAGCTTTTCCGAACGTATGGGCGGTGCCCTGCAAGACGTGGCCAAAGCACAGAACTCTGCATCTGAGGCAGCAAAGAACTTTGAGATGGGCAAAACCGACGATCTGGCAGCGGTCATGGTCGAACAGCAGGTGTCCTCGCTTAGCTTCCAGATGACTTTGCAGGTCCGCAATAAAGCCCTGACGGCCTATCGCGACATCATGAATATGCCCGTCTAAGCGGTTGAATAATTGGTAAAAAGGTACTGATATGAGTATGGATAGCTCTCCCAACCCGATGGTGCCCGCACAAGCAGCGGACACATCGCTTGTTGGCCGTAGCATCAGCGTCGTGTCGCGCCTGACCGGCATGGCAGATCAACCCGCACTGCGTCGCGCCCTGCCCGCAGTGGCTATGGTGATGATCGCAGCCGCCAGTCTGGCGCTGTACCTTTTGCTAACACCCTCGGATCGTGTCGCGCTTCAGCATGGCCTGCCCGAAGCTGAAAAATCCCGTGCGCTGGACGCGCTGATCGCGAACGGCTTTGACGCGAAACTTGATCCCACCACGGGCACGCTGACCGTCGGCCCTGATGAATTTTACCGTGCCCGTATGGTGCTGGCCTCTGAAGGTCTGCCACAGGGTCAGCCTGATGGTCTTTCCACAATCACAGACATGCCCATGGGCACCAGCCGTTCGGTCGAGGCCGCGCGCCTGCGTCGGATGCAGGAACTTGATCTGGCCCGTTCGATCACCGAACTGCGCCCCGTCCGCTCGGCCCGTGTGCATCTTGCCCTGCCCGAGCGTTCGGCATTCGTGCGCGACCAGCAACCGCCGCAAGCCTCTGTTGTTCTAAACCTTGTGCCCGGAATGTCGATTTCCGAGGCGCAAGTGCGTGCCATCGTCAGCCTTGTATCTGCCGCTATCCCGCAGATGCCGCGCGAAAATGTATCAGTGGTTGATCAGACAGGCCGCCTTTTGTCGAAAGACCCCGAAGATCCCTTTAACGCCCTGACGGACCGCCACATGCGCCATCAGTTGGAGATGGAGACGCTGTACCGTGAACGCATTCTGGCACTGATCACTCCGATCGTTGGTCCGGGTAACGCGGCGGTTGAAGTGACTTTGGACATCGACTTTACCCGCTCCGAGGTCACCAGCGAAGAATATGCCCCAGAACTGACCGCCGTTCGCAGCGAACAGATGAGCTCGCAAACCAGTTCGAGCCGCGAGGCAGGCGGCATCCCCGGTACAGTTGCGAACACGCCGCCGCCCGAGCCGGTTCTGGGCGATGAGGTCAATCAAGCGGACCAGACCGTTGCGAATGGCAACATGTCCAAATCCGAGACCCGCAACTACGAAGTCAGCCGCCGCGTTGAAACGATCCAGCCGGAAAGTGCCGTGATCAGACGGGTCAACGCTGCGGTTCTGCTGCGCACGCCCACGCCCGAAGATCCAGAAGCCCCCGCGACATTCCCCGCCGAAACGCTGGCCGAAATCGAACGTCTGACCAAAGGTGCCGTGGGCTTTGAAGACGGCCGCAACGACGTTGTTATCGTGTCGTCCAGCCCCTTTGTGGATGTCGAAATGGTCGAAGCCACACCTGTATGGCACGAAGCAAGCTGGCTTCCCACTGCGGGACGCATTCTGGCGCAGATCGTGATTTTCGGCATCATCACACTGGGCGTACTGCGCCCGTTGCTGAACCGTCTGCTGCCACCCGTGCAGGACAATTCGACCACGGCCATGAACATTTCCGAGTCCGTCGAAGTCGGCCCCGGTGAAACCCTGTCCACGCTGCGTGCCAAACTGGACGAGGTCGCACCTGACGCCGAAGACCTGAACGGCGCGCTCAGCTATGAGGAAAAAATCAAGCTTCTCAAAGGTCTTGCCGAAAGCGAAAGCCCGCGCATCGCCACGGCTTTCCAGAACATGATCGCCTCTGATCAGGAAGTCACCACATGAAGGCCGCCGCGATGAGTGAACTTGATATCACAACCCTGACCGGCGTTCAGAAGGCTGCGATCCTGATGATGCTGTTTGGCGAAAAGGCCGCAGCGAACGTTCTGAAATCCATGAGCCCGCATGAAGTGCAGGAACTGGGCGCGGCCATGTACACCGTGCGCGGTGTCAGCCATGAAACCGTAAACGCGGTGCTAGACGAATTCTTTGACGGGCTACGCCGCCAGACGGATGTGGGCATCGGCGCAAACGCCTACGTGCGCAACGTCCTGACCGGCGCACTTGGCGCGGATAAGGCGCAATCGGTTCTTAGCCGCATCACTCCGGCCAGCAGCGAACGCCCGATCGAAATTCTGGATTGGATGGATCCCTCTGCCATTTCCGAACTGATCATCGACGAACACCCACAGATCATGGCGCTGGTGATTGCGTCGCTGGATTACAGTCAGGGTGCCGAAGTTCTGAAAATCCTGCCCGAAGATTTCCAACCCGAAATCGTCCGCCGCATCGCCAACCTGCAAACCGTCCAGCCGGACGCGCTGCGCGAGTTGGAGGAAGTCATGCAGCGCAAGTTCAAGGCCAACACCACCCTGCGTGCATCGCAAATCGGCGGCGTAAAGGCCGCGGCGCGGATCATGAACTTTACTCGTCAGGACATGGAACAGCGCATTCTCAAGGACATCAAAAAGGACGACAAGGATCTTATGGAGGCGTTGCAGGACAACATGTTCGTCTTCGACAACCTCATCAAATCCGAAGACCGGTCGCTTCAGACGCTGCTGCGCGAAATCGATCAGGACGTTCTTATCCTTGCTCTCAAGGGTGCAGACGACGCGCTGCGCGACAAGCTGTTGGGCTGTGTGTCCAGCCGTGCCGCGCAGACCATTCTGGAAGAAATGGAAAACATGGGACCTGTGCGCCTGACCGCTGTTCAGGAAGCACAAAAGCAGGTCATTTCGGTCGCCCGCCAGATGGCGGATGCGGGAACGATCACGCTCGCCGGTCGCGGCGGGGAAAAGATGGTGTAAGGCATGACAGAGACAGCGCCAAAGACCCTTGGTCACGAAGACATCCTCAGCCTGATCCGCGAAGCAGAGGGCCGGTTCAAACCCCGTGCCCCCCTGTCGACGCAGCCCGAAGGCGAAGATACCGGCAGTTTCCGTCAACGTTCGCCCTATGCCCGCGTCGAGGAAAGTGCATTTGGCTCCGCCCCCGAGACGACAGATCGGTCTATCTTTTCCGCCATTCACGACGGGCTGGTGGCCCAATCTGCGGACACAGCCGAACACGCGCAAACCGAACCGTCAGACTTCACGCCTGCGCCGCCCGTGCCGGAAATCGACATCGAGGAATTGCGCGCATCGGCGTTCGAGGAAGGCCGCCGTCAGGCAATGGCCGAACTGCAGGAAGAGATTGCGCAAGCGCTTGAAAAAGGCCGCGAAGAGGGTCGAAGCGAAGCGGCCGCAGTTGTCGCCGAAGCCCGCGATATTTTTCTGGCCGCAACAAATGCACTGAACGACGTGGCCGAAAGCGACATGTTCGCCGGATTTGCCACGCAGTTGACTGATGCAATCCACAGCCTTGCGTCCCAACGCGCAGGTCAAGAAATCGACAAATCGCCCAAACTGTTCAGCCGCCGTATCGAAAAGCTGGCCGAAAAGGTCGCGCGTGCGTCGGAAGACCTGACCATCGCCTTCCACCCCGACGACCTATCCGCCATCGGCCCCTACCTTGAGGCAGGCTCACACCTGTCCGAGGCGCGCCTGAAGGTCGATATGAACCTGCAGCGTGGCGACGTGAAGATCGACGCGGGATCAATCGGGTTGCGGGATATTCTGGGGGACCGCAAATGAACGCGATGCTGAACAAACTCAGCCGCGTTGTTGCGGATGCCGCTGGCCCCATCCAGCCGGTTCTGACGGGCACTGTGCACCGCTATGACGGGTTGATCCTTGAATGCGCAGGCTTTCCTGCCAGCCCGGGAACCTTGTGTCATATCGACACTGAAGACGGGCGCGGTGTGCATGGCGAGGTCGTCGGGTTTTCCGATGGCCGCAACCTGCTATTTCTGGACGAACCGGGCGCGCAGATCGCCGTCGGCGCACAGGTCAAACGCGTGGGCGACGGGCATACGGCCTGTGTCGGCGAAAGCCTTCTGGGCCGTGTGATCGACGCCGAAGGCGCGCCTTTGGACGGGTTGCCGGAACCCGAATGCGAAGATCACTGGCCGCTGGCAGGCATCCCGCAAAATCCGCTGGCCCGTACACCCGTTGACAACAAACTGGACGTCGGCGTCCGCATCCTGAACGCGGCCCTGTCCATCGGCCAAGGCCAGCGCGTCGGTATCATCGCGGGTTCAGGCGTTGGTAAGTCGGTTTTGATCGAGATGATGACCCACAACACCGACGCGGATGTTGTGGTCGTTGGTCTGATCGGTGAACGTGCCCGAGAAGTGGGTGCTTTTGTCGGCAACATCATGAAGGGCGATACCGCCAGCAAAACCTGTGTCGTGGCCGTTCCTGCCGACCGATCCCCCCTTCTTCGGATGCGCGCCGCCCATCGGGCCACCGCGATTGCCGAATACTTCCGCTCTAAGGGCAAGCAGGTCATGTTGATCATGGACAGCCTGACGCGCGTGGCGCACGCCCGCCGCGAAATCGGTCTGGCCCTGGGCGAACAGCCAACCGCCAAGGGCTATCCCCCGTCGGTCGTGTCGATCATCCCCAGCCTGATCGAACGCACCGGCCCGGGTCTGCCCGGTGAAGGATCGATCACTGCGTTCTATACCGTTCTGGCGGACGGCGATGACACCACGAACGATCCCGTGGTCGACACCGCCCGCGCCATTCTGGACGGGCATCTGGTTCTGTCGCGACAGCAGGCACAGATGGGCATTTACCCCGCGATTGACGTAACCCAGTCGGTCAGTCGCGTGATGAACGATATTGTCGACGCGACCCACGAAAAGGCCGCGATCCGTCTGAAACGGCTGATTTCGCTTTATATGGAAAACCGCGACATGATGCTGATGGGCGCCTACACGCCCGGCCAAGATGCCGATCTCGACGAGGCCGTAACCCTTTGGCCGAAAATCGTCGCGCTTATCGCCCAATCCCGAAATGACAAAGCCAGCTTTGATCAAAGCCGTGCAGCTCTGCTTGACCTGATGGGAACCAAACCATGACCAGAAAAGAAAAACTGACCCGTCTTCTTGCCATGAAGGAACGCCAGTCGCTGGCCCGTCAGGCCGCTGCCTTGGCGGAACAAAAGCTACAGATGCTGCAACAACAGAGGCTTTTGGAAACGCTTCAGGTACTGGTTCAGGAAAAACGCGAAGAGATCGGCAAGGTCACGTCCGTCGGACAATTGGCGGCCTCGCATTGGATGGGTACGACGCTGGCCACACAGATGGGCACAACGGAAAGCCATCTGCGCGGCACCAGCGATCTTGTCGCGCGATCCAGCGTTCAGGTGGCGCAAACTTCGCAGCGCCAAAGGGTGCTGACTGAACGCGCCGATATGCAGAACCGCAAAGACCGCGCCGAGCGTCAGGACAAAGCCGATGCCGAGCTGTTCGACCGTCCTCGAAGATAGGTTGGCACAGTCGTTGCATCATCCCTCCGAACCAAAACGAACAGTGGAAAATAACTCCCATGACTTCGGCCAGCATTGTTGACTCACTCGGCTCTATCCTTCCCCAGCCCGGCGCGAAAGTCGCGGGCGTACTGGCGGAAGGCGAAGAGCATCCGAGATTTTCCGATGTTCTGAACCAGACATCCGCAAAATGCGGTGCCCCCTGTTCCGGCACCGTGGTCGAAGGTGAGGCAGGCAAACCGGGTCTGGACGAAACAGCCGTCACAGAGCTTCAGGCAACCACGATCCAGATCGCGGGCAAAGACACCACGATCGAGCTTCTCGCTGCGGGCGACGTGTCTGCAACGGCTTTGGCACTGGCCGCTGGCGCGCTCCAGCAAGGCACCACGACCGAGACATCGCCCCTGGCATCCCTGATCCAACAAAAGATCGGTGCAACAGGCATCGCATCCGATGCCATTGCTGTCGGAAAAGGTGTGGTGGCCGATCTCGAAGCGGTAACCTTGGCCGCCCTGCCGGAAGGCATCGAATTCAAAGATATCGCCGGAATGGTTGGACGCGCAGGTTCAGCTGACGCCAGTGACACGATCGAGGTTTCAGGCGACATCGAACTGACGGACATCGCAACGGCCGTAGACATTGAGGCCGACCTCTTGGGCACAGTTCCGACCACCGAGGCAGTTGATCCGGAAACGGCGACCACGACCGTGGCGATCGAGCCGACAAAAGTCGCCGTCAAGGCAAGCCTGTCCGGAGCAGTTGCAAACGTTGTGGCAGCCACTGTGGCAGCGGCCTCGGCGGACAAGCCCGTTACAGATGACGCCGAGAAAGAAGGCGACGCGACTCTGTCCGGCATTGTCGATCAGGTCACAGACCTTGCTGCCCGCACATCTGACGAACAGCCAACCAAAACGCAGGATATCGCTGGCCTGCAACCCGTGGCATCCGAGGTTGTCGATGCGGTAGCCCGCACTGAATTTGACACCGCCAAAACGGTATCGCCTGCCATCGCAGCCGCCGCTTCTGCCGCGAAGACAAACAGCACAACCGTGCAGCAAACCGTGATTGAAACGCAGGCCGTGACGGCAAACGTCGCCGACGTTCAGCCGGTGCAAACCCAGACGACAACCACCGCAGCATTTGCCGCGCCCGCACCACAGGAAACCGCGCAAACGCAAGTGGCCTCGGGGGCAACCGCGACGCTGCCGATGCGGGGCAGCACGTGGACGTCCCAATTGGTCGACACGATCTCGGTGCATGATTTTGGTGATGGCCAGACGCTTGATATCCAACTGACGCCGGAAACGCTCGGGCGCCTGAAAATCACGATGGAAATGCGGGATGGGCAGGCCATGGTCAGCGTGGTGACAGATAACCCCGAAGCCGCGCGCCTGTTCAACGAAAACCAGTCGCGCCTGGCTGACGTGATGGCCAAAGCCGGCCTGACGCTGGCCAGCCACGATGCGGGCACGGGCGCACAATCTGGTGGCTCTGGCGACAATTCGCAAGGCGATGGATCGGTTCTGACCGCCTCGGGCGCGGACACACAGACACAAACGGAAGAAGACGTGATCATGAAGGTCGGGGGAGAACAACCTCAGGTCAACGTAGTGGCGTAAGAGGTCGAAATGAGTGACGAGCCAGATATCGGAGGCAAGAAAAAGGGTGGCCTTGTCGGCAAGATCCTTATGTTTCTTGGCTTTTTGATTTTTGCCGGTGGCGGCTTTGCGGGTGGAATTTTCTACTCGGAACAGCGTCTGTCGCCGTCCGAAGAAGTCTTACGTTTAATCGAAAGGCACGAAGAAGCTATCGCTGCAGAAGAAGCGGCCGCCGCAGAAGAAGCGGCCGGGCCTAAAAAGGTGGTCAAGGAACAGCCGGAAGAGCCCGTCTTTGCCACCAACTATTTCGAGTTCGACGAACCTTTGACGACCAACCTAAAGGATTCACGCCGTTTCCTTCAGGTGGGCGTCGGTGTGTCGACCCAGTATGATGAAACCGTCATCGCCAATGTCGAAGCCCACTCTATGGCGCTTCAGTCGGATATGCTTGCCGTGATCAGCGGGTTTTCCGAAGCAGACGTTCAGGGCAAGGAAGGCCGGGACAAGCTGTCCAAGGCGCTTATGGATGCGATCAATGCGCGGCTGACCGAACTTGAAGGCTTCGGCGGCATCGAAGACGTGTTCTTCCCCAGTTTCGTGTTGCAGTAGGAGCGGACTATGGGCTCGCAACCGAAGCCTCATAAACTTTCCACGAACGAAGTTGCGGCCCTTGTTGACGGCCTCAAGAACTTTGATCTGGACGCGTTCGGCGCAGAAGCAGGCCCCGATGTAAAACCCTATGTATTCGGCAGTGATGACCTGTCGCTTTTGGGGGACTACTACGGGCTTCGCATGATCAACGAACGGTTCTGCCGTCTGGCCCGTTCGGTTTTTCTGCCCTTTTTGCGGATGCATCCGCGCATCTCCAGCTTCCCTCCCGAAGTCAAAGCCTTTGACTCGGTCTGTGACGAGTTGGACAACTTCACCAGTCTGACGATCAGCCGGATCGACGAATTGCGTGGCACGCAGATGATCGTGCTTCCACCTGAATTCGTATCGCTCCTGACAGACGCTTATTACGGGGGGCGCGTGGCCTATCTGGATTCCCGCAGACAGGAATTCACCGCCACAGAAAACCGCGTGATCGAGATTGTGACAGACGGATTGAACCGCGCTTTGGAACTGGCGTGGCGGGATCTGACGCCGCTTTCGTTCACCGTTCAGAACCGCGAAGAGAACCTTCAGTTCGCCACCTTTGTGGACGCCGAAGAAATGGTCGTGCGCTGTTCGTTTATCATTCAGCTGCCCGAAGCCGATCCGGCAAACGTCGAACTGCTGTATCCCTTACAAGCCTTGAAGCCATTGGCATCGCAACTGCGGTCGCGCATGCAATCGGATCAGGTCACCGAAGACGAAAGCTGGAAAGAACGCCTTGAACGCGCGGTCATGAGCGTGCCGCTCAGCGTAAGCGCCCGACTGGCTGAACCGACCGTGTCGCTAACCGCCCTGGAAAACGTCACCTCGGGCACAATCGTGCCGGTCGATCTGTCCCCTGCCCCCAAGCTTTACGTCGAAGGCCGTCCGTATTTTGACGCCGAAGTTGGCGATGTCGCGGGGCGTGCCGCCTTAAATTTGACGCGCAGACTGAACAAGTAAAAGCGGAGTACCGCCATGAATGAAAAAACCGATACAACAGAAAGCGGAACCGCAAGCCGGTTGGGCATGCTGTCCAGCGTCAAACTGAAGATGACGGTCGAAGTGGGCCGCACACAGATAACTATTGAGGAATTACTGAGACTTAGCGAAGGCGCCGTGGTCGAGCTTGACCGAATGGCCGGTGATCCACTGGATATTCTGGTGAACGGAACGCCCATCGCAAAAGGCGAAGTCGTGGTTGTCGGGGAACGGTTCGGCATCCGTTTCGGCGACATTATCGACCCCAAGGAACGTCTGGAAAACTTGTAATTTCCCGTCCCCACCAGCTTGGCATGAAAACTGCTCCTTTGTTGGAAAGACCAACGAAGGAAACGCCCTCGTGGAAACTCTCGACCCGACCCGCCTTGTGACCGTTACCCTGTTTTTGCTGGTGTTGCTGGTCGTCTGGTATTTCGTCCAGCGCTACCGCGGCAGTCTGACATCCAAACTGTCAGCGAACCGGCGACTGGTGATGAAAGAAGCACTAGCACTTGGCCATGACAGGCGCATCCTGCTGATCGAAGCTGACGGCAAACCTTTTGTCGTGCTGGACAGCCGGAAAGGTACATCCTCCCTGACACCGCTAGAGGCCCCCTTCAAACCGGAGGGCGCCGAATGACGCGGTTTATGCTGGTTGTCCTGTTGCTTTTGGTACCCGCCCCCCTTCTGGCGCAAAGCGGCCTGCCCGCCCTAACCCTGAACGGCGAGGATGGCGAAACGACCTATTCGCTGTCGCTTCAGATCCTTGTGCTGATGACGGCGCTGACGGTTCTGCCGTCCATCGTATTGGGCATGAGCGCCTTCACACGCATCATCATTGTTCTGTCGATCCTGCGTCAGGCGCTGGGTACGCAACAGACCCCACCCAATCAGGTACTGGTCGCCATTGCGCTGTTCCTCAGTTTCTTCGTCATGCAGCCGGTTCTGACCGATCTTTATGACAATGCGCTGACCCCCTATCTGGAAGAGGAAATGCCCGCCGATGTGGCCTTGGCGAACGGGCAGCAAATCCTGTCAACCTTCATGCTGGAAAACACGCGCAAAAACGATCTGACCATGTTCGCCGACATGCGCGGCGATGGCCCGTATGAGGATGACGCCGTCCCGCTCGGCGTCCTGCTTCCGGCTTTCATCACGTCAGAACTGAAAACCGCGTTCCAGATCGGTTTCCTGATTTTCCTGCCCTTCCTTGTCATCGACATGGTCATCGCATCGATCCTGATGGCCTTGGGTATGATGATGTTGTCGCCGATCCTTGTATCCCTGCCCTTCAAGCTCTTGCTGTTCGTTCTGGTGGACGGATGGGCGTTAACGATGGGGTCCCTTGCCAGCAGCTTTGCAGGAGGTTGATATGGATTTTGACGGCAATATTGAACACCTGCGCATCGCCTACTGGAACATCCTGATGACAGCCGGTCCTGTTCTGGCTGTCGCTCTGGCCGTCGGTCTGTTGATCGGTATCCTGCAGGCCGCGACGTCGATCAACGACGCGACGCTCAGCTTTGTACCCAAGCTGGCGATCGTGCTTTTGACGATGGGTCTAGTCGCAGGCTTCATGCTGACGACGATGTCGGATTATTTCGCCTTCGTTTTCGAAACCATAGCAACGATCCGCTAAGATGTTCCCCGAGATCACAGCAGGCACAGGCATTCCCGGCATCGAGCTGGCGGCATTGTCGGGTCTGTTGCTTCAGTTCATCTTTGCCACGCTGCGCATAGGCGCCTTCGTTGTATCCGCCCCGCTGTTCAGCGCGCGGTTCATCCCCTTGCAAGTCAGGATCATCTTCAGCGTGTTTCTGGGCATTGCCGTTATGGGTATCGTCCCCATGCCAGCGCCTGAACGGCTCAGTCAGCTGGACGCCATTACCATCGCCATAACAGAACTTGTGATCGGCCTATGCGCCGGTCTGGTTCTGCAGATCCTGTTTGCCGCGGCCACAATGGCCGGTGACTGGATTTCCAACACGGCCGGTCTGGGCTTTGCCGCACAGGTTGACCCCGCAACAGGAAGCCAGTCGCCCGTCATCAGCCAGATGTTCGGTCTGTTTTTGCTGATGATCTTCGTAACCGAAGACGGCCATCTTCTGGCACTAGAGATGCTGTTGAAAAGCTATAGCGTCGCGCCTGTAGGCGGAGCGATTGATCCTCAGTCATTGCTGACTGCCGGGATCAACGCAGTCGGCACCATGTTCGTTTTCGCCGCCCAACTGATGTTGCCGATCGTATCGGTTCTTTTGGTGGTCAACGTTGTGATCGGCGTGATCACGCGATCCGCGCCGCAGATGAACCTGTTTTCTTTCGGCTTCCCGCTCACTGTGTCCGCCACGCTGTTGCTGCTATTTGCAACGGCACCGTCGTTGGGTGGCGCACTTTACGAAAAAATCGACGCGTCACTGGATCTTCTTGGCGTCATGGTCGGAGGGCTAGGCGGTGGCTGAAGACGACTCTGAAGAAAAGACTGAAGAACCAACCCCGCGAAAAAGGGAAAAAGCCAAGGAAGACGGCCAGATCGTCACATCCAAGGAAATGTTCGTCTTTTCATCCATCGCCCTGATGACGATGATGATCGCCGGTGGACAGAATATGTTCCGAACGATTTCAGCAAGTTGGGCGCTGAACTTTAACCTATCGGCGCCCGACGGGTTCGAGATGCTGATGATGGAACGTCTGCAAGCGGCCGTGTCCTGGATTATTCTAGCAGGGATCATCGTTGGCGTTCCGCTGATGATCATCACGATCCTGACGCAGGCTGGCGTCGGCGGACTGAACTTTTCAACCAAAGCTTTGGGGTTCAAGGCCAACAAGCTTGATCCGCTGAAAGGCATGAAGCGGATGGTATCGACAAAATCCTTAGTCGAACTGTCCAAAGCCGTGCTGAAAGTTGTACTGCTGATCGGCGTCAGTTTTGTCGTGATCCTGCCCTATCTACCTGCCTTGGACCGCCTGAACATGGCCTATGTCGGTGATGGCATGGCGGTCTTCGGAAAAGTACTGACCAGCGTTCTGATGGCTCTGACGGGCGTTCTGGGTCTGATTGGTGCGATCGATCTAGCATGGAACCTCTATAGCAATAACAAAAAGCTGAAGATGTCCCGCAAAGAGCTTAAGGACGAGATGAAGGAATCCGAAGGCTCGCCCGAGGTCAAAGGCCAGATCCGGCGCAAACAGATGGAAGCATCGCGCATGGCCGCCGAACGCGCGTCTGTGGCGAATGTCGATATGGCCACAGCCATCGTGACCAACCCGCAGCACTTTGCCGTGGCACTTCAGTACAAACCCGAACTGCGCGATGCGCCAGTTATTCTGGCGATGGGCACCGATGTGATTGCCCAGCAAATCCGCGAACGCGGCAAAACGAAAAAGATCAAAACGGTTGAGTCCCCGCCCCTTGCCCGAGCCTTGTATTTCACTGGCGAAATCGGATCGGAAATCCCGCCCGACCTTTACGCCGCCGTGGCGATCCTTCTGGCGCATGTCTGGCGTCTGGAACACGGCTTGCATGAAGACACACCAGAGATCGATCTACCGCCCGAGCTGCGTCTCGACAGCTTTGGCCGCCCCGAACAAAGGAGATATCGGACATGAGACGTTCGATCAGAACAGGCCGCAGCACGGGCGAAGTGATTTCGTCCTTCGCCTTTGCTCTTGTTGGACTTTGGCTGATGTCAGGTGCGGCCAGTACGTCTGACGTGCTCATCAGGCTGTTGTTGGGGATTTGCGCCCTGGCCTGTTTTGCCGGGGCGTTCCGGTTTCAGATCGCCAGATTGGTGGACAAAGTCAGAAGCCACTTACATGACGGGGAGAATGGAAACCCCTGACGCGATCCGGTAGGCCCACAAATCGATATCTTCATCGAAATGTTCGCGCAGATCGGGGATCGCCTTGACCAGGATCGCAATCGCCTTGTCGCGCGTATCATCCGGAAGCTCGTCTTTGTACCGAACCGGCACAACGGCACGATCATCAAAGGCGACAGCGGCCAGACCACTGCTGCCTAGGCTGACGTTCCAGACTGTCCCCAGCGTGTCGAACTCAAGCTCGTCTTCTACGCCGTTGCCGGACAGGCGTACCGCATGTGTCTGCAGGAACGATTTCAGCGCGGTGGGTTTCGAGGCCACGATATCGGCACCGACACGGTTCCAACCGTCTTCGATGGTGCGATCCAGAGCCGTCCACGTGTCCTCGCCCTCGGGGCGGAAGGCGAGACGCTCTTCTTCATCAATCATGACATCCGCGATCTCGTACCGTTCGACACCCAAGGTCAGAATGGCAAAGGGCTTTGCATCGGTTGCAACGGATTGGATCATCGACGGCGTGAAACGTGGCGCTGTCGAGGGAACGTCTGTCATTCGTGTCATTATGCTGGCCTGCTGATGGTTAGGAAATGAGCATCTATCTAGGTTATGCAAACGGCGGAAAAGCCGAACGATTTAGGTGCAATCGGTTTTGATTTGAATCTTGTCTGGCACGAATGATGCATCCCCCTTTTCGCACTGGATTTTGTGCCGACGAAGGAGCCGCTCACACATGTCCCAGAACGACGAACTGCAGGAAAGCATCCGTCTTGCGGTCGAAGCCGCAGAGGCGGCGAATGACACAGCCGCTGAAATCACGCGCCTGAAGGCAGATACGCTTGTCGCGGCCGAGAAAATCAATTCCTTCGGTGGGAAAATGAAGCCCGTTCTGATCGGCACCCTGATCGGCGCTGTCGGAAGCATGGGGCTGGCCGGATTGATTTACTTCCGCACGATCAACGAAATGCGCACCACCGCCGCAACCCAGATCGAGGCATTAACCCTGTTCACTCAGTCCGTTGAACGACTGGATGGCCAACTGTCGGCGATCGGTGAAATGACGGCCGTTCTGGCCGATATGCAGACGCGTCAGACGACCGGTTTTGAAGACGTGCAAACCAGCGTGACGGGCGTTCACGAACTTATCCTGTCGATCCAGCAAGAGGCCGCAGCCGCAGCCGAAATGGCCGCCGCCGAAATGGATGCCGAACAGGAAAACCCGATGCAATCGCAAATGGCTGCGACCATTCTGGATGCCGTCGAAAAAGGCCACGAAGAAACGCAGGCCGCAATCATCGCAGGCAACTCTGATCTGCAACTCGCTCTGACACGCATGCTGGCTGATGGCTTGGCCCCCACACCGCAAAAGAAAAACGCCCGGGACACCACGACAACCGGCAGCGGAAGACCGCAAACGTCGACCGCGAGCAGCACTGCATCGAAACCGAAACCCAAGCCAAAACCCAGACCGCGCCCCACCGCCAAAGCCCCCAGCAACCCGTTCAGCTATCCCTGATCGCGATGGAAGACACCCAGGAAAACGCCGAATTCGGAACACTGGTTCTGGTCGCTGTCTGGCCCAAAGGGCGCGCCCTAGGGCTGCGTGAAGGCGACGCGCTGGAAAGTGTGAATGGCGTCCCGTTCGACGGTCAGGTTGCCACTCTGTTGCAACGGATCGGCACCCAAGGGCGCACTGTCGCGCTGACGTTTCAACGCAAGGGCCGGCGCTTTGTCGTGCTTGCCGACAGTGCTGCACTGGGCAAATGGAAAGCGGGCCCCGAATTCAAGATCAGCGGCGAATACCAGCGCCTGTACCCCGAGGTCATGGACAACTGGGAAGTCTTCAGCGACGCCGAAGGCCGCTATGAATTCCAACGCCTTAGCCGCCCGATCTTTGCGCTTATCATGCCGCCTCTCTGGCTGGCCGCGATGCGGTTGTGGGGATCATTGGGTGTCTGGTTTGCGTTGATGATCATCGCCATGCCCGCCGGAACCTTGGTCAGCGTTCTGGTCGCGATCATGTTGTCTCTGTATTTCTGGCAGGCGGGCACCGGATTGTTCCGCATGGACCGTTTGGCCAATGGCAGCGTGCCCATCGCTATTCTTGCCGCGACCAGCGAAGAGTCACTTCACGTGGCGATCAAAATCCTCGAACCCGAACTGGAATACAAATATGCCCCACGCCAAAGCGCGGGGCCAGTCGACAGGAAGGTCTGAGGGAGGTTAGGCTTGCGCCAGTTTTGCAGCGCGCTTGCGCTGGAAGGATGACGGGATCTTCAACATATCGCGGTACTTCGCGACAGTGCGACGGGCCAGATGGGTGCCTTCGTCGCTGATCATCTTGGCAATCGCATCGTCACTCAGCGGGTTCATCGGATCTTCGTCTTTGACCAGCTTCTGGATGCGATGACGTACAGCCGCCGACGATGCCGCATTTTCCGTATCCGACGCCAAGGCCGTGCTGAAGAAGCTTTTCAGACCGAATGTACCCTGCGGAGTGACGATCAGGATACCAGTTGTCACACGGCTGACGGTGCTTTCATGAACGCCGATCGCATCGGCCACATCTTTCAGCGTCATCGGCACGATATGTGCGGGGCCATCGTTCAGGAACGCAGTCTGGCGGCGCACGATTTCAGCACCCACCATCAAAGTGGTCTGGTTGCGGTGTTCCACCGCGCGGCGCAGCCAGCGGGCGACCGACAGACGTTCGCCAATATAAGTGCTGGCAGTGCGGTCATGCATGACCTTCTGCGCTTTGTCTTCGTCCACAACAACGGCGGGCAGCGTGGAACGGTTCAGGTCAACCTGCCAGCCTTCTGCGCCACGGCTGACAATCAGGTCAGGTTCGCGGTGAGTGACATCGCCGTAGATAAAATCTGTGCCCGGCTTCGGGTTCAGGCTGCGCAGCTCTTTCAGAACCGGCTTCAGCTCATCCATAGTGCAGCCGCACACACGGCAGAGACCATTCAGGTCGGCAGCGGCGAGCATCGGAAGATTATCAAGAAGAGACCGGAACAGCGGGGTCATCAGGCCTTTTTCTTCGACCTGAATAGACAGACATTCGGAAAGCGTACGGGCAAAAAGACCTGCGGGTTCAACGCGCTGGACCAGGTGCAACATCTCTTCGGCGTCTTCGATGGACAGGCCCGCGCGTTCTGCGATCAGCTCCATTTCTTCGCCCAGCCAACCGTTGGGTTCCAACGCTTCAAGGAACACTTCCGCCACCATACGGTCACGGGGATCGGTGAACATCAGATCGAACTGGGACGATACATGCCCGTACAAAGACGGCAAGTTATCAGCCGCCCGAGAGCCGATGTAATCAAAGTCATCAGATGCGGAGCCGCCTTTGGATTGCGAGGGCAAAGCCAGCGAACGACCGTAGTCCTGTTCGCCCTTCGATACACGCACATCGACAAAGGGATTTTCTTCTGCTTCGTTCTCGATAAACGCGCGCAGATCCAGATTTCCAAGCTGCAAAAGGCAGATTGCCTGCTGAAGCTGGGGTGTCATAACCAAAGACTGACTTTGGCGGATTTGCTGGGATACTTGGAAATTCATCGTACTGGCCTCCGTTGCCCCTACGAGAATTGCGCGGATATTTTAGTTTTTGACAGACTCGGGATTTGACACCGCTAACATGGAATCCGAGTCAAAAATCATGCCAAGTTAAATACCTGATAAAAAAGGAAAAGCCCGACGATTGCGCGCCGGGCCTTATTTTTGGTGTCAAAAAACCGTCAGCCGCGGAGCAGAGACAGTACGTTCTGCTGCGAAGAGTTCGCCTGTGCAAGCATTGCGGTAGCTGCCTGAGAGAGAATCTTGCCACGTGCCATGTTAGACGATTCTTTTGCGAAATCTGCGTCCATAACTCCGGAACGAGCCGCTTCGACGTTGACGGTGATGTTTGTCAGGTTCGAGATCGTACTGTCGAGACGGTTGGAAACCGCACCCAAGTCAGCACGTGTCTGGTTGATCTTCTGCAGAGCAACGTCGATGACCTTGATCGCGTTGGACGCGCCATCGGCAGTTGTCAGATCAATGTCAGAGACCTTGGACAGTGTGGATGTGTTCGAGTCTGCATCCAGGAAGTCTGTGTCTGCAGCCGCGTTCTGACCACCAACCGAGAAGGCTTTCATGGACGAGAATTCAACCTGACCGACCACTGTCGCGTCACCCGCTGTGCCGTCACCGGCCAGAGTGGCTGGCGTACCACCGTCTGCCGTGCCGTCTTTGTTCAGCGCGGTCATTGTCATGTTGGAGTCTGTCGACGCCTTATCTTCGTAGTTCGAGATGCTGATGTCGTCGCCCAGCTTGGATGTCAGAACGATCTCGCCGTTGTTGTCGCCCATTTTGGCGGTCACACCGGTTGTGCCAGCTTTGTTGTTGATCGCATCGCGCAGGCCACGCAGGTCTGTCGCGTCTGTGATCGCGACTTCACCGATGCTGACACCGTTCACATCCATCGAGATGTTGCCTGTACCAGTCAAACCGGACAGTTTCACGTTTGTTTCAGCGGAAGCTTCCACACCTGTCGAAGCCGAAACGTTGTTTACCGCTGCAGCCAGCTCGCGTGCCGACATGTTTGCAACAGCAGACACGCTTTCCGAACCTGTATGACCAGTGATCGAGATTGTTTCAGCTGCGATACCGTTGTCTGTGGCGGATGTGTTGATCTTTACCTGTGTGGACAGGTTGTGCGCGCCGATTTCGGTCGAGTGAACCGAGTCAACGTTCACTTCGATCGACTGGCCTGTATCCGCACCGATCTGGAACTGCTTGGCGTTGAAGGAACCGTCAAGGATCTTCATACCGTTGAAGGTGGTGTCTGTCGCAACACGGTTGATTTCTGTGATCAGCTGCTGACCTTCCGATGCGATGTTACCGCGGTCAGACGCTGTGTTCGTGTCGTTCGAAGACTGAACAGCAAGTTCACGCAGACGCTGAAGCATGGAGGAAACCTCCACCTGCGCGCCTTCTGTGGTGTCCAGCAGGTTCTTGCCGTCTGTCGCGTTGCGAACCGCTTGGTTCAGACCTTTGATCTGCGAGGTCATCTTTTCCGCGATCGCCATACCGGCCGCGTCGTCCTTCGCTGCATTGATGCGCTTACCAGACGACAGACGCTGCATGGTCGTGTTCATGTCTTCGTTGACGCGCATCATATTGGCCTGCGCGTTGATGGCCCCAATATTTGTATTGATAGCAGTCATTGGTCTTGCTCCTGGGTTAATCCTGCTGCGCTGCCTAGCGCTTGGATCATGCAACGGAATTGCTCAAATTTGTTTAGAAGCTCTGATAGCCGCGCCGCCAAAATAGGCGTCAAATAATTGATTTTAATTGATAATATAGTTTCACATTTTACCCACCCGAACGGGCCAAATCAGGTCTGGTACGCTTCTTGCACTCCATTTTCGACTATAAAACCTGTGGAGTCCGCGCATGGATATCGCCTCTCTTATCGGATTTATCGGCGCCATCGGCATGATCGCCGGCGCGATGATCAGTTCCGGTGGCTTGGGCCCGTACATCGACGTTCCGTCTATCCTGATCGTGTTCGGCGGCACGTTCTTTGGGGTTATGTATATGGCACCCATGAATATCTTCCTTGGCAGCTTTGGCGCGATGGCCAAGGCCTTTATGCCCAAGGCACAAAAACAGTCCGACCTGATCGAAAAGATGGTCGAACTGTCCGACGTGGCCCGCAAGAACGGCCTGATGGCATTGGAAGGACAAGACGTCCCTGACAAGTTCTTTCAGGAAGGACTGCAAATGCTGGTCGACGGCGCGGACGAGCCGAAGCTGGTCAAGCAGATGAACCTTGAAATCAAGTCGATGAAAATCCGCCACGAAGGATTTCAGACCGTCGTAAAGGCCTGGATCGATATCGCCCCCGCGATGGGCATGATCGGAACGCTGATCGGCCTGGTGGCGATGCTTGGGAACATGGCTGACCCTAAGGCGATTGGCCCTGCGATGGCGGTTGCCCTTTTGACCACGCTGTACGGTGCTTTTCTTGCCAACGTGATCTTCGGCCCGATGCTGACCAAGATGGAAGGCTACACAGCCGCCGAAGTCACCTATCGCGAGATGGTTATCGAAGGTCTGCGCAACATCGCCAAGGGTGAATCCAGCCGCAACGTTCAGGACCAAATGGTCGCCAACCTGCCACCCAAGGAAAAAGCCAAACTTCTGGCTGCCTGAGGATAAGACATGTCCAAAAAGCCGATCCCCCTACCGATCCCTGTCGAAGAGGCCGACGACGAAGAATGCCCGAAGTGCCCACCGGTGGGTGCCCCGGCATGGATGGCGACATTCGCGGACATGGCGACGCTACTTATGGCGTTCTTCGTTCTTATTCTGTCCTTTGCGGAATTTAACCAACCCAAGTTCAAGATGGTCGCCGGTTCGCTGAAAAACGCGTTCGGTGTCCAGCGCGAAGTGCCCGTGGTCGAACAGCCCAAGGGCACGACGCTGTTGGAACTGACCTTCAGCCCCTCGCCCGAGCCGTCGGTGACCAAAGAAATCACGCAGGACACGACCGAATTCGACCGCAAGGAAATCGAACAGAAAACATCGAATTCGCCAGACGAAGGCAACGGCGCCCAAGGCGACGGCGCGGATCAGGCGCTGGCGGATGCGATTGCCGATGCCTTGGCCTCGGGACAGGTACAGGTCAAAACCGAAGATGGCAAAGTGGTGATGTCTTTTGAAGGCGACACCCAAAGCCCGACAGAACTGGCCGAACAAATTCAGGATGCGGCGCAGGCGATTGAACAGGCCAAAGCCAGCGGGGCCTCGACCTCGGATGTGCAATTGGAAGGTCTGGCCGATGCGCTCCCCCAGCTGGCGCAGATGACCGGACAGGATAGCGGATCAACTGGCGGCGAAAGCGAAGGCACAGGAACGCCGGCAGATGGCGAATCCGAGCGTAAAGCCGCGATTGCCGAGGCTGAACTGCGCGTCGCCCTGCGCGAAGAGGTGTCCCAAGGTCTGGTCACCGTCGAACAGGAAGAAAACAAGGTGAAAATCACTGTCGGTGCTGGTGGTGCCTTCCGCTCGGGCAAAGCTGATCTGACTGATGAGGCCCGCGATATCATGGCCCGCCTTGCCTTTGCATCGATGGGTGAAGCCAGCGACATCGTCATCACCGGACATACAGATGACGTGCCTGTCTCAGCAGGATCCGAATTCCGTGACAACTGGGGGCTGGCCGCCGGACGCGCGTCTTCGGTTCTGCGCGAATTCTCGGACAGCGGTCTGATCGACCCGAGCCGCCTGCAGGCGATCAGCCGCGGTGAAACGATGCCCGTTGCCGACAACACATCCCCCGAAGGCCGCGAGAAAAACCGCAGGATCGAAATTGAAATCAACTACTGATCACGCCCTGCCCCTAACAGTTTTTGAAAACCACCGTTGGTTGGGCTGAGGAAGTGTAGCGCACATGGAAATCCTAAGTAAGCTGAACACAAACGGCACAGGCATCGACATCACCCAGTTGTCGAATGATCTGGCGTCGGCAGAAATCGAACCGCGCAAGATGCTTGTGTCGGACCGTATCGATGCGGCTGAGCTGTCCCTGACGGGCTATGAACGCATGCGCGGCCAACTTGAAATCCTTCAGGAAAGCATGAGCATCGCCCGCACGATGGGCACCATCAATGCCCAGTCGTCGTCCTCTGCTGTGTCCGTTGCCATGACCGACGCGACACGCGCTGTGAACATCTCGTCCGAGATCACGGTCAGCTCTCTGGCCCAGTCGCAGGTTCTAGAGTTTGCGGGTTTCACTGGCGAAGATGCCCTTGTCGGTGCGGGCACACTGACCATCGATTTTGGTGAATGGGCGGGCGAGCCGCAAAGCTTCACCGCCAATGGTGCGCGCACGGCGCAGACAATCACTGTCACGGAAACCACCACCTTGGCCGATCTGGCCACATCCCTGAACGCGCTGGACGGCGTGACAGCGCGGGTGGTGAACGTCGGTGACGGGAACTTTTCGCTTGGCGTTGTGTCGGAAACAGGCGCGGCAAACGCCTTGCGGTTCACAGTTGATCCTGCGTCAGACGCATCGCTTCAAGCCTTTGATATTGCGACAGATCCGGCGACGGCCATGATCCGCAACAGCAGTGACGCGCAGCTGACGGTGGACGGCATCAACGTCAGCCGAAGCAGCAACGAAATCAACGATCTGATCGCAGGCATGACGCTGACACTCGAGGCGGAAACCACTGGCCCTGTGACGGTCGCGGCCAACACGGATCCCGATCTGGCGCGCGATATCATGGAATCCCTGCTGGCCGACATCAACGCCAGCACGAAACTGTTGAAAGACCTGACAGCGCGTGGATTTGGCGGCAGTGAATCCGGCGAACTGGCGGGCGATCCGGTTGCAGAAGCGATCAAACGCGACGTGTCCAACATGCTGGCCAAAAGCTTTAGCGGACCGGACGGCGCGACGCTTTATCTGTCCGATTTCGGCGTGCGCACCGAGCGTGACGGGTCCCTTTCGCTGGATTCCGCAAAATTCGACAGTGTCATGAAGAACAATCCAAGCCTGTTTGAATCCGTGCTGCAAGATGGCCTTCGAAGCACGGAGCCCGGCGTGTCAATTGACGGATTGCCTGCGTCAGACGGCACGCCGGGTCGATATACGTTCGCGCGCGACCCCGATACGGGTGACGCGACACTGAATGGCAACGATGTATTCGGCCTGACAAACGAAGACGGTTCAAAAACCTATTTCGCCCTCACCGGCCCGTTGAAAGGCGCGACCTTTACAGTGCCGCAGGACGTACATTCGTTTGACCTGACATTCGCAAAAAGCCCCGTGTCCAGCATCCGCGACACGATTGATGGCTATCTTCAGTTGGGTGGGTCCATCAGTGATCGCGAAAACAGCCTGAACATGACCGTCAGCGAAGAGAACGAAGCACTAGAGGCGCTGGACGAGCGGATGGAAACGCTGGTCGATCGCTATCTTGAGCAGTTCACATATATGGAAACGATTGTCACGCAGCTGAACAGCACAGGCGAATACCTCACCAATCTGATAGATGCGTGGAATTCGGATAACAACTGACCCGAAGGGTCAGGATCGCGCCGGGTAAGTCCCGGCGCTGATCACGCAGCCAGACGGTTGATCGACAGTTTCTTCATCTTCTCGATCAGTGTCGTGCGCTTGATGCGCAGGGCGCGGGCCGCATGTGCGACGCAGCCATCGTTCAGTTCAAGCGCCATTTCGATCAGGCCCGCTTCGATCTCCAGCAGGTAACGACGCATGTTGATCGACCCCTCTGCCTCGATCGCTTCGCGAAGATCGGTCACGGCCGGTTGATCCACAATGGCACCCGCTCCACCATCGGTGCTGCCGTTCATGTCCGGTGTCAGCAGGACGGCGCGCACATGCTCGGCTGTCACGGTCTGCCCCGAGAACAGGACGGCAGCGCGTTCAAAGACGTTGCGCAGTTCACGAACGTTGCCCGGCCAGCTGTGATCCAGCAGCGCGCGCATCGCACAGGAGGAGAAAATCGGTGTCTTCGTGCCAGGGCGCTGTGCTTTCATGCGCATGTCCATGGCCGTCAGGATCAGCGGAATGTCTGCCGCCCGTTCAGCAAGCGATGGAACGGTGACAGGGAAAACATTGATGCGGAAGAACAGGTCTTCGCGGAAACGGCCCTCGGCGACTTCGTCGGTGATCCGGCGGTGCGTGGCTGTGACCAAACGGAAGTTCACGTCGATTTCGGAACGCCCGCCAATACGCTGGATTTTCTGTGTCTCAAGAAGGCGCAGCAGTTTTGCCTGAAGCGCCAATGGCATCTCGCCGATTTCATCAAGGAACAGCGTGCCACCGTCTGCCTGTTCGACGCGGCCGATGCGGCGTTCGGTTGCGCCAGTGAACGCCCCCTTTTCATGGCCGAACAGTTCGGATTCCAGAAGATCGGCAGGGATTGCAGCACAGTTAACGGCGACCAGCGGACCTTTGCGACCAGACAGCATATGCAGCGCCTGAGCGACCAGTTCCTTACCGGCACCCGTCGGGCCCTGAACCATCACAGCCGCATCGCTGGGCGCGACCAGAGAGATGACGTTTTTCATTGAAACCACAACTGGGGTTTGTCCGACGATCATGCTATCCATGCGGGGATCAGACATTGTCTGAGTGTCTTGCGATCCGGGCGTCCAATGAGTCGTCATGTTACAAACCTCCACTGTGTATACAGACGAGGTTAGAGCATTCTGACACTACAACGAACGACGCTATGGCTGTGTTAGCGCCTCTATGGATTTTGTTGGGTATCGAAAGTTTTCTTCACAAACGAAGGAACTATTTCTTCGAAAATATCTGATGTTTTCATCAATGTCCGTTCTGAAATCCGCTCCTGATCCGCTTAATTCTGTCCATCTGCAATGCAAGTTCCGGCGACAAAGGCACGTCTATCGCCGAGAGATTCGATTTTTTACCGCTCATGTCTGGCACAGAGCCTTCGCCAACCATCTGATGCGCCATCCCCAACAACGGGCTTTCCACCATGACCAGTGGCCCTCTGCGTGCGAACCTTTGATCGGTCCGCTGGCGTTGGACGGTTTTTCTGATCGCTGATCCCTGTGGCGTCACGGTGGCGGGTTCGGCCGAGGCCACCTGCCATGACGAGGTTGTCGTGCTGTCCGTGATCGTGCCGTTTTCTTCGCCGCCGGCAATTTCCACTTCCGAGCGGAATGAACCGGGATCGACCTTTTTCATGATCTTCTGGACCTTGCCCAGATAATACGCGCCGCGCTTCGGGTCCTGCGAATGATAGAACTGCGTGGCTTTGTTCCAGCTGCCTGTACGTTCGCGCAGTCGTGACATGAACAGCGCCGCATAGCGGGTGTTGGCGACCGGATCCATCATTTCCTCGATCGAGCCGAATTCCTTCCCGTGCCAGCGGTAATTGACCTGCATGCACCCGACATCGACGTTGCGCTGGCCGCTGTCGATGACCTGACGCAGCTTATCCAGCGCCTGTTCGCGTGTGTCGAAGTAATAGCCCTTGCCCGCGACGTTCAACGTCCATGGCCATGCACGGTGCCCCAGTTTGCCCTGCCCCCGCCCGCTTTCGGTACGGGCGATCGCCGGCAAAAGCTTGGACGGCACGCCGCGCGCCGCGGCGGCCTGTTCGGCCAGTGCCTCGCAGTCCGGCACCGATGCCAAGGCTTCGGCTGTCACCAAAAAGATCGCAGCAAACGCTGCGATCACCATGCGTGGGGATACGTGCAAACCAGTCATGAAGCGCTGATTGCAATCCTTGGGCCAACTTCCTAGCGAATGAAATCGAACAGCGTTTTCTGGCCGATCTTGACGAAAGTTTGATGCGCGGCATCGCGGTTGACCAACAGTTTCTGAAGGTTCGTAATGGCCTTGGCCAAGTCCAGATCTTCAAGCCCCGAGATCGCTGCATCAAGGATCTGTTCGCGGTTCAACAGCACGTCCTGATACCGCTCAATCGCCGCACCCATGGCGCCGATTTCCGTCCTACGGTTGGACATATGTTCGGCGGCACGCGACATTGCGGTGATCTGGTCCGTGGCTGTGCGCCCCTTGGAGACCAGTTTGGCATAAGTGCCATCATCATTTGGAACCGACGCCAGCACACCGTTCCGATCAGGAACAGTCGCCACGTTGGCGATACTGACATCGCCTGCGGTCTTGATGACAACAGACAACCGGTCATCCGACAACGTCGCTGTCACACCGGTTTCTGCCTGCACCGCATTGATCGCATCGCGGATCGCTTCTGGGTTATCGGCGCTGGCATCTACCTGAATATGCGCTGTGCCATTGGTGCCCGTGATGTCAAAAGACCACTGTTCAGCCTGACGCTGAAAATCGAACTGCACGGTCATGCTGTCCGGTCGCGTCTTTTCCGAGGTGATATGTGCGCCGTCGCTGGCAAAGGTGCGGATCAGATCGTCTATCATATCAAAGACGTTCCGCTTCTGGCCGTTCTGATCTTCGACCGACAGGAAAACCTCTTCTCCGGTCAGGTTGGTTTGAACAACCGCATTCTCGGACAGGCGCATCTGGATCTGGCCGCCGTCACCGCGATATTCGATGCCGTTCGGCCCGTCGATAAAGGCGTTTCCTTCTGTCAGATAGCCACCGAACAGCGGGCGGCCGCTTTCGTCGCGCGTATTTGCCAACTGGTACAGCGATTCACGCAGGCGCTCGGCCTCAAGAGACATGGCCTGACGGTCGCTCGGACTGACGGTGGCGTTGCCGCCCTGAATGGCCAATTCGTTAAAGCGCTGCATGATCTGGGTCATGCTGTCGAAGGTGCTGTCGGCGGCGGCGATACGCGCCTGTGCCCGTTCGCCGTTCCGTTTGAAGCGGTCGATCATGACCTTCTGTTCGTTGGCCACCGACAGGCGCTGCCCCCGTTCCAGATCGGCTGAGAACCGAGGATCGTTTTTGCCCGAGGACACTTGATCCTGAAGCTCCGAAATATCGCGATCGATGCGTGAAAACGCCTGCGTGTTCAGAATGTGAAAGAGTGCTGTGCCAATGGTCATGTCAGCCTCACAACGAGTTCAGAAGGGTTTGGAACATTTGCCGCGCGACCGAGATGATCTGGGCGCTGGCCTGATAGGACTGCTGGTGGCGCATCAGCTTGGCGGCCTCTTCGTCCAGATCGACGGCGCTGGCTTCGGCTTCTGCCTTCAGCGCGCTGTCCTTGACGGCCTCGGTTGAATCGCGACGGTCTTCGCCTGCCCGCACCGCACTGCCAACTGCGCCCAGCATTTCTGCATAAAGCGCTGTAAAGCCGCCGCGTCCGTCCGATCCAGCGGGGTTCTGAAGATCGGCCATCAATTCGGTGGTCCGCGCATCGCCGCTGCCTGCCCCGTTTGGCGAGATCACAAAGGTGTCGCCTGTGGCATAGCCGCTTTCCAACGTGATCGCGTAGCCACCAAGCGTCGCGGTCCCGCCTGCATCCAATGTGCGTGTGGCAATGGATGCGCCCGTTTCCTGATCGAACAGTCCGACCAGCCCCTGCTCGGCATCCAGAACGCGCAGTTCACGAACCGCAGTGCGCGGCTTTTCCGGTGGCGCGCCGATCTCACCGGACAGGCGCAAGGCGCCTTCGCCGGTCATGACGACCAACAGGTCTTCGCCCGGAAGGTTGTCCAGATCGATCCGTGTGGCACTGCCGACTGTTTGGGCCGTCAAATCCAGCACGCGGCCATCAGACGTGCTGATCGCCAGTTGATCCCCCGCCACAGCAAGCTCTGCACCGATCGTTTTAAACCCTGCGGCCTGCGCCCCTTGGCCGGGAAGAACCCTGACGTCACCCAAACGCGCATCGACAGTGATCGAAAATGCGCCCGTCACATCGTCATACTCGGTGCTACCCGGGAAATCCGCTGGCGCGCTAATGCCGCCCGCTGATGCGGTAAAGGTATAGTCCGTCCCTGCCGCATTCACGACAAAGCTGGCGGGCAGATCGGCGGCATCAAAGGGTTGGCCGCTCAGTCGAGTTTGCGGCAGCTCATCAACGCCCAAGCCAAAACGCGCAGCATCGGCGGCGTCAGGCGGAATACGCAGAGGCGCGCCATCCAGATGCCCGCCCACAGTTTCCACGACCAGTTGGTTCGCGTCGTTAAAATAGGCGTTAAGTCGATCCGGTTCAGGGCCGACCACCTCGGGGCCAGCGGCGGTCATGCGCACTGCGTAGCCTTGCGACCCCAGCATGAATTTCACCTGCGCGCCTTGCGGCGGAAGGCTGGCCAATGCGCTGCCTGTAATGCTGCTGGCGGGGGCCTCTTCGCGCATGGCGGCAGCAAGACCGGCGGCCAATGTGGTCGCGTCCACGCCTTCCAGCGAAGGATCATAGGCAAACTCGGCGCTGGTGCCGTCCGGCAGACCGATGTTCAGCCGATACCCGACAGAGCCTGCGCTGATCGCGTCGATGTCGGTCACCGCGCCGTCCAGCGCGGCTTCGAAATGGAAGCCCAGAACTTGTGTGCTTCCCGCGTCCGTAATCGTCCTGTCGAGCCGCCCGTTCACAAACGGATCGCGGATCGAATTGATCGTCAGCCCACCTTCGGACACGCCGAAATCATCCGCGCCGGACAACTGGACGGTTCCAGTGATCCGCGCTGCTGTCTGACCTGCGCCCAAAAGAACCTGTGCACCCAGTGTCTGGCCGTCTTGCCCAAGGCGGGTAATGCCCAGCGTGCCGCCAGACGCATTAAGCGCCGACAGGGTGATGTTTGCGCCGCCATCATGGATCAGAACAAACCTGCCATCGCTGGCACGTTCGGCGCGAATACCTGTGATGGGCGACTTGGAATTGATCGCCGCAGCCAGACCAGATGGGCCTTCGGCATCCAGATTAACCTCGATCCGGCTGGCGCTTGTGTTGTCACCGGAAAGATCGAACACGATCCGACCGGTTGCTGGCACGTCCAGAAGCGCTGCGGTATAGGCTGTGGCCGACAATGGCAGCGCATCGGCAAGGATTTCTGCCTGACGCGCTGCGCTGGCACCTACAGGGATCGTGATATCGTCGGTGCTGTCACCGCTGGCAAAGCCGATGGTTTCGGACGCGCGTGCAGGTGCGGCGTCAGAGCCGGACCAGGTTGCGATCTCAAGCCCCTCGCCCAGCCACAGCGTGGCCGCGCCTGCGCCGCTGGCCTGATCCTGCGTCAGGGTCGAATAGCCCGAAGCCTCGTTCAACGCGACGCGCTGATAGACCGCGCCGACGACAAAGCCGTTTTCGGGTGTCAAAAGCGCTGCAGCCTCGGACGGCGACAATGGTGGACCTGAAAGCTGGCGGCCTTCGCGGGTAAACACCGACAATTCGGCGGCCGGGGCCGGATCAACGACCGTGATCGCGTCAAAGCTGCCCGCGTCGGTGACAACCTGAACCGATGGCATGCTGCGCCCTTCCTGCACCGCAACAGCAAAGCGTCCGTCGGTGCCCGAGGCGGTCAGCCCCAGATCGGCAAAAGACAGGTCATCGCCTGACAGAACCGCACCGGATCTCAGCGCTTCTGCGGCCTCTTCAGGCGTCATTGCAGAGGGCAGCAAAAAGCTGTGCGCCTCGCCATCAATGTCTAGCGTGATCTCGGATACATTCGCACCGGACGGTAGGCTGGCTTCCAGCACGCCGTCGCGTGACAACGCCAGAAGCGAGGCCGAACCGGCCTCTGCCGGAATGGTGCCAACAACGCCAGGTGACAGAAACTCGACCGCCTGCGTGCTTTCGCCGGTCAGAACTGATGACAGGTCCTGAAACGGGCTGACAGGCGGCGTGTATTCACTGGCCGACATGCGGGCCGTTCCGGCGTTCTCCGGACTGGATGAAACCGTCAGCGCCCCCGCCGCGGCGATGTTTGCCACATCGTCCAAAAGGAACATCATGTTGCGCGCATGGCCGTTCGTGCGCGTCAACGTCACGCGATCCCCGTCGGCCACAGTGCCGCTGACCGCGATTGCCAAACCTTCCACGCCAAGGCGCGGATTACCCGACGCCAGCGTTTCGCCCTCATCCGTGTTCAGAAGCCAGACCGACGTGTTGCTGTCGTAAACCAGCTCGAGCGGACCTTCCGGCATTGCTTCGGGATCCGTAACCGTCACGCCAACCAAGGCAGAGCCACGGTTCAGCGGCGATAAGGTCGGGGCCCATCCGTCCAGCGAAAATATCTGCCCGCCCCGGTCGCCATTCAGGTCAAGACCCTGTTGGTGCAGTTCATTCATCTGCCGCACGAATTTCGTCGCCCAGCGGTTCAGATCGCCGATGGTTTCGTCAATCGCACCGATGGCGGAATTCAGCCCCTTCAAGGCACCGTCGAACGGCATCCTCACAGGAGGCGTGTCATCATCCGGCAAGGTCGGATCATAGATCGTCAGTCGACCCGTGGGATCGCGGCTGATCCAGCCGACCTCGGAATTGTTCATCAGAACCGGACCACCGGGAACTGTTCCGGCAGACACAAGGATCGAGTCGCGCGCACCGACCGCGACATGGATGTCCATGTTCGACGCCAGTTGGTTCAACAACACATCACGACGGTCCAGAAGGGCCGCACGCGCGGTTCCGGTGACCGAGGTGATATCCTTTTGCAGCTCGCCCAGCGCAATCAATTGTGTGTTCACATCGTCCACGCGCCGCTGCGCTTCGTCCTGAACACCGTCGCGGATGCGTTCAATCGCATAAGTCATTTCAGAAATGCCCGCAGCAAGGGTGCTACCGGTTTCCAGAACGACGCGGCGAAGGCCCGAGTCCGCAGGCGAGCCGGACATATTGGCAAGCGAGCCGAAGAAGTCCGCCATAAGATCGGTCACACTGCCGCCGTTGCGCGGGATCATCGTGTCTTCGACCAATTCCAGATGCGGCAGGAATGCCTCGGCCGCGGCATGGGACGCTGTGGCCATGCGGGTGCGTGCGGCGATAAGTGAATCAAAAGCGCGCCGGATGTCGGTGATTTCAACGCCCTGAGGCCCCGCATCGGTGAACAAGAGTGATGCACCAGCGCCGACAATCTCTTGTTGCGACACATCGCGGCGGCGATACCCTTCGGTATCGGCATTGGCGATGTTTTCGCCCGTGACCGTCAGCGCGGTACGGGCTGCAACGATGCCGGACTGGCCGATATTGAACAGATCGGACATCGCGGATTACCGCTCTTTTCCGACGTGGCCGGAAAACTGCCGGTAGATCGCCTCGGCCATGCCAAGCTTGGACTGGCTTGCGCCGGTCTCTGTCATGGCGCGGTCCAACAGGGATTGCGTTGTATCCATACCCGTTCCATCAAAGATGCCCTTGGCCAAGGACGCTGATCGCCCTGCCTTCATCATCTGCTGCAAGAACAATGCCTCGAACCCTTCGGAGGCGGCGCGCAGGCGCGCTTCGCTGCTGGAGCTGCCTTTCAGGGCGATGCCATCGTTTCGCGACAGCGCGACGGGAAGTTTTGAAGGAAGCTCCATAATACCCTCAGATCACGATCAGTTCGGCCCGAAGCGCGCCCGAACGGCGCAAGGCATCCAGAATAGCGACAAGATCGGCGGGGCTTGCGCCCACCGCGTTGATCGCATCCACCAGCGATGACAGCGACACGCCCGGATCAAAGACAAAGGCGCGGGCGGGGTCCTGTTCGATTTCGATTTGCGTATCGGGCGTCACAACCGGCTCACCCCCAGCGACCACAACGCCGTCTTCGCCGTTCACAACAGTGGCAGCCTGATCGACGTTGAAATCCTCATTCACACGTACCGTCAGCGACCCATGCGCGACAGCGGCAGGTGAGACACGGACATCGCCACCGATCACCACAGTGCCGGTGCGCGAGTTGACGATGACCTGCGCGGGTGGCGATGCCGGATCGACCTCGATCCCTTCGAGAATGCCCATGAAGGCCACCCGTTCTGCCGGATCAGCGGGCGCACGAACGCGCACCGACGTGCCGTCCAATGCTGCGGCGACACCGCTGCCGAAAATCGCATTGATGGAATCCACCACGTTGCCTGCCGTCGAAAAATCATTCCGGTGCAGGTTCAGGACGAAATAGTCGCTTTCCAGAAAGGGCGTTGGCACAAGGCGTTCAACCGTGCCACCACCCGGAATGCGCCCGACTGTCGGGATATTCACAACAACGGATGACCCGTCACCGCCTTCAACACCCAGACCACCGACAACCATGTTGCCCTGTGCAATGGCATAAACCTCGCCATCTGCGCCCATCAGCGGGGTCATCAGCAACGTACCGCCCTGAAGAGACTTGGCCTTGCCCACGGTGGACACGGTTACGTCAATCGTCTGACCGGGTTTGATGAAAGGCGGCAGTTCGGCTGTTACCATCACGGCAGCGGCGTTCTTGGCGTCCAGATCGTTGGCAGACACCTCAAGCCCCAAACGCGACACGATGGACTGCATCGATTGCCGCGTCAGATTGTTGTTTCCGTCACCGCTGCCCGACAGACCGACGACAATGCCATAGCCCACCAGCGGGTTTGAACGCACGCCGGCGACGGATGCCAGATCTTTCAGGCGGTCGCCGCTGGCGATGGTGGGCATGATGATCAGGGTCAATGCCAGAATTTGCAGTAAGTGACGGATCATGTGCTTACCTCAGAACGGGGAAACGGTATTCAGGCCACGACGCAGCCAGCCTTGTTTGCCAGCATCAGCCACCTGCCCCGCGCCGATGTATTCGATCTGGGCGTTGGCGATGCGGTCAGACAGCACGACGTTCTGCGCGCTGATATCGGCAGGGCGGACGATGCCGCTCAGGCGGACGTATTCGTCGCCATTGTTCAGGGTCAATTTCTTCTGCCCCAGAATTTCAAGGTTCCCACCGGGCAGCACGCGCACGACAGACACCGACAAACGACCGGTCAGAGAGTTGGACTGCGCCGCGCTGCCAGAGCCGGAAAAGGCCTGCTGCGTGCTGGACGTCATGCCAGAGCCGTCAAAGTTGGTGAAAATCGCGCCTGGCAGAGCGAGGTTATAATTATCGGTCCGCGACGTGCCCGCATTCTGAGTTTTCTTGGCCGAAAAGCTTTCGGTGAACTGTACGGTCAGCAGATCGCCAATCGCTTTGGCGCGGCGGTCCGTGGCAAACAGGCCCTGACCCGAGGTCGAATAAATCCCACCCGACGGCAAGCTGTATTCTGTTTCGATGGCTTCGACCGGAAAGACCGGTTCAAAGTTTTCCGAACGGGCATTTTCGACCTGTGTCGAACAGCCTGCGACGGCCAGTGCGGCGAGAGCCGCTGTAAACTTAAAGAACTTCATCAAGAGCGACCCTTATAGTTTGTTAGAGAGGTACCGCATCATTTCGTCCGAGGCCGAAATCGCACGGGAGTTCACTTCGTAAGCGCGCTGCGCTTCGATCATGTCGACCAGTTCCTGGACGACATTGACGTTGGAGGTTTCCAGAAAGCCCTGAACCAGCTTGCCGGCCCCATCCGCCAAAGGCGCGGCCACGATGGGCGCGCCGCTTGCGTTGGTTTCGACGACAAAGGTTTCCCCGATGGGATCCAAGCCACGCGGGTTCACAAAGTTTGCCAGCGTCAGCTGCCCCACCTCTTGCGGTTCAACCGCGCCGGGCTGGGTGACGCTGACGATACCGTCTGCGGAAACTGTGACAGACAAGGCATCAGCAGGAAGCTGGATTTCAGGCTGGATGACATACCCGCTTGCGGTGGTCAGCACGCCTTCGGAGTTCTGCGAAAACGCACCATTGCGGGTGTAGCCGATCCGGCCATCCGGCATCAGCACCTGAAAGAAGCCCTTTCCATCGATGGCCACGTCAAGCGCGTTTCCGGTGCTGGCCAGCGACCCTTGGGTATAAAGCTTTTCGGTGTTGACCATGCGCACGCCCGTACCCACGGCGGTGGGCGATGCCTGTTCGGTTGCCTCAGATGTCTGGGAACCAGCAGGACGCCACACCTGATAAAGAAGGGATTCAAAGTTCGCGCGGTCGCGTTTGAAGCCAGTGGTGTTGACGTTTGCAAGGTTGTTGGAAATGACCTGAATACGCGCCTGTTGGGCGTTCAATCCGGTCTTTGCAACATGCATGGCGTTCGATGACATCGCATCCCCTCCTGGGAAAATTCCGTTTCATCGATTTCTGCAACGCATATGCCAATGCGCCTAACCCTTACGGATGAATGGTTTTAATCCAAAGGGATAGGTGGCGCAGTTTATTCAGGCGGCCGCATCAAAGTGGCACTGCCTTCGTCCAGTTCTTTGGCGGACATAACCATGCGCAAGCCGATCTCGAAGTTGCGCTGGATTTCGATTGAGGTCAGCAATTCCTCGACCGGATTGACGTTGCTGCCTTCAAGCGTGAACTGGATCACCTCGGCCCCTTGGTTGGGGTTGGGAACACCACCATCGACCTGCCGGATTTCCCCGTCCAGACCTTTGCGAAGCTGCACATCGGCATCTGGAACAACAGTTCCCAGAACGCCCGCAACCACGGTTTCACCCGGCGCGCCGCCCTGAGGTTCTATGTGGATTTCGCCCAGTTCGGTGATCCGGATCGACTGATACGGCGGAACGACAATGGGCTGTAGCCCGGCGTCCAGCATTGTATCCCCTGCGCCGTTGATCAGCGTGCCATCTGGCTGGCGGCGCAAATCGCCACGACGTGACAAAGCCACCTCGCCGTTCTGCGGCTGGATAAAGAAGTACCCCTGATCACCGATCGCCACATCAAGCTCTTCGCCTGTGCGGTCCATGAACCCAGCCTGTTCAGCAAAAGCCCCGCCTTCCCCTTCCATCTGAAAGGCGCGAGTCTGAAGACCGTTCATGACATCCAGAAACTTGGTGTTGGTGTTATCCGTCAGATCACGACGGAATCCCGGCACGTTCTGGTTGGCAAGGTTCTGCGCCTGATTGACCTGCGTGTCACGCATGACACGCAAGGCATTCAGGGCAGTATGGATCATTCTATCCATGGATTACGGCGTCCTTTAGGTCCGCATGTTCATGATCGTCTGCGACAGCGACTGGTTGGTTTCCAGCGCTTTGGCCGACGCTTGGAAATTCCGCTGAGCCGTGATCAGGTTCACCAGTTCCTTGGTCAGATCGACGTTCGCGTATTCCAGTGCGCCCGAGCGGATCGAGCCGAACCCGTTGACCGCCGGAACACCCAGTTGCGCGGCGCCCGAGCTTCGGGTCGCGCCGTATGTCGCACTGCCGAGGTTTTCCAAGCCGCCAAGGTTGTTGAAGTTGGCAAGCGCCACGCGACCGATCGCCTTGGATTCACGGCCACCATAAGCCGCCCAAATCAGACCTGCGTCATCGACCTGTAGGCCGCTGAGCGCTTCGCGGGTTTCGCCGTCTTGGGAAAAAGACTTCACCGCAAACTCGGCGTCTTCGATGCGCGAGTCCTGTAAATCTACGGCAATGCTACGTCCCGCGACATCAAACGAAATCTGCCCAGCGCCATCGACCAGATAACCGTCACCGTCAAAGGTTATTGTAGCATCACCTGCAAAGGTTTCCGTGCCATCGCGACCATCAATTGTCAGGCGCACTTCAAAGGTGGTGGTTTCATCGTCCACATCCGGCAGATCGCGCAGGATGTAGTACATATTCGCACTTTGCGGCTGGCCATCGGCATCAAAGATGTTGATCGAGTTGCTATAGGCAAACGTTTCGGGGTTCGCGCTGTCAAAATCCGCGGCAGGAACAACCGCTTGCGTGCCGGAAATGGATTCACCAGACGGGAATTGGACAGCTGTCGTGATATTCTCGGTGGCTTTTGGCGTGCCGTCGAACATCTCGACTTTGACCGGCTGCGTGACAACCATCGACAGGACATCGCCGCCATCCGAGGCCGGATAGGCATTCAAGTAGTAGCCTTCCGCATTGACGATATAGCCGTTCTCATTCAGGCCGAACGCCCCTGCCCGTGTGTATGCGATTTCGCCGCCTGTCGGTTCGGTCTGCATCTGGAACATGCCAGCACCCTGAATGGCCAGATCAAGCTGGTTGCCAGTCGCACCCACTGTGCCTTGCTGGAAGCTGCGCGCCACACGGGTCACTTGAGTACCCGAGCCCACTGTCGTTTGCGGGTTGGAATACGGAGAGTTCGGATAGAAATCGGCGAACTCGGCGCGACTGCTGTGGAAACCTACTGTGCCCACGTTGGCGATGTTGTTCGACGTCGTCGAAATATCGGTCTGGGCGGCATTCAGGCCGGATAAAGCTGTTATAAACGTCATTTTTGCACCTTCATGTTCTTAGCTCTGGTGGCAAAAGGTCAACGCAACGCGCTGATCTCTAGGCTGTTGCGAAGACCGTAGTCCTCGATGTTGAGGGTAAAATCGGTGCCTTCTGGCGGCACCTCGACACCGATCACGCGTGCGTACACCATCGGTGCGATCGCAGCGCTTTGACCATTCCCACCCACATCGACCGACACGCGGATCGCCCCGTTGGCGTCACGGATGTTGGCCGGTACATCAGACCAGCTGAAATCAAGCCGCCCCGCAGGCTGCGGCCCCATTTCCTGCTGGTGAAGCAAGACGCCGGATTGCGCGTCCGTATACCGAATAGAGACCGACGACACCGATCCGACCAGATCGACCACGCCGTTGATCGCGCCCGCACTGTCCGCGCGGGCAAGCGTGCCCGGCACCAACACCTGGCGACCGATCATCGATGACGCGTTCAGGACGCGGCTGGAGCCCAACTGCGCGGACATCGACTCAAGTGTCTGGTTAATTGTGTCCAAACCATTCACCGTCGAGAACTGCGCCATCTGCGCCAGAAACTCGCCGTTTTCCATCGGAGCGAAGGGATCCTGGTTTTTCATTTGCGTGGTCATCAGCGTCAGGAAATCCTGCTGCCCCAGTTCCTGCGAACCGGTCACGTTCTCGGGCTGAAGCGATGTCTGCGTCCGCAAACCCGAGATCTGAGATGAAATGCCATCAATAGAGGTCATGTCGTTCCTTCCCTATCACTGGCCCATATTCACAGTTCGTGCCATCAGCGCCCGCATCGTCGAAATAACTTCGACGGTGTTCTGATATTGGCGGGACGCTTCCATCATCTCGACCATCTCTTCTTCGGTGTTGACGACGGCCTGATAGACGAACCCGTCGGCGTCGGCTTCGGGGTGTTCGGGCTGGTAAAGGCGCTCTGGCGCACGATCGAGCTGAACGATGCGTTCGACCCCGACGGATGACAGGCCCGAGTCTTTGGTGTTCTCGGCGTAGATCGTTTTGAACACGGGGCGCATGGCCCGATAGGCCCCCTCTTCGGTGCTGCTGACCGAATTCGCGTTGGCAAGGTTCGACGCGACCGTATTCAGGCGGGTCAACTGTGACGTCATAGCCCGCTGCGCGACGTCAAAGACGTTTTTGACTGTCATTGTTACTCTCCTTTGATCGCGCGGGTCAGACCGCTGATCTTACGGTTCAGAAGCTGAAGGCTCGTCTGATAGCGCAGCGAGTTTTCCGAAAACTCGGTCTGCTCGACGGCAAGTTCGACCGTGTTGCCATCCATCGACGGGTTCAAAGGCTGGCGATATCCCAAGCCAGTGCCCGCGGCTGCGCTGGTCGGAATGTGCCGGTCGTGCGTTGTCCGCAACTCGGCCTCTCCCACCGCCTGCTTCATCGCCTGCGAAAAATCGAAATCACGCGCCTTGAAACCGGGCGTCGCCGCGTTGGCGATATTCGACGCCAGAACCGCGTTCCGCTTTTCCCGCAGCATAAGGGCATTTGCATGTGTCGCCAGATGATCGCGTACACCAACCATTTGGACCTTCCTTTGCATCGCTTTTCTGTCAGCGCCGCAGCGCAATCTGGCCCGATATTTGCAAGTCCGATGCCAACTTAGAAAGACAAACACCGGAGCGCTCCGATGACGCAGGAAAAACCAGAGATTAAGCCCCCCAGCAAAACGGCTCTGCCCCGTCAATTGCGGCGCATTTTCCAGAAGCACAAACAAAGCAGTCTGGTGGATATCGCCAACGCGGGCGCCGAGGTCTGGCACGACGAACGCGACGACGGCAAACGCCAGCTTGCGATGCAACTCCGTCTGCGCGCGCTACGGGACGGCCTTACCGCGATGGAAAAGGGCAAGCTGGTGAAAGAACCAGAGATCATCGAAGCCGTGGTGATCGAGGAAACCCCGCCCGAACCGGAACCCGCGCCGCCCCCGCCTCCTCCGAAACCCAAGCCGCAACCGAAGACAACGGCTTTGGAGGACAACGCCATGATGGCGCTTTTCGATCAGATGGGAGGGGAAGATGAACCCGAAGCCGCACCTGCAGCGGCACCTGCCGAAGCGCCCAAGGATCCAAACGCCATCATCAGCGCGGAAGAAGCCTTGGCCCGCATCGAAGCCCAAGAACGCGCAGAGGCCGAAGCTGCCAAAGCCGCTGCAGGTCTGGACGATCTGGCAGCATCGATGGACGCTCTGAATGCGCCTGAAGAGAGTGCGGAAGACGATGATAGTGGAGACGACCTTGCCGCGTTGATGGACAGCATGTCGGGTGATGCCCCGGCTGAGAAACCTGCCGAACCTGCGGCAGGTCTCGACGACCTCGCGGCCACGATGGACGCCCTGAACGCGCCTGAAGAGAGTGCAGAAGACGACGACCGTGGAGATGACCTAGCCGCGTTGATGGACAGCATGTCGGGTGATGCCCCGGCCGAGGAACCTGCCGAACCTGCGGCAGGTCTCGATGACCTCGCGGCCACTATGGACGCCCTGAACGCGTCTGAAGAGAATGCCGAAGACGATAACAGTGGAGATGACCTAGCCGCGTTGATGGACAGCATGTCGGGTGATGCTCCGGCTGAGAAACCTGCCGAACCTGCGGCAGGTCTTGACGACCTCGCAGCAACTATGGACGCTTTAAACGCCCCTGAAGAGAGTTCCGAAGGTGACGACAGTGGCGATGACCTTGCGGCGTTGATGGACAGCATATCGGGTGATGCCCCGGCTGAGAAACCTGCCGAACCTGCGGCTGGCCTCGATGACCTCTCAGCCACGATGGACGCTCTGAACGCACCTGATGAAAGTGCGGAAGACGATGACAGTGGAGACGACCTTGCCGCGTTGATGAGCAGCATGTCGGGTGACGCCCCGGCTGATAAACCTGCCGAACCTGCGGCTGGTTTCGACGACCTCGCGACCACAATGGATGCTCTGAACACACCCGAAGAAAGCCTCGAAATAGACAACACAGTAGAGGGCGACGCCTCGATCCAGTCCGGCGCGGCTGGCGATGCGGTCGCTGACGAAATGGACGCAATGCTCGAAGACACTTCTGTCGAAGTGCCTGATGAAAACTCCCTGACGGAAGAAAACGAAGTCCCGCCATCGACGGACACCGCTGACACTACGCCCACCGGCGACATCGCGGAAGATAATGGTGACGACATCGTTTTGGAGCAACTACAGGGATTGGTCTCTGAAGATGCCGAGGCACTGGCGGAACTTCCTCAGGAAGGCTCCGCCGCAGGGGACATGACCGAGGAACCTGCACTTGATGAGTTGGCCAGCGCTCCTTTGTCGGATGACGCCATTTCGACAGTCACGGAGGAAACTGTTCCTGCGGAGGCTGAGGGCGTTGAAGCCCTGATGCCCGATGAGCCCGATTTGGATGCTCTGTTGGACGTTGCGGACGATGTGGAGGTCAGTACCGAACAGGAAACCACCGCTGATATCGAGGACACGTCTGAAGCAGAAGTCTTTGCGGATACGGCTCCTGATGCGATGGGAGACGCGGGAACTTTCGACTTAAGCGACGCGCGTTCAGTTGAG